>CAMDQN010000086.1 GCA_945905925.1 Singulisphaera sp. GP187
CGTTCGACGCTGCGCGGTAACCAACACCACTTCCGGCGATTGTGTCTGTAATCATGCCCTTCACGCGGCCGACAGCAAACTCCGTCAGGATCGACGCGGGCGGACGCCTGCTTCGCACTGACAACAAATGCCGTGCCGAACACTATTGCGTGAAACGCCGTGTTGCGGTGTAAGCGTGTTGCGGAAACTGAACTTCTGGTCGCGTGGTGCCGAAATAATCGCTCCAGTTCGCGCCACCGTTCAATCTGATACGACTCGCGCACTTTCCGCCGAGATCGGGCTACCCGCCGGGCAACCGGCTGGGGTATCGTCTGATATTGGGAGTGGTCCCGCCCCCACATCGTAGATGTCCCGGTCCTGGCGCCACCGCTGGAGATCGTCCGTCATGTTCAACTACCTCGTCCGCACCCGACTCGTAGCCCTCGTTGCGGCCCTTCCGCTGGCACTCGCACTGCAAACCCAATCGCACGGCCAGGAACCGGCTCTTGAGGTGTTCTACTCCAAACTCGAACCCAAAGAGCAGTACAAGTACAAGCGGAAGGGCAAGGAAGCGGTCTGCACTGCTGGCGTGTTCCGCTGGGAAGTCCCCGCGTCCGAGTTCAGCACGCAGGGACTGGGTCGGACCTTCACCGGCTACTGCGCCGAACTCCTCGTTCCGATCACCGCGGACAAACTCTACCGTTTCCAGACTAACGACATCGGCGCCATCGAGAACTACAACCTCGCGGGCGTGCACGGTGACGAGACCGGCAATGCCGCCGAACGCCGCACCAAATACATTCTCGAACTCTTCGGTCGCAACTTCCGTGATCCGGTCCTGAAGACCGTCGCTGCCGACGAAGCGGCTGCGTTCCAGATCGCCCTTTGGGAGATCATTCAGGAATCAGAACCGGCCGAAGGCGCACTCAAGTTGGATCTGTTCGCGGGCGACCTCCAGGCGAATTACCCGAAGGCCGACGCCCCGGCGTACGTTACGAAGGCTCAAGCCTACCTGACCGCACTCACGGGGACCGATGACGCGCTCTTTTACGAGAACGCGGACCTCCGCGGTCGTGAACTGATCCGGTTGAAGGGCATCGAGAACGCGGACAAGGTCGTTGCACAGTCACAGTTCGCCCTGCGGTTCAAGGGCGGCGGTGCCATCGGTGGCGGCGCCTTCGCTCGCGCGTTGACGGCCGATGGTGGCGGGATTGGTGTCGCCCCGCTCGCTGGTGGTGGCGGGTCCGGCGGTGGACTCGGCGGCGGGTCCGGTGGTGGCGGGTTCCTGACCGGCGGCAACCCCGGGAATGGTAACACGTTGACGACAACGCCGGGCGGCAGCACGACGACGACCAACCCGCCCCCTCCGACGACCACTAACCCGCCGCCGACCACACCGCCGGTCGGCCAACCGGAGACCCCGGAGCCCCCGACGAACCCGCCGGTCGGCGAGCCGGAGATCCCGACGAACCCAGTTCCCGCTCCCGCAAGCCTGCTCCTCGGCGTGATTGCACTTGGCACTCTCGGCACCTGGCGCTACGGTGCCCGCGCGCTGAAGTCGAGGTAACCAAACCCGGTACCAACCGAACGGCCGACATGGTAACATGCCGGCCGTTCTTCGTTTTCCTCTCCCGTTTGAGGTTCCGACGTGGAAGTCATCGAGTATCGTGGCTGGAAGAATAACCTACGCCTTAGTAACGGCGACGTGGAACTGGTCGTCACTCTCGATGTCGGTCCGCGCGTCATCGCGTACCGACTGCCGAGCGGGTTCAACGTTCTAAAGAACTATGACTCCATGATGGGCGGAACGGGCGAAACCGAATGGCAGATCCGCGGCGGCCACCGGTTCTGGCTCGCTCCAGAAGACCTTACCCGAACGTACTTCGCCGACAACCGGCCCGTGCAGTGGGAGCAGATCGGCGCGCACGCGGCTCGCATCACCGCCCCGGTGGAACACGAGTATGGCGTGCAGAAGGTGATGGAGCTGCGGCTCGGCGCGCGCGGCACACGCGTGGACGTGACGCTGCGCGTCACGAACGTCGGCAACGCACCGACCGACTTGGCCCCGTGGGGGCCGACCGTGATGGCGCCCGGCGGCGTCGAGGTGATCCCGCTGCCGCCCAAGAAGTGCCACCCGCTACACCCAAAGAACGCGAGGTCACCCGCCGACTTCGCTCCTAACCAGGAACTCATTCTGTGGCCGTATTTCGATTTCGCTGACACCCGCTGGACATTTGGGGCGAGGTACGCATTTCTCCGTCAGGACGTGAACAAGGGGCCGACCAAAATCGGGCTGGCGCACCGCGAAGGATGGGTCGCGTATCTGAACTCCGGCGTGCTGTTCGTGAAACGATTCGGCTACCGCGAAGGGGCCGTGTACCCGGATCGCGGGACCCGCTACCAGACCTTCTCGAACGAAGACATGCTGGAAATGGAGACGGTCGGGGAGTTGGTTACGCTCGCGCCTGGCGCTTCGGCAGAACTGAAGGAGTCGTGGGAGTTGCATGGCGGCGTTCCGCCGGTCCAGAACGAAGCCGACGTGGATCGAGTGATCTTGCCTCTGCTGTAGTAATGGAGTGGCCGCTTGCGGCTTCGCGACTGGCTCGCGAAGCCGCAAGCGGCGTTACACCGTCGCGAGGATGGCCCGGGTCGGTTTCTTCAAGTGAAAGGCTAACCTGAGAAGATCGCGCAACCCCAGTTCCTCGATCCGGTCGAGAGCCTCGTCGAGCGGCAACCAGACGCGCACGCGGAGGTCGCGCTCCGGCCACTCGTCGCGGACCTCGGTCACGACCATGCGGTAGACGAGGACGTGCAACTCACGGCCAAGTTTCTCGTAGGCGTAAGAACCGAGCGGTTCGGCGTCGAGCGCTCCAACGAGCCCGGCTTCTTCCCACGCTTCTACGAGGGCCGCCTCGCCGGGTGTATGGCCCGGATCGATCTGACCCTTTGGCACCACCCAGCGCCGGCCACCACTCGAACTGACCAAACACACATGACCGTTGCGGACCGGCACCGCCGCTGCTTGTCGAACCCAGATCGGCATGGGCCTCTCCCGGTGAGGGGTCAGACTGTTAGGTATCTTGTACCATCGGTGTGCCGTGTCAAGTTTCCCTTGGTCGCATTCATCGGATTCACTTCACATCGGCCCGAGGTGGCTATAATTCCCCCTCAAATCGCGTCCGGCGGATTTCGCGGTGCGGACAGCACGATTTCAGAGGAGTAGTAGCCTTATGCGGCAAGAATCGCTGACCGTTCGACAGGTGATGCAATCCGAACCGGTCATGGTGCCGGGTTGGTGTCCGCTCCGGGACGTGATGGGCCTGATGAATCGGCGCCGGATCGGTGCGGTCATCGTCGTGAACGATCGCACGGAGTTGACCGGCATCTTCACAGAACGTGACCTGTTGCGCCGCGTCGCGGACGTGGAACCTGGCTGGCGCGAGACCCCCGTTTCCGAATGGATGACGCCGGACCCACACAGCATCGCGCCGGACGTGAACTGGGAAGACGCGATGGCACTGATGAGCCGGCACCGCGTCCGGCATCTTCCCGTTGTGGACTCCGACCGGCGTGTTCTCGGGATCATGTCAACTCGCATGCTGATGAGCCAGCGCGCCGAATTCCTGGACCGGCTCGTCGAACACCGTACCCGTGAGTTGAAACGCGCGCTAGACGAGGTGATGTCGCGTGACGAGGAGTTGCGGTACAACCTGCGCGCCGCTGGGCGATTCCAGACGCGCCTGCTGCTCCCGCACGCGCCCCCGGCCTGGCCGGAGTTGCAGTGGGGCGTCCACTACGCGCCCCTCGACCACCTCGGTGGCGACTACTACGACATCGCCCAACCGGACCCGGACCACCTGGGGTTCCTCATCGCCGACGCAAGCGGCCACAGCATCGCTGCGGCGATGGTAGCGATCATGTCGCGGACGGCGTTTTCAGATGTGTCAGGCTCCACGACTTCGCCCGGTGCGGTTCTGTCCGAGATGAACGCACGACTGCAAGGGTTGGCAGACGAACGGTTCGTGACTGCGTTCTATGGAGTGTTGAACCGTCGAACCCGGGTGCTGACGTACGCGAACGCGGGGCACCCGTACCCGTTGCGGCTCGTCGCGCGGTCCGGGCTGGTGCAACCGCTTTCGGCGCAGGGCTTCATGTTGGGCATCGTCCCAGACGAGCAGTATCGTGAGAACTCAGTGCAGCTCGAACCGGGCGATCGGCTCTGCTTCTACACCGACGGGTTAGTTGAAGCGCGGAACGAGATGGGTGAAGGCTACGGCACCGAGCGATTGGAGGAGTCGCTCCGGGCGCACGGTTTCATCGCCGCTGACGCGCTTACGGAGCGATTGCTCGCGGACCAGTGCGCGTTCCGTGGCGAAACCAAACTGACCGACGACGTGACGCTGGTCGTGGGCGAACTGTCTGTGTAGGGTGGGACAAGGCTGTGCGCAGGCCCACAATCGCTGTGCTATCGTTGCAACGTTCATCGTTCTGGTATTGCGTGGTGGGCCTGCGCAAAGCCGACCCACCCTAACAAGAACCAACGCTACTTCACCGCATCCAACACCTTGAACGTCGGCAGGTCCGCGGGGTGGATGCCCTTCGATTCGATGCCCCGACGCTTGGCCTCCGCGAACGCCTTGTTCGCTTCCGCTGTATTCGGCGGCGACTGACTCATCCACAACAGCGCGACGTGGAACTGTCGTAGCGCGGTCGGTTCGTGGCCGATCGCTTCGGCCAGGTCGCGCTCGGCTTTGGCGAACTGGCGCAACGTGATCTGCACGCGAGCACGCGTGTCCAGAAGTTCGCCAGTCAACCCGCCCTCGCGTGTCGCCCTCGCCACCAGATCGAGCGCGCGCTCCGCAGTCGCCGGGTCCGCGGCGAGCAGCCACGCGAGGTTGTTCAGCGCGATCACGTTCTTCGGCTCCTTCGCGACCACCTTCTCGAAACCTTCGATCGCCCCGTTCGTGTCACGCCGAATCGCGAGGAACTCGGCGCGGTTGAGCATCACCGGCACGGAATCCGGTTCTTCCTTGAGGCAGTCGTCGAGCCACTTGCGCGCCAACTCACTCTGTCGGTCGGTGACTGTTCCGCCACGCACGATCGCCAGTCCGGCGCTGGCCCGCAGGCGCGCGGGCAGGTAGCGCCCGAGGCGATCGACGCGGTCGAAGGCGTCCGCAGTGCGCCCGTCGGCGGCGAGCGCGCCGGCTACACCGACGATCGCCTCCGGGCGGTTCGGTACGACGGCCGAGTATCGCTCGACGGCCGCGTCGGTCATCTTTCGGCCGACCGGCGTGCCGCGCACGTTCGGCAACCGGCTCAGTTCGTCGAGCAGCTCCGCGACGCGCGCTGATCGCACGAGGTAGTCACCTGCGCCAACATCCGCGACTCGCGCGTAATCTTCAGCAACGGTGAGGCCGCGTTCCGGTTGGCCCGCCTTGCACTCGAACTTCGCGACACTGGCCAGCGCGTTGAAGTCGCCACCGTGTGACGCCAACAGTTTTGCAGCGAACGTGGACGCTGCCGCGAAGTTCCCGTCCTCCACCAGCTCGTCGAGGGCGGCACGCAAGTAGAACGCATACGACGGGTCGCGCGGGTCTTTGAGCAACTGCTGGAGACACGTCCGGCTCGCGGTGCGGTTGCCGGTGGCGCGGTGCAGTTGCGACATCGCGAACAGGTGACTTGGGGCGTTCGTCAACTTGTGAGCCGCAGCCAGCGACGTGATCGCCTGGTTCAGCACCGCGCGCTTGTCCGATCCTTCGAGGTAACGGCCGAGCGTGGTGAGTACGCTTGCGGTGGTGCGAAGTTCCTCTGCGTTGGCGTTCTCGGTCGTCTTCACGTCTTTGAGCAGTGCTATCGCCTTGACGCGATCTTCGGGTGTGCCGCCGACCGCGTACAGCATCGCGAGATTCCGCCGCGCCCAGTCCGCGTCTGCCGGTTTGATGTCGTCGTGCGCCAGGAACGTTTCGAGAATCTTGCCACCCTCGGCCGGTTGCGACTTGCAAAGTTTCACCGCGAGACGCGACTGTGCGAGTGCCCGTTTGTCGGCGGGGCTTGTTGCTTCCGGGAAGAATGTGCTGCCGGCGGCGGTTTCGCAGTACACGGCTACCATCCCGAAGTACGCGGGCGAGGTGAGCCGTACTCGTGCCGCAGCGAGGATTTCTGGGCCGGCCGCAGGGTTCTCCTTCGAGATGAACATCGCCTTGCGGAGCCAGTCGTCCGCGTTCGCTGTGGGTCGGCGGGTCGCCTCATCCAGGAGTACGCCGGCATCAGGTTGCATGAACACGACGGCGCATTCCGCGAACCACGCGAGTCCGTTCGGGTCGCGTTCCACGAGTGGCCGACAGGCAGTCAGCACGGACGCGACCGCAGTCGCAGGAAGTGTTGGGAGGACGTGCGCGACGACGCGGCGGAACGGCTCACCGGCCCAGCGGGGGTCGGTCGCGAGCCGCGTGAGGAGTTGGTTGGTGCGCTCGGTCGCGCCAGAATGCGCGAAGTGCATGAGCACTGCTTCGGCGGCTTCGTACTTCGTCGGCTCCAACACGAATGATCGCTCCAGGAGTGCCGCCGCGCCGTTGGGATCACCAGTGAGTTGCTTCAGGCGCGCGAGGCTGAGGCACACGTCGGCACGGGTCGGGTTCGCGCCGAATGCGCCCGTCACGCGGGTCGCGACCGTCGCGGCGTTCTCGGCGGTCGCGGTGCGCGCGTCGCACAACACGACCGAAGGGCCGTTCTCGCCTTCGAGTTTCACAATCGCGGTTCGCGCGGCGGTGGCTGCTTCGCCGGTGCCGGCGCGCTCGTGGAGCTTCAACCACATCGCGACGTTCGACGGCTGACTCGCGACGATGCGGCGCAGCGCACGCACCACGTTTTCACGGTCGCCGAGGCGGTCGTGGACCTCGATCAAACCCGCGAGGAGCCGGAGTTGTTCGTTCTCGGGCCAGCTTTCGATGTGATCGTCGAGCGGGTCGAGCGGGCGCACACGACCCGGTTCGCGGGCGTAGAGCGCCGCGCGAGAGAGCCGCACGTCCACACAATCGCCGACCGACGCCTGCGCTTCGTCGAGAACGGTGAGACCGGCGGCGCACCCGTTCAGGTCGGCGGTGAGTAGCGCGAGTGCGGCCCAGAGGTGCCCGTCCCCGGCGCGACGGACGGATTCCTGGCGCAAGAGCTTCACTGCTTCCGCAGAGCGGCCTTGAGCGGTCCACACGTCGGCGAGAAGGATGATCGGCTCGGACGAGCCTCGCGCGAACCGCGGGACGAATTTGGGGATCGCGGCTTCGAGTCGCTGCCACTCCGCGACGTTGCCGGCCGGGATCAACCGCGATTTCAGCTTCACCCACTGCATAACCACGGTGCCTGTCGCATAGGGCGATTGAAGCGCCTTGTCCAGTTCGCGCTCTGCGGCTTCGAACTTGCCGAGATTCAGGTACAGGTTCCCGAGACCGACGCGGGCGGTCACGTTCTTCGGGTCGGCGTTCGTGGCCCGCTGGTACGCTTGTTCTTCCGCGACCGGATCACCCAACTTGTTCAGGCACGCGGCGAGGAGCAGGTTGAGTTGGATGCTCAGACCCGGGAGTTTCATCACCTCGGCTTCGGCACGTAGGCTCTCGATCATCGTCACGGCTTGTTGCCAGTGTTGCTCGCGCATCGCGATGCGGGTCTTCAGGTACCTCACCTGTGTCGCGGGTGCCTTCCGTGTCTCAAGGCGCTTCAAGAGTTCGATGGTCCGCGCGGTGTCGCCTTGCTGAACGAGGAGGTCCGCGAGTGGCACCATCAGGTCGAAACCGTCGGGCGTGGCCTTCAACCCGTCTTCGAGCACCGTGATGGACGCGGCTGTGTTGCCGCGAACCAGTTCCAGCCACGACAGCCCGCGAACGAGTTTCAGGTTCTTCGGATACAGCGAGACCGCGTCGCGGAGCAGCGCGTGCGCCGCCGGGATGTTCCGGGTCCGCTGCATGATCTCGGACATTAACAGCGCCGCTTCCGCGTGTTCGGGATCGAGTTCGAGGACGCGTTGAAGGTCGCTGACCGCGCGACGGAATGGGGGCGCGCCTGCCACGGGTGCGGTGCCCGCTTCGTCGGCGGTGAACGTCTCGAACCTGGCGCGGATGAGGAACGCTTCAGGGTCTTGCGGGAGCGCCTTCACCATGCGGTCCAAAACCGCGCGCGCGCCCGGTGTGTCTTCGATGTTCTTCCACACGAGTTGCGCGAGCATCTGGTAGCCGATGAGTTCCTCTGGCGCGAGCCGGACGGCGGCTTCGTAGGAGTTGCGTGCAGCGGCGTATTGCGTCAGGCCAGTTTGAGCCTCGGCGAGTTGGTGCCACAGTGCCGCTTCTGTGGAGAATTGTTTGAGCAGAACTTCGCCGTGAGTGACCGCGTCCGCGTATTTGCCGAGGCGCAGTGCGGTTTCGATCGCCGCGCGCCGCGTGTCGTGCCGGTCCGGTTCGACACGCAGGATTTTGTCGTAGAGGAACAGGAGTTCGGCCCGACCACGTTGGGTCACGGGGCGCATTGCGAGGAATTCGGCAAGTCGTACTTGCGAGTCCACATCTTCGGGGTGGAACTCCAAGTATTGCCGCAGGTAGTGGACCGCCATGTCGAGGTGGTCGGCTTCAGCGGCGCGCTCCGACTGGCGCTTCAGCGCGGTCGGGATGCGCTGCGACTGCACCGCGTGCGCGGCAACCAGCACGCCGACGAAGGCGACGAGAACGAGGACGAGTTTGAAGAGGAACCGCTTGTTGATCGTCGGCATGTGCCCGCGTCCGTGCGACCGCCGCGGTCGTGTCGGATCGCCCGAATCGGACATCGCGAGCGCGGGAGACCGGGCATGCTACGCGGTCTCGCGAACGCGATTCAACCCCAACGGCGCGGCAGAGAAGACGAAGATGATTGGCCGTAACAAAGCACAACAGAAAACCAAGAGCAGAGAAAGGCAGTATTAACCACAGAGTCACAGAGGACACAGAGGAAGATAAAACGCCGAGGAAGATAGAACTCAATTCTTCTCTTCTCTCTGCCTTTTGTCTTCCTCTGTGTCCTCTGTGACTCTGTGGTTAATACTGCCTTTCTTCTGTCGGCTGGTCACTTGTTCGGCTTGTGAAACGGTATCGCGAACGGCAGTTTGACCGCGGTCGGCGGGGCGAACTTGCCGGCCTTGAAATCCGGCAATAGCGGCCGAATCACCTCGCTCGGCAGGATCCACGTTTCCACGCGGCCCGCACGCGCGATGTTGATACCCAGCACGTTCCCGTCGAGGTCAACGACTGGACCGCCGCAGTCTTTCGCGTCAACGACGAGGTCGGTCTGGAGCACCTGCGGGAACCCGGTCCGGCGCCCGGACAGCGTGCTTCCCATCGCGTTCTGCATGTCACCGCGGCTCGGATCGGCCTTACCCAGTGTCACCTTGAAGTCCTTGACCTCGCCCTTGCGCTTGGCTTTCACGGTCACCACGTCACCGCTCACCAAGCGGTCTAACTGGTCGCGCAGCGATTCCTGGTCGGCGACGGCCTTGCCGTTGAGTTCCACGATCACGTCCCCGACCTTCAACCCGGCTTTCCCGGCCGCGCCGTCGGGCACCACCCGCGAGAGCATCGCGCCGGCGGGGTTGCCGTCGCCGTCCTTTTCGTCAACCGGGAAGACGCCCATTAACCCGCGGTTCGGGTTCAGGTTCGCGATACGGGTGTCGTCGGGTCCGGTCAACTTCCGGGTCATCACGCTGACGATGCCCACGGAAACGGGGTCGCTGGTCGGGCCGGCCGCCGCGAGCCAGTTCCCCGCGGGAACCTTCACGGTGTCCGCGAACTTGACCGCTTTCAGTCCCTTCACATCCACCTTGATGAGAGCGAGGTCGGTCTCTTTGTGCGCTGCGATGGTGGCGGCCTCGTACTCGCTGCCGTCGGGCAACCGGACGTAGATCACGCCCCGCAACTCGCTCAGTTTCGTGAGGATGTAGCCGTCCGCGTCCACGACGGTGCCTAGGATCGTGTCCTTGTCGTCACACTTGATCCGCACGGTCGATTCGTTGGCCTTCGCCACGACCGGCTTGAACGGGGCGAGCAGTTTGGAATCCTTGCCGAGCTGAGCGAAAGCTGGGGAACCAGCGGCGGCCAGAACCACGGCGGAGGCTATCAGACGCGCGATCATCGGTCGTAACTCCAGCATGGGTGTGATGAGGACGAAAACGAGGAGGAACATGGCACGGGCACTGTGACCCGTGGGAGGGAATAGGAAAATTCATCGGCGTGTCACGCACGCTTGGTAAGAGTGACGGTCAGAGCCATGACAACCGTCCCGCGGCGCACGGTGAGTTTCACCTTGTCGCCCGGCTTCGCAGACTCCATCAGTTTGCGGAACGCCTTCACGGTCTTCACACTTGTGTCGTTGAATTTGGTGATCGTGTCGCCCGACTTCAGTCCGGCCTTCGCGGCGGGGGCGTCTTCTTCGACGTCCTTCAGCCACGCGTCATCTTCCTCTTCGTCCGGGAACACCACGCCGATGTACGCGCCGCCGGTCTTGGCGGTCGCGGGCTTGTCCACCCATTCTCCCGCGACGAGTTTGTCCCAGTCGTTCTTGAACTGGTCGGCCTGCACGTGAAGGTTCTGCGAGATGGGAAGCCCTATACGGCTGTGGATACCGATCACGTGTCCGTTGAGGTCGAAGAGCGGTCCGCCGGAGTCGCCGCCGACCAGCGTGCAGTCGGTTCGGAGAACGCTCTTGGTGTTTCCTTGAAGGCGACCCAGTCGTGCGACCGGTGGCCGTCCGTCCTTCGGGCCGTTCGGGTGGCCGAGAGAAACCACCCACAGACCTTTGGGCAGACTGCCGGACTTCGCGACCGGCAGGAACGGCCACTTGCCGTCCTTCGGCCCTTTCTCGGTGATTTGCACCATACCGCTGTCCATGCCCTCGTTGATGCCGAGCGTCTTGGCTTTCACTTTCTTGCCGTCGTGGAGCATGATCGTCACGGACTCGCCCGCAACAAACGGTTTCGCCCTACCTTCGAGCGAGCCTTTCTTCGGAGCCTCGTAGTCACGGATGACGTGTGCCGCAGTCAGGACAAGTCCGTCCGCGCTGACAATCACGCCGCTGCCGGCGCTCGCGCCGTACAATACGGCGACCGTCGCGGGCTTGCACTTATCGACCACGTTGTTGACCGTGGCCTGGAGCGCCTTCAATTCCGCGAGGTCTTCTGGGGGTGTCGTCCGTGCTGGATCCCACTTGGGTGCGGGATCGGCCGCGGACGACGCGGTGATGGTGGCGGCCAGCAGGAAGCCGAAACAGGCGGCCAGTTGGGCCGACCGTGGCAGTGTCATGGTGTGACTCCAGCGGAGCGAACGCGTGTGCTTCTGATGAAGAGTATCGGAGGTAAATGGAGGATTCACCATCGTTACCCCTTTTCTACACTTTCTCTCATCTTCGCGCCGCGTGCAAGGGGCTGATGGTATTGTTCGCGCACGTCGTGACCGATTGGAAGGGCACGGGGGAAATAGCGGTGGGAAAGATTGCACACCCGTGCTTCCGAATTAGCTATGTAGATGGGCGGGTGCGCACGCGCGGCAGACGCGGGCGAAGTTCCTATGCTCCCTGTCCTCTTCGGGCGTCGCCTCACAAGCCAATGGCGATGAGCGCGATTTGGAAGTCGCCATGTGTGGAGGGATTTTTGCAAGAATCCGGTGTTGGCGTCGCTCGCGAGTTCCTCGGGGACTGCTTCGGTCCGTCGTCCGCGACGAGAGTGCCGAGGAACACCGGGCCAGTACCGCCGGCCTCCAAGGAACCGCGCCGTGACCGCGGTCGTGGGCCAGATGAACGCTATGTTGCTGCCCGCCGCCCGCGAACAGGATTCTCGCCCAAGCGTAGTACGTGCGAATGAGGAATGCCAGAACTCGCGCCACTTCTTAAAGTTCAGCCACCACGCGACGAATCAGCACCCGCACTTTCTTTTCGGCTTCGTTCGCGGTCGCAATGATGTCCGGGATGCTCACCGGTTCGAGTGCGTCCGGGAGGCACACGTCGGTTATGACGGAAAGACCGAGCACCCGCATCCTCGCGTGAACCGCTACGATTACCTCGGGGACCGTAGACATGCCCACAACGTCCGCGCCGATTGTGCGCAGGAACCGGTATTCGGCTCGCGTTTCGAGGTTGGGCCCGCTCACCGCGACGAACACGCCTTGGTGACACACGATTTGCTCTTGCATTGCGATGAGCCGACCTAGTTTGAGCAGTTCGCGGTCGTAGCAGTTGCACATGTCCGGGAACCGGTCGCCGAGTCGGTCATCGTTTGGGCCGATCAGCGGGTTGTCGCCGAGCAGGTTGATGTGATCTTCGATGAGCATGATCTCGCCGCGCCCCCACTGCGGGTTCATCCCGCCGCACGCGTTGGTCACGACGAGGGCACTTGCCCCCAGCGCCTTCATCACACGCACAGGGAACGTGACCTGCTGCATCGTGTAACCTTCGTAGAAGTGGAACCGCCCTTCCATGACGGCAACCTTCTTGCCGCCGAGCGTGCCGCACACGAGTTGCCCCTTGTGGGTTGGGGCCGTCGAATCGGGGAAGTGCGGGATCTCGCCGTAGGGAATCGTCACGTCCACCTGCACGTCTTCAGCGAACTTACCCAGGCCGGTGCCAAGGATGATCCCCGCTGCGGGAGCGTGCTTCCACCGCGCGCGAATTGCGGAAGCGGCTTCTTCGATCTGATCGTACAGCGACATGCGTGCTCCTGATGTGGGGTGGGTGATGTTGTAGAATCTCCAAACGTCCAGCGCTCGCCTTCGGCTTGCGGCTAACGAGGAGAAGAAGCAATGGCAGTGAACCTTCCGCCGCATTATCACGACGCCGACGCGCGATACAAGAAGGCGCAGACACCCGAAGACAAACTCGTCGCGCTCAAGGAAATGTGGGTGCTGCTGCCCAAGCACAAGGCGAGCGAAAAGGTTCAGGCGGAACTCAAAACCAAGATTTCCGAACTGACGGACTTAATCGAGCAAGCCAAATCGGGTCCGAAGAAAGCCGCGCCCGGGACGTACAAGTTTCCGCGACAGGGCGCCGGAACAGTGGTGCTGCTCGGCCCGCCGAACGCGGGCAAGTCGCAGTTGCTCACGAAGTTGACGAAAGCAACGCCGACCGTTGCGCCGTACCCGTTCACGACGCGCGAGCCGGTACCGGGAATGATGGACTATGAGGACGTTCGCGTTCAACTGATCGACCTGCCGCCGATCACCGTGGATAACTACGAGAACTTCGTGACTGACGTCACTCGCGGCGCGGACGCGGCGCTGCTGTTCCTCGACCTCGCCGACGACGACGGTCCGGCCGCGACGCGTGCCGCCCTTGAGCGGTTGAAGGTTGCGCGTCGCGAACTGGTCCCACCGGGAACGCCGCCGATCGACGATCCCACGCTGTACTCGATTCCCGCGCTGTTGGTCGCGAACAAGGCTGACGACGACGCGGCCGACATCCGGCTTGAGATCGCGCGCGAGGAGTTCGGCACGCGCTTCCCGCTTCTCGTCGTCTCGGCGGAACGCGGCGATGGCTTGCACGAACTTCGCAAGGCGATTTACGAGTCGCTCGGCGTGATGCGGATTTACACGAAGCAGCCGGGTAAGCCCGCGGACATGACTAATCCTTTCACGCCGCCGAGTGGCGCAACCGTCGCAGAGTTAGCGGGGAAGGTTCACCGCGACCTCGAAGACACGGTGAAGTCGGCGCGTGTGTGGGGCGCCGCTGTCCACGACGGTCAGACCGTCGGCCGGGACCACGTACTGCACAACAAAGACGTGGTGGAGTTGCACACGTGACGCGAAACCGCCATGATACCTTCCATGACAACGGCTACCACACCACCCACGATCGCGTTCCTTGTCCGACACGGATCGATGCGGTTCATCGGTGAGTTCACACCTCCGCTGGGCGTTACTGTGCGCCGCGCGGATATCGTCGTTCTGCGGACCGAGCGCGGACTGGAGAGCGGCGAGGTGCTGTGCCCGGCCACTCCTCAAGCGGTCGCGGCCATCCCTGAGCCAACCAGGGGAGAGATCGTTCGTGTCGCCACGAGTGAGGACCGCGCGAAGATCGCGAGTATCGCGGTTCAGCAGAAACAGCAGTACGACAGCGGTACGCGGCTCGTCGCGCAGCACAAACTCGCGCTGCAAATTGTCGATGTGGAGTACCTGTTCGGCGGTGAGCGCCTGATCTTCTACTTTCTCTCTGAAGGGCGTGTGGACTTCCGCGAACTCGTCAAGAGCATGGCCCGCGAGTTTCACACCCGCATCGAACTGCGGCAGATCGGCGTGCGCGACGAAGCGAAACTGCTCGCGGACTATGGCGATTGTGGCAAACCGGTGTGCTGCAATACGCACATGGTCGTGATGCCACCGGTGTCGATGCGGATGGCGAAGTTGCAGAAGTCCACGCTCGATCCCACCAAGATCAGTGGCCGTTGCGGCAGGCTGAAGTGCTGCTTGCGGTTCGAGCAGGACGTGTACGAAGAGTTCCAGAAGGAACTGCCCGCGATCGGCTCGCGGGTCGTCACGGCGAAGGGGCAGGGGCGGGTGCTCGGGCACGAAATCCTCGCGCGCCGGTTGCTCGTCGAGTTCGAGGACGGCCGCCGATTGCCTGTCGCCGCCGCCGAAGTTTTAACCGGTCTATAGAAAGGCGGAGGGCGGAAGGGGAAGGCGGAATCAAACCAAAGTTTGCTGCCTTCCAGGTTTTCCGCCTTCGCCCTTCCGCCCTCCGCCTTCATTGAGGTGTTCGTGGACGCGAAGATACTTGAATTGTGTCGCGAAGACTCGCGGTTTACCTACGAAGCCTACGAGTTCGTGTGTGAGGCGGTCACGTACACGCAGGACCGGCTCGGGCGCGCCGCAGCGGAGCGCGACGAGGAAGGCGAAGAACGGCACGTCAGTGGGGCCGAACTGCTCAACGGCACGTGTGAACTCGCAGTCCGCGAGTTTGGCATGATGGCACCCGTCGTGTTCAAGCAGTGGGGCGTGAAGACCACCAACCACGTCGGCGAGATCGTGTTTAAACTCATCAAGGCGCAACGTCTGAGCAAGTCGGACCGCGACGACCCGAACGACTTCAACGCCCTGTTTGACCTGCACGAGACGCTCGCGGCCGGGTTCCAGATTACGCTCGGCGACACGGCCAAGCGGGGTGACCGATGACACCGCGGGTTCGGCTAATCATCGCCACGGCACTGTTCGTCGGCTGGCTCGGTTGGCTCGGATTCACGGCGCTGACAAAGAGCCGCGCACCAGTGGTGTCGCGCGCCCAAGCCGCCGGTGCGACCGTGCCGGTCGTCGTCGAACTGACGACCGGTGAGGACGGGCGCGAGGTGTTCCTGTTGCGCCAGCACCAACCGTTCCCGACCCCGCACAAGGAGAAGGCCGACCGACCCGCGATCGTCGCCGCGGTGGTCGAGTCTTTTAATGATGGGCCGGAGAAGGGAATTCAGATCGCCGTGACCGACCTACCGAACTGTACCGGTTACACGGGGCCGGGACAGTACCTCCTCTTGTTGAACAAAGTCGAAGGGGCGTACGTCGCGGCACCCGGCGCGACGCATACCGCGTACACGCTCGCGGGTCAGCAGCGGTCGCCAGGCTCGGACCTCATCGGTGGGCCGTGGGTGATTTACCCGTGGTCGGAAAAAACTGCCGACGACCTGCGCAAACAGGTGAAGAAGTTGTTCCCGTAGGCCGCGCGTCCTTCGCGCTGATTGACCACCCCTACCGCGCTCGGTACGATCTCCTCTACGAACGCGATTCACTTTCTTGACTCACAGCGGACCCGATGTTCACAAAGCGGATCATTCCGTGCCTCGACGTGGACCGGGGGCGCGTGGTGAAGGGCACGAACTTCGTGGACCTGCGCGACGCCGGCGATCCCGTCGAAGTCGCGCGCCGGTACGACGAACAAGGTGCCGATGAACTGGTGTTCCTCGACATCTCCGCGAGCCACGAAGGGCGCGCGATCATGCTGGAGATGGTGCGTCGCGTCGCGGAGCAAATCTTCATGCCGTTCACCGTTGGCGGCGGGATTCGCACGATCGAGGACGCGACGCAGCTCATCCAGGCGGGCGCGGAGAAAGTTAGCCTGAACTCTGCTGCGGTGAAGACGCCCGAACTCATTGCCGCGGTCAGCCGCAAGTTCGGGAACTGCGCAACGGTGGTGAACATCGACCCGCGACGCGTCCAGCGCGACGGCAAGGAGTTCTGGGAGGTACACGTGAACGGCGGGCGAGTTGGAACTGGTCTCGAAGCGGTCGCGTGGGCGAAACGTGTGGTCGAACTCGGTGCGGGCGAAATCGTACTGACGTCGATGGACGCGGACGGGACGAAAAACGGTTACGATATTCCGATGCTCGAAGCGGTGAGCCGCGCGGTGAACGTTCCCGTGGTCGCCAGCGGCGGAGCCGGGAACCCGGAGCACTTGCGCCTCGCGTTCGAGGCCGGCGCGGACGCCGCGCTCGCGGCCAGTATCTTCCACTACAACGAATACTCGATCCCCGACACGAAGGCGTACCTGGCGAGCAAGGGCGTTTCCGTCAGGCTGTAGGAATTGCTTCGCGCCGTCGCCACGCAGGGCGACGGCTTGTTGCGCGAATCTCCATCGTTGTTCATCTTGGTTTTCCAGAGGGACTTACTCGATGCCACCTCCTCCTCCGCCGCCGCCGCCGGTGCCCTACGTTGCGATCTCGATCAACTCGCCGGAACCGGGCCTGAAGGTTGCGGCCACCGTGCCGGGCGAACCGCAGATCAACCAGTTGTTCCGCACCGTGATGCTTCACAAAGGCTCGGACCTTCACCTGAAGTCCGGGCTGCCGGGCATGATGCGATTACGCGGCGTCATCCAGAAGATGAACACGCCCAAGCTCGAACAGGAGACGCTCGAAAAACTCATCTACCCCATCTTGCGCGACAAGGACAAGAAGGTTCTCGACGAAACCGGCGGCGCGGACTTCGCGCACGTCATCGGCGCCGACGAGGCCCGCTACCGCGTCAACGTGCTGAAGCAGCGCGGCAGACTTGCGATGGTCGCCCGGCTCGTGAACCAGAGCATCCCGTCGTTCGAGAAGCTCGGGCTGCCGCCCACAATCGAGAAACTGTGCCACTACGAACAGGGCATGGTGCTGCTCGCGGGCGTGACCGGGTCCGGCAAATCGACCACTATCGCGTCGATGCTCGATTACATCAACTCGACCGAAGCGCTGCACATCCTCACACTGGAAGACCCGATCGAGTTCGTGTTCGTGGACAAGATGTCGATCGTGAACCAGCGCGAGGTGTTCCTCGACGTGTGTGACTGGCACACCGGGCTGAAGCACGCGGTGCGCGAAGACCCGGACATCATTCTTGTGGGCGAGTTGCGCGACTCGGAGACGTTCGAGTCGGCGGTCCACGCGGCCGAAACCGGGCACGTCGTGTTCGGGACGATTCACGCGTCGAACGCGTACAGCACCATCGACCGCATTCTGGGTCTGTTTCCGCCGAGCCAGCACGGTGCGGTGCGCCAATCGATGGTGTTCAACTTGCGTGCGGTGGTCGCGCAGAAGTTGGTGCCGTCGTGCATCCCCGGCGTGTCACGTGTGCCGACGAACGAGATCATGATCGTGAACCCGACGATCCGCGAACTGATCCTGAAGTCGCAGGACGCGAAACTGCTGGACGCGATGCGCGCGTTTTACAACGAAGGCATGATGGACTTCAACAAGAACCTGGAAGACCTGTGCCTTGGCGGGCGCATCGACAAGGCGACGGCGCTGGAGTTCTCGCCCAACCCCGAGCAGTTGCGGATGGCGCTGAAGGGTATCAAGGTCGCGGCGAGCGGGTTGGTGTGATGCGGTTGCTTCTTTTCACCAGCCCGCAGCGCAAGCAAGGGCAAAGGTTGACCCTTGCTTGCGCTGCGGGCTGGTGAAGCGCCCTACTTCGCTAAACTCACGCAGATCAGTTCCTTGTCGTTGCGGACGTAGACGCACTTGTTCGCGAACGCTGGGTGCATCCACACCACCAACCGCCCGCGACCGGCCATCGTGTTCGTCGGGTCGATGATGTGCGCCCGGTCGATCTCCTCGTAACCCTTCGGCGACAATTTCGCGATGATCAAGTCGCCCTGTTCGTTGAACAGGAAATAGCGGTCGCCGTGCGGGATCAGGAACGCGAGGCTCCACCGCTCCTTGTCGTCAGGCTCGGGGTTCTCCACGATCTTCGCGGGCGTGAGCTTGCCGCGGGTCGCGAGCATCGTTTCCCATACACGCTTCCCGGTGTTCGCTTCGATGCACCGCAGTTGACCGTAACTGCACACGCCATAGATGTGATCGCCTACCACGACCGGCGTCGCCATGATCGAACTCAGGTCGGTCGTGAGGTCCGGCGTTTCGCCTTTCGCCTTGCTCTTCCAAACAATGTCGGCCTTGTCCGTGCCGACTTTCACCAGCATTGAGCCGTTGTAGAACGACGTGATGAACAGCTTGTCGTCACCGACCTTTCGCGGGGTTGGGGCGGTGAGCGCGGCGCGCGAGTCGAACGGCACTCGCCACAACTGCATCCCGGTGTTCGGTTCCAACCCGACGACCGCTCGCGCGTGCCAGATGATGAGCTGCGGCTTTCCGCCGAACTCGTAGATCATCGGCGGGCAGTAGCCGAAGTCGCCCTGGCAACTCTGTGACGTCCACAGTTCCTTGCCGGTTTTCTTGTCGAACGCGACCACCAATCGGTCCTTCGTGCCGCCCACCAAGCAGATGAGTTTGTCGCCGTCCACGAGCGGGTGCGCCGCGAAGCCCCACACCGGTAGCCCCGCGTCGTAGTCCTTCATGAAGTGCTTCGACCACACGACTTTGCCGTCCGCGACCGTGACCGCTTTCAGGTCGCCCATTGCGCCGAGCGTGTACACGAAGTCGCCGTCAACGGTGGGGGTGCATCGCGGGCCGGCGGCGTAGCTCACCGTGTACTCGACGGGGTAGTCGGTGGCCCAGAGCTTCTTGCCGGTCTTTTCGTCGAGGCACAGCACGCGTTCCTTGCCGGGCACGCGAGTACCCTTCGCGAACCCGCTCGCGGGGAGCTTCGCGTTATCCGCGGGCACCAGATCAAGGACGAACACCTTACCGTTCGCGACGGCAGGACCCGCGTAGCCGACACCGACATCGGCTTTCCAGACCTGTTTCGGCCCATCCTTCAGGAACTTCTCGACGAGGCCGGTTTCGCGCCAGACGCCGTCGCGCTTCGGCCCCAACCACTGCGGCCAATCTCCAGCCGTGGCGGTGCCGGTGAGCGCGACGATCACGGCAAGGCTCCAGAACAATCGCATGACGCCTCCTGTGTCTTCGTAGGTCGGGTCAAGTCTTCGAGGCCCGACTTTTCACATTACCGAATCACGTCGGGCCTCGAAGACTCGACCCGACCTACAGGATAACCGGCGAGAACGGTCGGGCTTTCGGTCCCGTTGAACCCGACTCGGCGTTGTCTTAAAGTAATCTCTCGGCCTCTTCGTAGCCAGCACGCTCCCGATTCCTGCTTCCTGGCGGTGACCATGTTCGAAGGTATTACCAAGTCGCTCGGCGAAGCGTTCAAGAAGCTCCGCGGGCGCGGGCGACTCACCGCCGAGAACGTCAAGGACGGGCTGCGCGAGGTGCGCCGCGCGTTCCTCGAAGCTGACGTCAACTTCAATGTTGCGAGCGACTTCATCGCGCGTGTCGAAGCCAAGTCGCTGGGGCAGGACGTACTCGCCAAGGTGGACCCGTCCGAGCAGATCGTCAAGAACGTCTACGAAGAACTCGTCGCGCTGATGGGGCCGGTGGATCACAAGATCCCGCTTCGCTCGGACCGGCCCGTTGTGCTCATGCTGTGTGGCCTTCAGGGTTCGGGCAAAACCACCACCGCGGCGAAGCTCGCGCTCACGCTGAAGGGACAAGGGCGCAAGCCGATGCTCGCGGGTGCTGACCTTCAGCGCCCCGGTGCGGTCGAGCAACTCAAGACGCTTGGTGAGCAGATCGGTGTGCCGGTTTACAGCGAAGCGACGAACCCGGTCGATGTGTGCCGCAACGCGGTCGCGGAGGCGAAGCGCACGCTCTGCGACGTCGTCATTTTAGACACCGCCGGCCGATTGCAGATCGACGACGCGCTGATGGACGAGTTGAAGCGCATCGACAAGTTGGTAAAGCCCGACGAGTGCTATCTCGTCGTCGATGCGATGATCGGTCAGGAGGCCGCGAACGTCGCGAAGGCGTTCAACGACGCTCTTGAGTTGAACGCGTGCATCCTCACGAAACTCGACGGCGACGCTCGCGGTGGCGCGGCGATGTCCATCAAGGGCGTGACCGGTGTGCCGATCAAGTTTGTCGGTATGGGCGAGAAGGTCGATAAACTCGAAGACTTCGTCCCTGAGCGCATGGCCGGCCGCATCATGGGCCAGGGCGACATGATGGGGATTGTCGAGAAGATCGCCAGTATTCAGAAGGACATATCGCAGGAGGAACTCGCGGAACAGCAGAAGAAGCTCCAAGAAGGAAACTTCACGCTGGACGATTTCCGCAAGCAGTTCGAGCAGATCGCGAAGATGGGGATGAAGGACATGATCGGCCGCATGCCGGGCATGGCCGAGATGATCCCCGAAGGCGAAGACCCCGAAGTCGCGCTGAAGCGCGTTCAGGGCATGATCGACGCGATGACCAAGAAGGAGAAAGCCGACCCCGACATCATCGACACGCCGCGGCGGCGCCGCATCGCGAAGGGCGCGGGTGTCGAACCGCACGAGATCAATCAATTTCTGAAGCAGTTCGCGCAGCTCCGCGTGTTGATGAAGCAGATGTCGCAGATGTCGCTCTGGCAACGCTTGAAGATGGTGACCGGAATGGGCAAGGCGGGCGCGTTCCTGCCGGGTGGAATGGACGGCATTGTGAAGAAGGGTGACACCGGCCACCGGAAGAGCGCGAAGGAACGCGCCGACGAGCGGAAGAAGAAGAAAAAGCGCAAATAGTCACAAGTCGGCAAGTCCCAAGTCAAAGACGCCGGCTCCGTCTTGACTTGGGACTTGCCGCCTTGCCGACTTGTGACTTTCCGCAGTAGTCACTTTCCCGTGCGGTCGCTATCATTCCAGTTCTTCTGCGAATTTCGCATCGAGAGGGGAGTTGCAGTGGCTGTACGCATCCGAATGAAGCAAATGGGCCGGACGCACCGGCACTACTACCGTATCGTCGCCATCGACCACCGCCAGCCGCGCGACGGCCGGGTGATCGAAGAGCTTGGCACCTACGACCCGCACATCAAGGAGAAGGGCGATCGCGTCACGCTGCTGCCGGCGCGCATCAAGTACTGGCAGAGCGTGGGCGCGAAGGCGTCCGAGCACTGCGAAGCGATCTTCAAGAACTTCATGAAGAAGTGGGAAGAGATCGAATCGCAAAAGGCCGCCCAGAAGGCGGAAGAGGACGCCAAGAAGGCAGCAGAAGCCCAGGCGCCGGCGCAACAGTAGCCTGTTAGCCGTAAGCCGAAGGCGAGCGTGCAGCGATGCGCTTCGATGTGTTGACGCTGTTCCCAGGCATCTTCGACAGTTACCTCAAGCAGAGCCTGCTCGAAGACGCGATCCAGGCCGGCATCGTTCAGGTTCACGCCTGGAACATCCGCGACTGGACCCAGGACAAGCATCAGCGCGTGGACGACCGGCCCTTCGGTGGCGGTCCCGGGATGGTGTTGATGGCGCAACCGGTGTTAGATTGCGTCGCGGCTGTGCGGGCGAAGGCCGAACCGCCGGGCAAAGTAGTGATGCTCACGCCCGCTGGCGAACGGTTCACACAACGAACGGTGGAGAAACTCGCGGAGGAGCCGCGCCTGCTTCTCCTCTGCGGCCGGTACGAGGGGTTCGACGACCGCATCCGACAATTACTGAACCCGTGGGAAGTGTCCGTCGGTGACTTCGTGTGCAACGGCGGCGAAGTCCCCGCGATGGTGCTGATCGACACGGTGATTCGGCTGATCCCCGGTGTGCTCGGTCACGAGCAGAGCGCGGCGGACGATTCACACAACGAGGACGGGCGGCTCGAGTACCCGCAATACACGCGACCGCGGGTGTTCAACGGATTGGAAGTGCCGCAGATCCTGCTGAGCGGGAACCACGCGGCGGTCGCTAAGTGGCGGAAAGAGCAGAGCGATCTGCGGAGCCACAACCAAAACAAGGCGAGCGGGGGGCGTCAGTCCCCCGACACAACGCCGGACGAGTAACCAAGCAAATCGCGCGCCACATTGCGCCGCGGAAAGGGAATGGTGGGCCATGTTGTCGCCCCTCATGCAGATTGTCGAGACCGAGAACACGAAAACCGATGTCCCCGACTTCCAGGTCGGTGACCGGATCGAGGTCCACCAACGGATTCTGGACGGCGCAAAGGAACGCGTCCAGATCTTCGAGGGCGACGTGATCTCGCGCAACCACGGTGGTGCGCGCGAAACCATGACCGTGCGCAGGTTGGTGCAGGGCGAAGGCGTCGAGCGCATCTTCGCCATCCACTCGCCGCGCATCGCGAAAATCGTGGTGAAAAAGGCCGGCATGGTTCGCCGCGCGAAACTGTACTACCTGCGCGACCGCGTGGGCAAGGCGACCAAGATCCGCGACGACGTGAACCGCCAAACGCAGATCGACGCGAACCTCAAGACGGCCGCCGAAGCGGCTGCGAAAGCTGCGCAAGAGGCCGCCGCCGCCGCCACCGCCGCGGGTGGTGAGAGCAAGTCGGCCGCGAAGAAGCGCGCCCGCAAGGAAGCCGAGACCGCGAAGAAAAAGTAACATGGCCGCGCCGCCAACCGATCCCCACGTTCAGCCTCCCGCCGACTTTACAAACTGGCGATGGTGGAAGCGGTGGTTCGGTCGGCGCAGTGAACGGGCGGCGGCGCGATACCTTCGCGGTCTACGCTACCGACTGCTCGCGGCCAACGTCTCAGACCGCGACGGCGAACTCGATATACTCGCGCTCGACGGCGAAACGCTTGTGATCGTCGAAGTGCGTTCGACTTCCAGTGACCGGCCCGACGCGATTCGTGAAACCGCCGCCTCGGTGGACCTCCGCAAACAGCGGAAGATCACCGAGGCGACGTCGCGTTTCCTGGCGCGCCGGCGGTTGTTGGGGAAGATCGCGGTGCGGTACGACGTCCTCGTGATCGCCTGGCCGGAACACGCCCGCGAACCCACCGTGCATCACATCCCTCATGCCTTCGAGTCCACCGGCCGCTTCCAGTTCTTCACGTGAGTTTGCAATGTCCACCTTCAAGCCGGTCGAAGAGCAACTCGCGGTGATTATGCGCGGCGCCGCGCAGATCGAAACCGCGGCGGAACTCAAGAAGAAACTCGAACGCAGTCACGCGACCGGGAAGCCGCTGCGCATCAAGTACGGCATCGACCCGACCGGCTTCGACGTTCACTTGGGGCATACGGTCCCGCTGCGCAAACTGCGCCAGTTTCAGGAACTGGGTCACACCGCGGTACTCATCATCGGCACCGCGACCGCGGCCGTCGGCGACCCCAGCGGGCGCGACGCGAGCCGTCAGGGTTTAACGACGGAGCAGATCGACAAGAACGCGCAGACGTACCTCACGCAGATCGCGAAAGTGATCGACGTGACGTGCGCCGAAGTGCGACCCAACGGCGACTGGTTCACGAAGTTCACCTTCGCGGACATGCTGAAGTTACTCGGCTCGACGACGATTCAACGGATGATTGAGCGCGACGACTTCACGAAGCGGTTGCAGGCCAACACGCCGATCTACCTTCACGAAACGCTGTACCCGTTGATGCAGGGCTGGGACTCCGTCGAGATTCACGCGGACGTGGAACTTGGCGGAACGGAGCAACTCTACAACCTGATGGTGGGTCGCGACCTTCAGCGCACCGCAGGTCAGGAGCCGCAGATTTGCTTCACGATGCCGATTCTTCGCGGGCTGGACGGCGATAAGAAAATGGGCAAGAGTTTGGGCAATTACATCGGCTTAAACGAACCCGCGAAAGAAATGTTTGGCAAGACGATGCGGATTCCCGACGCGCTGATGAAGGAGTGGTTTGAGTTGCTCACGGATCGCCCAGAGAAAGAAGTCGCGGAGATCATCGCCGGTCATCCGAACGAGGCGAAAAAACTGCTGGCGACCGACATTGTGACATTCTACCACGGCGCGACTGTCGCGGCCGAAACCGTCGCCGACTGGAATAAGCAATTCGCGGGCAGCGGTGCGAAGCAAGACCCCGACCACATCGACGACGTGAGCATCCCCGCGGCGAAACTCGTCGCGGGGGGCATGCTCGCGGTCGATCTGATCGCAGAAACGAAGCTCACCACGAGCAAGGGCGAAGCGCGCCGCAAGATCGAAGAGGGTGCGTTCAACTACGGTCCAGACCGCACGCGGCCCGCCGACGTGAAGGTGACCGTGCCCGTGACCGACGGGCTAATCGTGCGATTGGGGCGGAAGATCCTTCGCGTGCGGTTGTCTTGAAAGTAGTAGGCACACGCCATGTGCCGTTGTGTCGCAACTCAACACCGCTAAGCAGTTCCGACTCGCGACGCAACGGCACATGGCGTGTGCCTACTACTTTGGCTCACTTCTCCTTCTTTGGCATCAGGTTCATCGCGGCGAGGCTCATCGTGCGGACGCCAGTGCGGATGCTCGGTTCCGGCACCGGTGCGTAAGCGTCGGTGTGCATCCCAGGCAATCCGGGCGCACCGGCCTTCCGCGCCGCGTCGTACTTCTCCTGCGGGATCGTGCCAAGGAAGTACATCAGGCTCGGGATCTTTCCGCCGTCCGCATAGCGGGCGAAATCCTCGGCTCCCATCATCGGTTTGCGGTTGCCGCGCACGTTCTGTTCGCCAACGATCTCGCGGAACACCGCGCCGCACTTCCGCGCCAGAGCCACGTCGTTGTAAGTCGCGGGCGTGGACTCCTCCAAACTCACCTTCACCTCCGGCGGGGGGGCGTTCGCACCGACCGCCGCGGCCTTCGCGATGCGGTCGATCGCCTTCAGTACACGATCGCGGGTCGCGGTCGTTGTCGTGCGCACCGTTAACTGGAGCTTCACTTCGTTCGGGATGATGTTGTGTTTCGTACCACCGTGGATCGAACCGACCGTCACCACTACCGGGTCGAGCGGGTCGGTTTCGCGGCTCACGATCGTTTGCAAGTCGAGGATGATTCGCGCCGAAAGCACGATGGGGTCGATGGTCGCGTGTGGGGCCGCGCCATGACCTCCCTTACCCTTTACGGTCATGTCGATGGTATCGGAGTTCGCGAGCGCCAGACCCTCGCTGTAGCTCAGCGTCCCGGCCGCGTTCAGCGGGTCGGAGTGCAGCGCGATCGCGTAATCCGGCTTCGGGAACTTCGTGTAGAGGCCCGCGTCCAGCATCTGCTTAGCGCCCGCGACGATCTCCTCCGCGGGCTGACCGATGAACACCACGGTGCCACTCCATTTGTCTTTCATCGAAGCAAGCACGCGAGCCGTGCCGACCCAACTCGCCATGTGAATGTCGTGCCCGCACGCATGCATCACTCCGACTTCGAGGCCGTCGCGGTTCTTCACTTTCACCTTGCTCGCGTAACTCAGCCCGGTCTGCTCGATGATGGGTAAGCCGTCCATGTCGGTGCGGATCAGCACCACTGGGCCGGGGCCGTTTTTCAGCACCGCGACCACGCCATTACCGCCGAACTTCTCTGTTACCTCGTAACCGGCCTTCTTCATCTCCTCCGCGAGCCGCTTTGCGGTGTGCACCTCCATCAGCGACAACTCCGGGTTCGCGTGGATGTGCTGGTACAACGCGACCAAATCCTTGATCTCAGAATCGAGCTTCTTGTCCACGTCCGCGAGGTGGTCTTTCACCCAACCGGCGGGCTGGCCGGACTGTACCTTCGGCTCCGGTTGTGCCGGGTTGAGGGATTCCGCGGGTCGCGGTTCGACGCCTGAAACAGTGAGTACGCCGGTTAGAACGACGAGTGAGGCGAGTCGGCGGGATGGCATGATCGGACCTTTCAAGATGCGAGTCTAAAGGAGTGCGCGAAACGCGCGAAACGCGCGGATTTTGGGGTCGGAAGCCACTTGGCAGACGTACATTAAAGTAGGCACTTTCGTATCAATTCCGCCAACATAAGGAGTAACAACCGTGTCCGCGAAGACATTGACGGTACAGCAACGCAAGTCCATTTTCCACGCCCTGGTGGAAGTGCAAGATACGCATACCGTTACGATCCTCGATTCCAAGAAGGAAATCGCGTCTCGATATCACATCACTAAGGAACAAGTGGATCTGATCGAACGGGAAGGGCTGGCGAAGGACTGGCCACCGCTCGCTTGATTGATTTTGTAGAGTGGGTCAAGGGTTTGCGCAGGCCACCACGGTGACGCCAGAACGATGGACCTCGTAACTTCAGCTGAGCGCTGGTGGGCCTGCGCAAACCCTTGACCCACTCGACAAAATCAATCAAGTACCGAAGCGGTGCGGGAACATGTGGATTTCCGCACCGAACACCAGTGACATGTTGATCGGCGTCAGGATCTCGCTCGGCGGACCCTGACACTGGATCGAACCCCCGCGAAGACACAACACGTCGTGCGCGTAAGTCTGCACCATGTTCAGGTCGTGCGACACGAGCAACACGGTCACGCCGATGTCGCGGTTAATGCTCGCGATCAACTCGTAAAACTTCTTCTGGTCCTTAAAGTCGATCCCGGCCGCGGGTTCATCGAGCAACAGCAACTCCGGTTGCGGCTCCATTGCCAGCGCGAGCAGCACTCGCTGGAGTTGCCCGCCCGACAACCCGTCGATCGGCACGTTCAGGCACTCCGGCACGCCGACGCGCTCGAGCATCGCCACACTCTTCGCTTTCACCGCTTTCGAGATGCCGAAGAACAGCGGGCGCCGTGACAGCGTGAGCGCGAGGAAATCGCCCACCGTTAGCGGTAAGCGGGCGTCGAGCGTGAGCCGCTGCGGGACGTACCCGATTGCTTCCGGGTACGGCTTCGAGTGGTCGTGCCCGCAGTGGAACTGGATCGTTCCCTTATGCGGGTACTCGTTCACCAGCGCGCGGAGCAGCGTGGTTTTGCCGGAGCCGTTCAGCCCAATCAGTGCCGTGATGGTACCGCGGGCGACGTTGGCCGTGACGCCACGAAGAATCGGTTTGCCGCCCAACTCGACGCCAAGTTCGCGGAGTGACACGAGCGGTCGTGCCGGTGCTTCCGGGGTCATTTCATCGCCTTCGCGAGTGCGTCCAGGTTCTCGCGCATCTTCTTCTCGTACCAGTCCAGTGTCAGGTCTTCTGGCTTCACCGTTTCCAGTGGGTCGAGTTCTACCAGAACCGGGTCAACGACGCCTTTCGCGATCAGTTCCTTGCGGAGAGCCTCGCCGGAACCGCTCGTGGAATACTGCGGTTCGGTCGCGATCACGCGTGTCTCGGCGCCTTTCTTGGTGCAGAGCCTGATGAGTTCGGACATCTCCTTCGCGACCGGTTCTTGCCCGGGGTGCTTGGTGAGTACGCCGCGCACGTCGAGCTTGAACGCTTCCTCGAAGTAGGCGAGTGAGTCGTGGAACGACACGAGCCGGTTGTCCTTCTTGTCCTTGAGTTTCTCGGTGCCGTAGGTCTTGATTGCTTTGAGTTTCGTGACGTAGGCACCGGCGCGCGCCTCGTAACCGGCGGCGTGGTCCGGGTCCGCGATCTTCAGTTCGTCGCGGATGAAGTTCGTCAGCATGATCGCGTGGTCCGGGCTGAGCCACACGTGGGGGTCTTTGTCGTGCTTGTGGTCGGTGTGGTCGGTGTGCGTGCATTTGCTCTCGCACAGGTGCTTCTTATCGAGCATCCCGCCGAGTTCGACGATCCTCAGCTGCTTGTTGCCAGAGCCGTCTCTCATGCTCTCGGCCTTCTTTTCGTCGAGTTTCAACCCGACGACGAAGAAGAGATCGGCCTTTGTGACGAGCCTCATGTCGGCTTCTGTCGGGTCGAAGTCGTGCGGACCCTTCGAGGTCATCACGTTCTTGACGGTTGCGTCGTCGCCCGCGACGTTCGCGGTGAAGCAATAGAGCGGTGCGAATGACACCACTACCTTCGGACCTGGCTTGTCAGGCCAGGTGGTATCGGCGGGCTGCGGACACTCTGGGTTTTTCCCACAGCCGAAGATGAGGAGCGGAAGTGCCGCAGCGAGAACGCCAACTGCCGCAGCTTTTAGCCAGAGCTGTGCGCCGTTCATTGTTGCTCTCCCAGAAGCTGGCGGGATAACGTCGTAATACCAGAGCAATTCTACAGCGGACACGTTTGAAGACAAGACACTTCGGGCGGATCGGGCACCAACGGGTGTGGCAAATCTTCTGGGAGGTTAAGCGACGTTGGCGAGCAGTGACTTCCAATAGCCATCCCAGGCCCCGCTTTGTTCCAGTGCTTCGAGTGACATGATGCTCTCCGCATTCTCACCGTCCCAACGCCTCCCACGACCCTTGATT
>CAMDQN010000087.1 GCA_945905925.1 Singulisphaera sp. GP187
ACTGAGCTAAAACCAAGAGGAAAGCGACCACTCCGTAAGTGGCTTGCCCGTTGAGAATTCGGATAATGACATGGCGTAAGCTCTTTCAGAAAAGTGTGTTGTGGAAACGCTGAATCCGACTGGTTTTTAGCTCAGTTGCGGATCGTTGAAATAAATGCTGCGGTAAGCAACAGGTAGTCGCTTGTCTTCAGTTGCATTGGTAGCCCTTTCATGGCGTGTGAGCGTCGGTTCGATGGTTCCGCAGCAGGGGAAGAAGGACGTCATCGATCACATCAATGACGCCATTCTCCACATGAAGGCCTGGCTTGGGCCAACGCTTAGGGGAGTAGCACTTTGTCAATCACGTGAATCACGCCGTTGCTGGTCTCCACATCGGCCTTGATGACGGTGGCTCCGCCGATCTTGACCCCGCTGGTGGTATCGATCTTGAGATCGCCTCCTTGAACGGTCTTCGCGGTCTTTCCGTTCAGCCCCACGACGTCCTTCGCCATCACCTTACCCGCGACGACGTGGTAGGTCAGGATTGAAGTCAACTTCGCCTTGTCCTTGAGGACCGCATCAAGGGTGCCGGCCGGCAGAGCAGCGAACGCCTCGTCCGTGGGGGCGAACACGGTGAACGGACCTGCCCCCTTGAGCGTCTCGACGAGGCCGGCAGCCTGAACGGCCTTGACCAGGGTTGAGAACGAGCCGGCAGCAACGGCGGTATCTACAATGTCAGGCATGGCAGAAACTCCTTGGATGAAAACTTCCCGATCGCGGTATGCGAGCCGGGTTCCGAAACACAGAACAGGGGTTATCAAGAAGCGCGTCCAGAGGACGCGACGGAAAGAGAGTCTGACGGGCGGGAGGACCGATGTCGGCCTTGCCCGCCCGTCGGAGCATTTCTTCGCGACTACTTCCCGGCCGGGGGGAGAAGGACGGCATCGATCACGTGGATGACCCCGTTCTTGCAGACGATGTCGGTCTTCACTACGTTCGCGCCGTTAATCGTGACCTTGCCGTCCTTGACGACGATCTTGACCGTCTGGCCCTGAACCGTCTTGGCCGATTCGAGTTTGACCACATCCGCGGCCATGACCTTGCCGGGTACGACGTGGTAGGTCAGCACGGACGCGAGAGCCTTCTTGTCCTTGAGAAGCGCCTCCAGGGTCTCCTTGGGGACTTTCTTGAACGCTTCGTCGGTGGGGGCGAAGACCGTGAACGGCCCCTCGCCCTTGAGCGTCTCGACCAACTCGGCCGCCTTCACCGCCGTAACCAGGGTCTTGAACTGGTCGGCCCCGACCGCCGTGTCCACGATGTCCTTCGTGGGTTCATCCGCCCCCGAGGCCGCCTCGGAAGGGACGTTACCAAGGCCGACCATCAGCCCGAGAACCACCGCCGTCATCATGATGCGTTTCATCGAACACTTCTCCGTTGGGGTTGAAGACACGAACTCGAAACTGATCGGGAAGACCACTTCTGCCCGATAACCGAACTCGACCGACTTCACGATGGAACAGGTCGACCGCGCGGGACCACACCTCACCTCACGCCAACTGCCGAGGCGTGGTTCGTTGGGGCCGTCCGGGTCGCCAGGTGAGTCACGACGAGGGCGACGCCCGCAACTCCGACCAGTCCGTAGACGATGCGGCTCAGGGCGGAATCGGCTCCGCCGAACAGGGTTGCCACCAGATCGAACTGAGCCAGACCGACCAGACCCCAGTTCAGGGCTCCGACGACGACCAGGACCATCGCCAGCAGATACATGGTTCGTTGCATCTCGACCTCGGGTGAGAGTACACAGATTCATAAACGTTCAAAACGTCCACATTACGATACTCAGGCAGTCCTCTAGATCAATCGGAAATGACATTTTTTTCTCAAAGTGGAGGAAAATGCGTTCAAATCGGCTAAAATATTCTGGAAGGCCGGGAGTGGTTTCAGCCTCAGATGACCGTTCTTGGGATCCGAAAACCATGGGAACGAGTGGCCAACCCGAGTACCTCAGCACCGCTGACGCCGCCGAGGCGCTCGCGGTCAGCGTCAGCACTGTGAAGCGCTGGGTCGATGAGGGCATCCTTCCCGCCCACCTCACGGCGGGGGGGCACCGGAAGTTGCTGCGCAGTGAGGTACTCGCGTTGGCACGTCAGGGGAACATGCCCCGCGGCGAACCGGCGGTGCTTGAAGGGACGATCCGCAGGACGGCAGGGAAAGACACGGCTGCGTTATCGACGTCCCTGTTAGCGGCACTGGTCGGTGGGAAGGGATCGGTGGCGAGTTCCATCGTCCGGCGGGCGTATGACTCCGGCCTACCGATTGAAACCCTTGCGGACCAAGTCATCGCACCCGCGATGGCGCACGTGGGCCACCAGTGGGAGACGGCCCGACTCGACGTGTGGCACGAACACCGCGGGACGCAGCTTTGTGCCACGGCCCTCTACGATCTGAAGCGCGAACTGGAATCGCGGGCCGAGCGCAATCGCCCGGTGGCCGTCGGCGCGGCGCCGGAAGGCGACCCCTACACGCTCCCCACCTTGCTGGCCCAACTCGTCCTTCTCGACGCGGGCTGGGAGGCGGTCAACCTGGGTCCGAACACGCCCCTCGCAAGCCTGACGAAGGCCGTGAGGGAGTTACGCCCACGACTGGTGTGGCTCTCGGCGTCCTACATTCGGAGTGCCGAGGAGTTCCTCGGCGCGTACTGCGACCTCTACCGGGTAGCCGAACTACAGGGCGTTGCCGTCGCGATCGGCGGTCAGGCTCTCGGCGGGCCCATCCGCGCCTCCATGGGCTACACGACCCATGGGGACGGCCTCAGCCACCTGGCGGCGTTCGCCCGGACGCTACACCCTCGACCCAAACGCCCCCGTCGGGGACGCCCCCGTAACGATTCACAGTGAGGTCAGTATGAAACCGAGCTTGATCGAGGTCGAAGACTTGATGCAGCAGGGTTACAGGTACTTGTTGACGGAGCCGATGGGAGGGAACTTCCACCCCGATTTCCGACCCGAGTTGACGCCAAAGCAGATGCTCGAACTCGGTGTGTTCGGCGGCCGGTACATGACCGACTGCACCGACGAGTTCCCCGCCGACTGGTTCGAGAACGCCCGCCTTTGCTCCGGGTGTCACGATCCCAGTCTCAACTGGTTTGGGGTGAACGCCTCTCAGCCGCTCTCCGTTTGGCGGGCAAACGGGTGGATATACCACGAAGATCCACGAGGTTGGTTCCAGTGGTATTGCCGTTACTACATCGGGCGGCGCTGCGAGGATGACGACCGGCAAGTGCGGCGCTGGAGGGCGGTGCGGCGGCACATCGCACAGATTGAGAAGCACTGTCGCCGCGGCGACCTGAACTGCCGCCGAAAGCAACGGCAAGCGCTGCTCCACTGGGCCTACGATTCGAGAATGATGTGACCGTTTCCAGCCGATCAGCCAGATCACGGGGAACGACACCCTTACTTGCCCCCGATCCCCAGAGCCGCCTTGAAGTCGGCCAGCGCCCGGAAGAAGTCTTGCTGCGCCCCGATCTCCACGATCTCGGCGTCGAAGGTCGCCTGCTCCCGCAGTGTGACCCTTAGCACGTCGCTTCGACCCAACCGTAGTTGCTCCCGCTCGGCGCGGGCGACCAGCCGGGCCAGTTCCACCCGCTTCTTCGCCTGTTGACAGAACTCGAACGCCCGCTCCAGTGCCGAGAACGTGTCTTGCACTTCCGCCCGGACGACATCTTCGGTGTGGCGAAGTTGCTGGTCGATTTGCGTAAGTTGGGCCTGTGCTTGCATCACCCGCCCACGGGCGTCCCGTTGCTGCACGGGGAGTTGGAAGGCGACACCCGCGCTCAGCGTCGTGCGGTCCAGACCGTTTGGCCCGGACAACGAACTCTTCCCACCGCCCACGTCCTGTGAGGCCGCAACGACCGCGTTCACGGACGGGAGTGTCTGGTTCGTGGCGAGCCGGAGTTCGACCGCCGCCTTCTCACGTTGAAGTCGGAGCCGCCGTGGTTCGGGCCGCAGGTCGAACGCCGTCTGGAGTGAGGCGTCAAACGTCTTCAGGTCGATGGGCTGAATTTCGGGGAAGCTCGGGAGCCGGTCGCTGCCGGCGAGTGTAGGGGAGCCGGAGCCGTTGCGGAGGAACAGCGACAGGTCGATGGTCGCCTGCTGGAAGCCGCGCTGGGCTTGCACGAGGACACCGTTCCGCAGGGCGATGTTCTGCTGGTTGTCGATCCGCTCGATGTTCGCCGCCGGTCCCGCCTCGACCCGTGCCTTCAACTGGTCGTCGCGCTCGACGGCCAACTTGACCAAACTTTCGACCACCTTGAGCCGCTGTCCGGCAGCGACCCAATTCCAGTACGTCCGGGACGCGGCCCGCTGGAAGTCGAGCCGCTGCCGCTCGATCACCGGCTCGGCGAGGGCGACATCGAGCCGTGCCTGTTGCACGGCGGCACGGGGGCGGTCGATGGCCCGGTCCCGCAACAGGGGGATGGACACGCCCGCCCGGAACTCGCCGCCGTCCGCCGTCTTCTGGCCGAGGTTGTACGTCGGGAAGTCGCCGTACCCGTTGCGGTATCCGGCAAACACTCCCAACCCCCCGACCGGCAACCCCTGGCTCACACCAACGCCGCTGCGGAAGTTGTCGTAGGTCGTCCCCTGGCCGTCGGCCCCGGCGTTGAGGTTAAGGTCGAACGCCCCCATCGTGGACACGAGCCGCCCGCCGGCGATGCTGCGTTCTTGTTCGATGGCCCGGAGTAGCGGGTAGTTGCGTTCCACTGAGAACAACACTTCGTCCAGCGCCAGCGGCCCGCCGACGCTGGGCGGCGAGCCGGACACCGGCGGCAAGTCCTTCGGTGGTGGTGGCGGCACGGCCCCAGGTTTCGTCTCCGGGTCGGCAGGGCGAGGCTGCGGGAACGGTTGAGGCTGGGCGGCGGTGAACTTGTCACCCGGTTGGACTGGCTCGGCGTGCGAGGCCGGCACAACCGGGCGTGTGGACGATCCAACGGGCGGGCCGACACGCCGCATGTCGGTTGTCCCCGGTGGTGGCGGGAGAGGGCGGCCATGCGGCCACAGGCCGATTTGTGGTCCCAGGCAACCCGACCCGGCCAGCAACAACATCGAAGCGACAACGGCAGACCCGACCCACTTCGACCTCAACCACCGGGCTTGACCTTCGGCGGCTTGCCGCCGTCCTTCTTGTCGGGCGGTTTCGGGGCCACGACTGGCGGGAATCCGTTGAACTGCCGCCATAGCTCGTACCCCAGCGTGACCCGGTTCAGGAACACCCAGCCGACCGCTTGGTTCCCTTGCCGCAAGTACAACCCTTCGGGCCACCGATCCCCGTCGAACATCTCCTCCGGCTCTACGAGTATGCGGAACCGCCCGTTGCCATCGTCGGTCGGGTCGATCTGTCGCACCCGCCCGCCGAACGTCCCCGTCGCCACCGACGGCCACCCGGCGAACTGCACCCCCGGCCACCCCTCGAACTGGAGCCGGACGTGCGGCCCCCGCCCGGTCTGCTCCATGTGGGCGGCGATGAGCGGGGCGTCCACACCGTCAATCATCAGTTCCACCACCCGGTCAGTCGTGTCCGGCACAATCACCGCCAGTTCGTCGCCCTCCTTGACGAACTGCCCGGTCTGTCCGTCAGCCGAGATGCGGAACACCACCCCGTCGCACGGGGCTTTCACGAACCGAGCCTTGAACCACTCGATGCGGGTGTCGATCTCCTGCAACTCCCGCTCGACGGCGAACACGTTCTGCTCGGCGCGTCGCAGGTCGCGGCGGGTCGTCGCCACCGTCGAAAGCCCGTTGGCATCGGCTTGAAGAACGAGGGAGTCGCTGGTGAGCAGCGAGGCGTCGGCCCGCTTGACCTCGGCCTCGGCCCGCTTTACGTCTGTCGCCGCCCGGTCGGCGCGCATCTTCGCCTCGTCCCGGCTCAACTCCGACTCCAGCCCGCCGAATTGCTTGTCCTTGAACAGCTTGTCGAACATCTCGAACCGGCGCTGCTCGAAGGTGACGGCGAACTCGGCGTTCTTGCGGCTTTGTTTGGCAACATCGACCAACAATGCCGCCGCTTCCCGGTTCGCCTTCGCCGCCCCGACCGCTGCCGCTGCCGCCTTCTCCTGAGCCTCCACCGCCCGGTTCTGCTCGGCGACCTCTTCCTCGGCGGCTTTCTTGCGACTTAACAGGAACTTCCGCTGGGAGTCCAGTCGCCCGGACAACTCGGGGTCGTTATCGTCAATATCGGCAATCGCGTCCCCAATCTTCACCTTCGACCCTTCGACCACATGCCATTTGCGGACCTGTCCGCCGACGAGCGCCGTCACCACCTGCTTGCGTTCCGTGGGTGCGAAGGCGACGACCTGCCCCCGACCCCGAAGAGTTTGCTGCCACGGGACGAACCCGAGGGCGACGGGCGACAGCATGAAGCAAAGTAGTAGAAGGCGGGCGACCCACCGGGCCAGCCGTGGAGTACCGACCCGCTGGAGCGCCGCGAAAGAAGAGTGCGAGCCGAACGCCGGTCGAGTTTTTAACGCAGCGGTCATCGACGCGCTCCTGATTTTTTCGACTTGGGCGTGTTGTGCGTTGGTGGTGGTTGTGGGGTGCCCGCCGGCTGGTCGCGGAGTTCGAGCGACTGCGCGACTTTGGGGAAGACGGACAGGACGAAGAGGGCTAGTAGTGTAGCCAACACCGCCGTCGCCTCGCGGCCCATCCCCGCCGCCATCCCGATGGCGGCGGTCAGCCAGATGCCCGCCGCCGTCGTCAGCCCCTTCACTTCCCCCTGCTCGCCGACCCGGATGATCGCCCCGGCACCGAGGAACCCCACGCCGGCGACGAGTCCTTGCAGCACGCGGGTCAGGTCCGCGTCCGTCACCTTCGCCTGCTGGGGGATCAGGACGAAGAGGGCGGCACCGAGGGCGACCAGCATGTGCGTCCGCATCCCTGCCGCCTTGCCCTTCTTCTCCCGCTCGTACCCGAGCACGCCGCCCAACACGGCTGCGATCAGCAGCCGTAACGTCACGCGGGTCACTTGTGCGGCGTCGGGGAGGTCGGAGAACTCCTCTCGCACGGTGTCCCAAACTTGTTGCCACCAGCCGCCCATCATCGGTTCCGCCTTCTCGTGTTGAATAAGGGCCGCCGTCATGTGCCGTTGGACGAGCGGAGTTCGATGGTGCGGTCGCACATCCCGACCACGGCTGGGTTGGTGGTGGCGACGAGCAACGTCCACGGTGCCGAGCGGTCGAACAGTCGCGGCAGGAGGTCGGGGCATTCACGCATGTCGAGGGCGTCCAAAACGCCGTCGAGGATTAACAGGCGAGGGCGACCGACCAGTGCGCGGGCGACGGTCAGCCGCAACGACTGGCTCGCGGATAGCGGCCCGCCGCCGGGCGTTAGCGGCGTGTCAAGTCCGTGGGGCAGATCGTGAACGGCCCCGACCAAGCCGACCACCCGCAGCGCTTCACGAACGTCTCCGGGCGACAGGTTCGCTCGGCCGACCCGGACGTTCTCCAGGACGGTTCCGGCGAAGATGTCCGACCCTTCGACCAACGCTACCTGCCCCCGCATTTGCTCCAACGACAGCCCCCGCAGGTCGATGCCGTCCAACTCCACGACGCCGTGGGCCGGCTCGCGCAGGCCGCACAGCATCTCGAACAACGTCGTCTTCCCGGACCCCGGCGGGCCGACCACGGCCACCCGCTCGTTGGGGGCGACGTGCCAATCGGTCGGGGTCGGCAGCGTGCGGTGGGAGACGTGATCGACGCCGTGGACCCGCACCGCCATCCCACTCCCGCCCTCCGTGAGCGCTTCCCCGCCCTCGCGCTCCAGCGGCAGGTCGGTGACGAGGCCGAGCTTTTCCGCCCCGGCGAGCAGGTCGTAGTACGTCTCGGCGTACTTCCCGATCTTGGCGACCGAGGCGACGACCAGCACGACGACCAGTTCCGCCGCGACGAGTTGGCCGAGGGTCAGTTGGCGGTTGATGACCAAGTACCCGCCCAACCCCAACAGGGCGGTGCTGGCGACGACCTGCAACCCGAGGGCGAATACCGTCTGCCGCCACACGACCCGGAAGTGCTGCCGGCGGGCGGTGACGTACTCGTCGGCCAACTGGTCGGCCTTCTCCAGAGCGAGTTGGCGTCCCCCCGCGAACTTGAACGACCGCAAACAGCGGAGCAGTTCTTGCATCCACGCTGCCACGTCGTACTTGGCGTGCGACTCGTGCAGGGCGGTGCGGACGCCGCCCCGCCCGAGGGCGAACAGGACGAAGGCGATCATCAGGAGCAGCAGGATGTCGAAGCCGAGGAAAAAAGGGTGGTAGAAGGCCAACACGACCATGCCGACCGCCGCCGTCACGACGAGCGCCACCCCGTCGAGGAGCAGAATGGCGAGAGACTTCTGGAGGTTGAGAACGTCGAAGAAGCGGTTCGCCAGTTCGGGGCCGTAGCGGCGGTCGAAAGCTTCCAGATTAAGCCGGGGGAGGCGGTGGGCGTAGTCGGCGACGACTCGGACGAACAACCGCCGTTGTACGCACTCGACGACGTACACCTGCATGGCCCGGATCGCCGCCGCCAAGCCGAGACAGGTCATCAGGATGCCGGCGAGGACAACGACCGGCCACATCAGCACGCCGAAGGCGACTGTGTTCACCAGCGACTCGACGGCAATCGGGGTCGCTAGCGAAAGCACGGCGACGGCCACGGCGAACACCACCACCGCCACGATGTCGCGACGCTCCGGCTGGAGGAGTTGCCGGAGCCGGGCGTACGGTCGGGGCGTGGAGTGACCGTGCCCGACATCGTGGGCTGCTGGCGAACCGTGTTCCGCCGATGAGTCCGCCATCAACCTCGCTCCCTGTGCAAGAACCGAATGAACCCCGCCTCGATCCGTACAGGATTATATCGCCGGTGTGGCCCGAAGCCGCACGGGGGCTTCGCTCGGCGGTTAGGTGTACGCGGCCATCGGGAGGAACTGTGCGCTCGGCGGGTCGTAGGCGAACACCTCCCCGGTTTCGATCTTGTACACCCACCCGTGCAGGTGCAGGTCGTGTTCACCCACACGGGCAATGCCCGAAGTGGGGTGTCCGAGCTCTTCATCTGGAACGACCGGTGAGGGCCTCCCGCACGGGAACGTTCGCGAACTCGCCACTCGTGCGGCTGTGCAGAGCCGGTCGGTGGTTGTAAGCTATTGCTATTTCGGTTCGAACGCTCCCTACGGACTGCGGCCATCCTCGAAGCGTCGCGAGCCGATCCTGGCTGGCGCATGCCGTTCTCCAACTGTGAGTATGCCGATGACTCGTTTTCAACTCGCAACACTGGTCGCGTGTTTGCTGGGGGGCACCTCACTTGGCGCCGCAGACAAACCCGTCAAGGTGTTCATCCTCGCCGGGCAGTCGAACATGGAAGGGCAAGGGTTCATCAAGGCCGACCCGCAGCGGAACGGCGGGAAAGGCAGCCTCGAACACCTCACCAAAGACCCGGCCACGGCCGACAAGTTCAAGCACCTCCTGACCAAAGACGGCAAGTGGGCCGTCCGCGACGACGTGTGGATTCACTACCTCGACCGCAAGGGCAAGCTCACGGTGGGCTTCGGCGTGAAAGACGACCGCATCGGCCCGGAACTCGGATTCGGCTGTGTGGTCGGCGACGCGTTCGAGGAGCCGGTTCTCATCATCAAACTGGCGTGGGGCGGAAAGAGCTTGGGGAAGGACTTCCGCCCGCCGAGCGCGGGCGGCGAGGTCGGGCCGTTCTACACGGAGGTCGTGAAGCGCACCAAGGCGGTTCTGGGCGATCTCAAGAAAGAGTTCCCGGAGTTCGACGACCGCGGGTACGAACTGGCCGGGTTCGGCTGGCACCAGGGGTGGAACGACCGCATCAACCAGGCGTTCGTGGACGAGTACGAGAAGAACATGGCCAACTTCATCCGCGACGTCCGCAAGGAACTGGGCGCGGAGAAGTTGCCGTTCGTCATTGCCGAAACCGGGATGACCGGTCCGGACGAGAAGCACCCCCGCGCGCTGGCGCTGATGAAGGCGCAGGCCGCCGTGGCCGAGCAGAAAGAGTTTCAGGGGAACGTCGCGTTCGTGGGCACGCGGGCGTTCTGGCGCAAGGAAGACGTGTCGCCGACCAAACAGGGGTACCACTGGAACTCGAACGCCGAGACCTACTATCTGATCGGCGAGGCGATGGGCCGTGCGATGAAGACGTTGTGCGAGAAGAAGCCCGCCAAGTGAGCTCCCCGGTTCGCGTTCCGACCCACCACCGCAGTTCGGACGAGGTGCGCTCTATGTCGCTCCGCATCGCTTCCGCGTGCGCGCTCCTGCTTCTCGCTCCCGGTGAGCCGGCGCGCGCCGAAGAACAGCCGAAGCGACCGAACCTGCTCATCGTCACCGCGGACGACATGAACGCGGACTCCGGCGGCTGGAACGGCAACACGCTCGGCGCGACCCCGAACCTGGACGCGTTCGCGAAAGGCACGCACCGGTTCGTCAACAGTCACGTCACGGTGCCGATCTGCCAGCCGTGCCGGTCGGCGCTCATGACCGGCCGCGTCCCGCACCGCAACGGCGCGCTCGGCTTCAACCCGATCCGCCGGGACGTGCCGACCCTCGTCGAGATCCTCCGGGACGCCGGGTACTACACGGCGGTCATCGCCAAGGCCGTTCACATGGCGCCCGCCGACAAGTTCCCGTGGCACGCGGTCGGGGACCAGGCGCTCGGCAAGCAGCCGACGAAGTTCGCCGAAAAGTTCCGCGAGATGCTCGCCGCCGCCGCCAAGGAGAAGAAGCCGTTCTTCATCAACGCCAACATCTGCGACCCGCACCGGCCGTTCGTGTCGGCGAAGGCGAAGGCCGACGAACTCTCCGGGGCGAAGGTCTACAAGTCCGACGAGGTGCCGGTGCCGGCGTTCCTCGAAGACCTCCCGCGGGTGCGGGAGGAGGTCGCGCAGTACTACTCGTCCGTGAGCCGGTTCGACGTCGCGTTCGGCCTCGTGCTGAAGGAACTGGCCGCCGCGGGCCGCGACGCGGACACGGTGGTGGTGTTCATGTCGGACCACGGCATGTCGTTCCCGTTCTCGAAGGCGACCGTCTACCACAACGGCACGTGGTCGCCGGTGCTGATCCGTTACCCGGGTCAGAAGGACCCGAAGGCGCACGCCGAGTTCGTCAGCAGCGTGGACGTCATGCCGTCGGTTCTGGAACTACTCGGCGCGAAACCGACCGCGGGAATGGACGGGCGCTCGTGGGTGCCGCTCTTGAAGGGCGAGGCGCAGCCCGACCGCGATTTCGTCATCACGCACGTGAACACCGGTAGCAGCGGGAAGTCGTTCGCCCAGCGGTGCGTGCGCACCAAAGACCGCGCGCTGATGTTTCACGCGTGGGTGGGCGGCCCCGACAAGTTCCGCGTCGAGGCGATGAGCGGGCTGTGCTTCGCCGCGATGAACGCCTCGGCCGACGCGAAAGTCCAGGCTCGCGTGAAGCAGTTGGTGGAGGGCGAGCCGCTGATGCTCTTCGACACCGCGGCCGACCCGACCGAGCGCAAGAACCTGATTCGTGATCCGAAGTACGCCAACGATGTCGCGGAACTGAGCAAGAAACTGCTCGCCCACATGAAGCGGACCGAGGACCCGCAGACGAAGGCCTTCGAGGCCGCGCTCGCGACCAAATAATCGCCGCACTGCCATCGCTACCCGCTGCTCTCCCGGGCGGCAGTTCCAGGGGCCGCGACTTTTCCCAGACAGAGGAGCTGATCATGCGTCCCCGGATCCGAGTTTTCCGCCACACGGTTGCGGCCCTCCTCGTACTGCTCTCGGCCGCCACCGGCGGGCGGGCGGCCGACCGCAAACCGAATTTCGTGTTCGTCTACTCCGACGACCACCGCTGGGACGCGATGGGCGTGGTGCAGAAAGAGCAAGAAAAACAGGCACGGTTCCCGTGGTTCAAGTCCCCCAATCTGGATCGACTGGCGGCCGGGGGCGTGCGGTTTCGCAACGCCTTTGTCACCCTGTCGCTGTGCGCCCCGAGCCGGGCGGCGTTCCTGACGGGCCGGTACAACCACGCGAACGGCATCACCAACAACAGCAAGCCGTTCCCGGCGGACGCCGTCACCCACGCGACGCTGTTGCGCGAGGCCGGGTACAGGACCGCGTACGTCGGCAAGTGGCACATGGGCAACCAGAAGGGGCAGCGGCCGGGGTTCGATTACTCGGCCAGTTTTATCGGCCAGGGCCAGTACAACGACTGCCCGTTCGAGGTCGACGGCAAGACCACCCCGACCAAGGGGTGGGTCGATGCCGTGAGCACCGACTTCGCCATCGGCTGGATCAAGGAGCACCGCGACAAGCCGTTCTCGCTGGTCCTCGGGCTGAAGAGCCCGCACGGCCCCCGTGGCGGGAACGTCCTGCCGGAACACCTGCGGAAGCTGTACGCCAACGAAACCACCCGCCCGACCCCGAACTGCGGGGTGCCGGCCGTGTTCCACCAGAAGGATCCCAAGACCGACCAGTTCCCGCTCGGCCTCGCCGACAACGCCGTCCACCTCGACTACCTGCGGCACATCGCGGGCGTGGACGAGCAGGTCGGCCGCCTGCTCGACGCACTCGACGAGTTGAAGCTGACCGACGACACGGTGGTCGTGTACGCCAGCGATAACGGCTACTTCCTCGGCGAGCACAACTCCGGGGACAAGCGAGCACTGTACGACGAGTCCCTCCGCATCCCGTTCCTGGCCCGCTACCCGCGGCTGTTCGGCAAAGGGAAGACGGTGGACGAGATGGTGCTGAACATCGACCTCGCCCCGACCTTCCTCGACCTCGCCGGGGTGCCGGTCCCGAAGGAGATGCAGGGGGCGAGCTGGAAGGAACTGGCCGCGGGCCGCAAGCCGGCGAACTGGCGCGGCTCGTTCTTCGCCGAGTACTACAAGGAACTCGGCAACGTCCCCACCTGTTACGCCATTCGCACCACCACGCACAAACTCGTCAAGTACCCCGGCCGCCCGGAGTGGACGGAGGTGTTCGACCTGACGGCCGACCCCTACGAGGTGAAGAACCTCGCCTCCGACGCGGCGCTGTTGGGGAAGTTGGAGGCCGAGCTGAAGGCGGTGATCAAAGCGGTGAACTACACGGAACCGAAGGGCGCCAAAAACTGAACACGGAGCAACGATCAGTTGCCCCCCTCGGCACCCGTGAAAATGCCGGCCGAGAAATACGGCGAACCGATTTCAAACGTGGCGTTGTAAGAGCCGTCGAGGATCGTTGTGAATTATGGGGGTTGCGGTTGCTGCGCGATGCGGTTCACGAGCACCGACTTCAACAGTTACGTCACGGTGAACACGGCCGACGGCGCGCCGCGACGGGAGCACGGGTTCATGTCGGCCTCGTCCGACCCGGTCCTCGGCATCCGCCCGAGGTCGGACGCGCTCGGCCCACGGGTCGTGAACGTGCGTTAATGACCCGCCGCCCCGATGGGGTCAAGTGGCTCGCTTCATGGGAGAATGGTGATGAGTGACCGCAGCCCAACCCGGTGGCCGCTGGGCGTTCTGACGGCGTGCCTCGTCGCGTGCGCGACAGCCCGCGCCGAAGGCCCCGCCCCCGCTGAATCGCTCCTCAGCGTCGGGAGGCTATTCGGTGTCGGGGAGTTCGGCACCGAGCCGCTCCCGGCCCGGCAGTGGAGCAAGCGATCACCGACCTACTTCACCCTCGAAAAGGCCGCCACCGGGACCGGCCGCGAGTTGGTTCACAACGACCCAGCGACGGGGAAGAAGGAGGTCGTCATCCCGGCGCCGGCGTTCGTGCCGGGCGGCGCGAAAGAACCCCTCGCGGTGGACGCCTACGCGTTCTCCGCCGACGAGTCGCGTGTACTGATCTACACGAACAGCCAACGCGTCTGGCGGCGCAACACCCGCGGCGACTACTGGGTGCTCGACGTGGCGACGCGCAAGCTGCGCAAGCTCGGCGGGGACGCCGCCCCGTCGTCGCTGATGTTCGCCACCTTCTCACCGGACGGCACGCGGGTCGCCTACGTGCGCGAGAACAACGTGTACGTTCAGGACGTGGACAGCCTGAAGGTTACCGCCTTCACCGCCGACGGCTCGAAGACCCTCATCAACGGCACCTCCGACTGGGTGAACGAGGAGGAACTGGACCTGCGGAACTGCTTCCGCTGGAGTCCGGACGGCAAGCAAATCCTCTTCTGGCAGTTCGACACCACCGGCGTGGCGGAGTTTCACCTCGTCGACAACGTCGTCAGCAAGTCTCCGCGGATCACATCGTTCGCGTACCCGAAGGTGGGCGAGAAGAACTCGGCAACCCGGTTGGGCGTGGTCCCGGCGGGCGGCGGAAAGGTGCAGTGGCTCGACCTCCCCGGTGACCCACGCGCGCACTACCTGCCCCACGCCGACTGGACGCCGGACGGCTCGCAGATCCTGGTTCAGCAATTCAACCGGCTCCAGACGGAACTGAAGGTATGGCGGGCCGACCCCGCCACGGGCAAGGCCAAAGAGGTGTTCACCGAGAAGGACGCCGCCTGGTTGGAGAACGAAAACCCCTGGCGGTGGCTGGACGGCGGCAAAGCTCTTCTCTGGCTCAGCGAGCGATCCGGGTGGCGGCACGCCTACCGCGCGCCAACCGACGGCTCGCCGCTGCAACCCGTCACGAAAGGCGAGTTCGACGTCATCGCCGTCGAGGCGGTCGATGAGGTGGGCGGGTGGTTGTATTACGCGGCCTCGCCGAAGAACGCGACCCAGCGCTACCTGTTCCGCTCGAAGCTCGACGGCAGCAAGACCGAAGAACTCACCCCCGCGAAGCAAGCCGGCTGGCACGACTACGACTTCTCCCCCGACGCGAAGTGGGCGGTTCACACCTGGTCGAACTTCACCACGCCGCCGGTGGTGGAGCTGGTGCGCCCGGGCGATCACACCGCCGTTCGCACGCTGGCCGACAACGCGAAACTGCGGGCCAAGTTGGCCGCACTGACGCGGCCGGAGGTCGAGTTCATGCGGGTGCCGATCGGCAGCGGCGTCACGCTGGACGGGTGGAGCATGAAGCCCGCGAAGATGGAACCGAACGCGAAGCTCCCGCTACTCATGTACGTCTACGGCGAGCCGCACGGCCAGACGGTGCGCGACGCGTGGCCCGGTGCCCGCGGGCTGTGGCACTGGATGCTCGCACAGCAGGGGTTCGTCGTCGCCAGCGTCGATAATCGCGGCACCAACGTGCCCCGCGGCCGCGAGTGGCGGAAGTCCGTCCACCGGAAGATCGGCATCCTGGCCCCGACCGAGCAGGCCGCGGCGGTTCGTGTTCTGCTCCAGAGGTGGCCGTTCGTCGATCCGGCGCGGGTCGGTTCGTGGGGGTGGAGCGGCGGCGGCAGCATGACCCTGAACGCCCTCTTCCGGCACCCGGACCTGTACCGCACGGGCATCGCCATCGCCCCGGTTGCCGACCAGACGCTGTACGACTCGATCTATCAGGAGCGGTACATGGGGCTGCCGGCCGACAACGCGGCCGGATACCGCGACGGCTCACCGATCACTCACGCCGGCAAGCTGCGGGGCAACCTGCTGCTCGTCCACGGCACCGGCGACGACAACTGCCACTACCAGGGCACCGAACGGCTGATGGAGGAACTGATCGCCAAGGGGAAGCGGTTCGGCGTGCTGCCGTACCCGAACCGGAGCCACGCCATCCGTGAGGGCCGGAACACCGACCAGCACCTGATGGAAACGATGACGCGGTTCCTCCGCGACAATCTGCAATCCCCACACGCCCCGCCGCCGGACCCCGTCTACGAGACGCGTACCCTCCGCGGCTGGACGCTGCACATCAACCGCGAACTGCTCGCCGCGGACGCGCGATCGACCGCAAAGGCGATCGACCTGCTCGACCGGCAACTGGACGAGATCACGAAAGTGGTGCCGAAGGCGGCCGTGGCGAAACTTCAGAAGGTTCCGCTGTACTTCAACCCCGAGTACCCGGGCGTGCGGCCGGTCGCCGAGTACCACCCCGGCGCGGACTGGCTGCGCAAGAACGGCCGCGACCCGGCGATGGCGAAGGCCGTCGAGTTCACCGACGTCCGCACCTTCGAAGCCGAAGTGAACCGCATGCCCTGGTTCGTGCTGCACGAACTCGCGCACGGCTACCACGACCGCGAGCTGCCGAAGGGGTTCGGCAACCCGGAGATCGCCGCCGCGTACACGCGGGCGAAGGAGTCGGGCAAGTACGACAAGGTGGAGCGCCACTTCGGCAACGGTCGGCCGAACACGTTCGAAAAAGCCTACGCGATGACGACCCCAATGGAGTACTTCGCGGAGGCGACCGAGGCGTACTTCGGCCGGAACGACTTCTTCCCGTTCACCCGCGCCGAGTTGAAGAAGCACGACCCGGACATGTTCGAGTTGCTCGGCAAACTGTGGCAGGTCGCCGCCGAACCCGAGTTCAAACCCGACCAGAGCAAACTCCCCGTCCCGCCCCCGAAGGGCGCGCACGTACTCCTCGACGACAAGGGGAACCACACGTTCGTGAGCATGGCGGGGGACAAGATCAACTGGCCCGTCGAAGCCGGAGTGGTTGTCTCGACGCCCAAGGGGAACCGGAACCACATCGCCTCGAAGCTGCACTTCCGGGACGCGGACATTCACGTCGAGTTCCTGCTGCCGGAGAAGGGTGACGGGAACAGCGGGGTGTACATCCACGGGAACTACGAGGTCCAGATTCTGAATTCGTTCGGCAAGGAGAAGGTGACGCAGGAGGACGCCGGCGCGGTGTACGGGTTCGCGGCGCCGCTGGTGAACGCGTGCCGCAAGCCGGGCGAGTGGCAGGTGCTCGACATCCGGTACCGCGCCCCGCGGCGCGACGGCGATGGCAAGATCACCGAGAACGGGACCGTCACGGTTTGGTTCAACGGGCAGAAGGTTCAGGACGGGACACAGTTTGGCGAACCGAAATCGGCGTTCCACCCGTTCCGGTTCGGCAACACCCCGTACCTGGACAAGATCCGGGACCAACAGAAGAAGACGATGACCGGTCCGGTGTTCCTTCAGGACCACGGCAACCCCGTTAAGTTCCGAAACGTGTGGGTTCTCCCGGCGGACGACAAGGCCTTCGTCTACGACCCCGACGGCAAGTGAGCGGCGAACACGACGGCGAACCGCGCCGCGGTCACTTGTAGAAGCTCGGCTTGCGCGGCACGACCTTCAGTTTCGCGTAATCGAACCCGCTGCCCGGCGGGGTGTACTCGCCGACGATGTCCACCTTCGACCGGGGATCGATCTTCTCTTCCAACCCCACGCACCAGTACGCGGCGTTCACGGTGAGCCGGCGCAGGCCCGCATTCTGGAAATCCTCCGCGCTGCCCATCGTGGTGTGAAACACGCGCGCCGTCTTGCCCGCGTTGCTCGTCCACGTCTTAACCCACGCCACCGGGAGCGCGATCAGGTCGGGGTTGGGCGCGTCGTCGGGCTTGCGGCCCTTGAGCGGTTGGCCGTCCACGAGCGCCGTGCAACCCGCGGGCAGGCTCCCGCCCTCCTTGAACGTGCGGTACACGTCGGTCAAGCCCCAGATGTCCTTGACGCCGTTGAGTACAGGATGATCCTTGTTCTTTTCGACGATGATGCCGCGCGTCGAGTCCGCCTGCCAGCGCCCGTGGTGGTTGCGGAACGAACCGCCCAACACGTCCTCGCCGAAGTCGACCTTCTTGCCGTCCTTCTTGTACTCGAAGCCCAGGAACCCGTGGTTCGCGGTGCGGATGCCGATGACCGGCTTGCCCGCGTCGAGGTACTCGTAGACGTGCTTCAGTTGGGCGTCGGGCAGCGAGATCAGTCGACTGAAGAGGATGACCAGATCGGCCTTCGCGAGGTGCTCCAGGCCCGGGACGTTGTGCGTGACGGTCTTGTCCTCCCAGCGGATCTTCTTGGTCGGATCGACCTCGTCCTTGTCGTTCACGCTGAACAGCACGGTGCAGTGGAACCCGTGGTGCTTGGCGAGCACCTTCGCGAGCATCGGGAGCGCGGACTCGCTCCGGTACTCCTGATCGGCCGCGATGAGCACGATGTGTTTTCCCTTTCCCGGTCCGTCCGCGCCGGGGTACGTGAGCCACAGCGGGCTTTCGGGCACCGGGTGATCGGCGGCGCGCACCAGAGCGGCACCCGGCGACAGGATCGTGAGAAGCGCGAACACGGGGGCAGCGAAGTGGCGCGGCAACATGCAGAATCCTCGGTCGGTGATAATAGTGGCTACTTCGCCTTCGGGACTTCGTTCAGCGTGTAGTACGCGTTGCGGTGCAGCAGTTCGTCCTTGTCGCGCGAGCGCAGCGCGCCGAGGTCGAACTCGTAGACGTGTCCCTGAATCAGCTTGTCCAGAACGATTGTTGCGGACAGGCCGTCGGCCGCGAGTTTGACGCTCTCGACAACGGGCGTCGTCTTCTCGATCTCGGGGCCGCCGTAGCCGCCGTGGTACGGGTGCGTGAACGTGCCGAGGCGGTACGACTTGGGGTCGCTTCCCGTTGCGGTGTCCACGGGTTTCGTGAACGCGACTTTGAAGCCCGTGGGTTCGATGGTGACGCGCTTGATCTCGAACGGCATTTTGCCGCTCCAGTCGATGCGCTCCAGCGCGAACGGCTTGATGCCCCGTACCGGCCACCCCCGGTTGGTGCCGCCGCACAGCAGGTTACCCTCTTTGGTGAACGCGACGTTCAGGATGCCGGTCGAAAGCCCCTCGCGGAACGGGTAGCACGCGCCCTGCCACACGCCGTTCACCTTCTCGGTGGTGGCCCGCATGACGAGCGACTGCGTGTAGTCGCCGAGGAACATCTGATCCTCGAACGGGCCGAACTTGCCCTTCGTGCCGTCCACCACGAACCCGGTGATCGAGCGGCCCATGCGGACGTACGGGAAGACCACCGCGTAGGGCGTGAGCTGCTTCACGCGCTCCTTCTCGGTGACAATTCGCGTTCCCGACTTTGGGGCAGTCGGAACCGGTCCCATCTCGGGCGCGTACTTGTACCAGTTGAAGCTCGCGGGGTGGCCCATGAAGCTCCCCGGTGTGATCGCCTTGAGGCTGCACGAGCAGTTCCACGGACCCTGGCTCTCGATGTAGAACAGCGCCCCGTGTTCGTTGTGCCCGATCCCGCCGGGGCTGCGCAACCCGCTCGCGAGCGCCTTCGTTTTGCCGTCCGGGGTGACTTTCATCGCGAACCCGCGGAACAGCGCGTAGGAATCGTAGGAGTTCGACAGCCCGAGCGCGACGTGCAGGTTCCCGTCCTTGTCGAACTTCGAGCCGAACGCGTACTCGTGGTAGTTCGCGTACCCCCACGCGTCCGAAATCGTCTCGAACCGGTTCGCCTTGCCGTCCTTCTTCGTGTCGGTGACGCGGGTGAGTTCGCAACTCTGCGTCACGTAGAAGGCGCCGTCGCGGTAGTCGAGGCCGAAGATCTCGTCGAGGCCGGTGGCGTACAGGTGGTACTTGGGGTCCGGCTTCTTCTCGTCGATGCCGCTGAGGATGTAGATCTCGCCGTGCCGCGTGCCGACCGCCATGCGGCCATCTGGAAGGAGGCAGTACGCGCCGGATTCGATCACCATGCCCTTCGGGATGGGGACGGGGACGACCGGGTAGAACTCGCGCTCGCGTTCCTCGGTGCCCCACCGCCCGCCGACATCCTCGGCGCGCGCGGGTGCCGGGTGGAGTGCGCACACCGCGAGCAGGAACACGAACCGCGCGAGCGCGTTACGGAAGGAGTTCATAGGTGAGGGTCTGTGTGGATTTGCCTTTGGGAATCTCGAACTTCAGCAACAACTCCGACGCCTTCGGGTCGGCCGCGGTCGGGCGGAGCGCGGTCGGCACCTGGGGGATACTCAGCCGCAGTTCGGGCGTCTTGAACTGCTGTTTCGACTCGCTCTCGACTTTTCCGGTGAGTGCGCGGAACCAGAGCGTCTGCGCTTTCGGTGCGTCGAACGAGAGCGTGCGCACGAGGCGCAGTTTCTTGTCCGCGGTCTGCGCCGCCGAGCGGTCCTCAATCGCGACGTCGCCGCTGAGGTACATGAACGTCGGCACGGACGCGTCGTCCATGAAGTACCCCTTGAACTGGTAGCCGCGGTTCTTGGGGTACAGCGGGTCCGGGTTCGCCGGCGCTTCCTTCGTCACCACCGGGCGCAGCGGCCACGCGGTCTTCTCGTCGGCGAGGGCGTAGAACGAAACGTCCTGCGCGAGCTGCACACTCTTAACCGCGGGGTTGAAACCACCCGACCCTTGCCCGCCGCGATTAACCCGGATGAAGTCGCCTTTCCAAAGCGCCGAGAGTGTGCCGGTTTCGGCGTTGAACGCGTAGTTCAGCTTCTCCGGGAACCCGACCGCAATGCCCCGATATCCCGCGACGCTGCTCCGCCCGCGATAGGTGCGGGTGGTGTCGGTGACGCTCAGAAGCGTGTCGGCCGCGCGCACGCCAGCCGGGTCTTGCGCGGACGTGCCCAGCGAGAGGTAGTACCAGATGGCTTCGATCTGCCGGTCGGTGTCGCCGCCGAGGATCTTCTTCTGCACCGCCTGCCCGTCGGGCCACGCGGTCGGCATCACGGTCCGCGGGCGGAACGCGTTCGGCGCGCGCAGGAAGTGGTAGAACCACGCCGGCTGCACGCGCTCGGTGCTCGTGAGCAACTCGATCCCGGCCTTGCCGGGTGTTTTCCCGTTGAAACTGTGGCACGCGATGCAGTTCAAACCCTGATCGCCCACCAGCTCGCGCCCGGCGGCCCGCATCTCCTTCTCGCGGTCGCGCTCCTGCTGCGTGCGCCCCTCGGATTTGGGGAGCGCGAACGTCACCGGCTTTACGCCGCTCGCGTCGAGTGTCGTAAACAGGTCCGGCAGGTGGCGCAGGTTCGGCTCCCCGTACTGCGGCATCCGCGTGCTCATGTACGGCCGCACGCCGTCGCCGTCGAAGAGCACTTTCTTCAGCGCGACCTTCTGCAACTTGGCGCCGACCAGCGTGAGTGGCGGCGGAATGCGGCCCTCGTCGCCGAGTTCCTTTTCGCTCGACTTGAAGAACTCGTTAGTGCCCTCCAGAACGCCGCCGGCGTCGTCGCGCTTGTGGCACCCGAGGCAGTTGAACGCGACCAGCGTGACCGCGAGTTTCTCCTTATCGGTGAGCGGCTCGGGCTTCTTCGCGAGCGCCGCGCGGATCGCCTTCCGTTGGCTCGCGTCAAGGTTGAAACGTGGCGTCTTCCCGGGCCTGTCCGAGAGGCACCCCTTCATCACGTCCGCGCCTTCCAGTGTGCCGACGGGCTTCGAGGCGGGGGCGTCGCCGAGTTTGTGACACGCGGCGCAGTTCAGCCGCTGGAAGTGTTCCCTCCCGAGCGCGACCAACTTCTCCTGCGGCTGAAGGGCTTCGCCCTTCGCGTCGCTCGTGCCGAGGAGATAACCGGCAACGGCTTTGGCCTCCGCGGGGGTGAGCTTCATGTCCGGCATCCGGCCCGATGGCCGTACGCGCGTGGGCTGGAACAGAAAATCGCTCAGCGCGCCGGGGCTGTACTTCGCGGGCACGTGTCCCAATCCGACCGCGCCGTCTCGTGGGATCTCCTTGCCGTCGTCGCCGCGGGGCGCGTGACAGGTGACGCACCCGATTGAATGGAACAGCGCCTTGCCCGCAGCGGCTTCATCCGCGCCAGCCGGTTGGTGTTCGAACTTGCCCTTGGCCTGTGCGACCAGGAAGTGCGTGAGAGCCTCGGCGATCTTGTCGCGCTGGTCCGCCGGTTCCGCGGCGAGCAGGTCCGGCATCGTCGCTCCCGCGTGCGCGGCCGACGGCGACGTGAGGAACTTCCGCAGGTACTCCGGCGCCACGCGCCCCCCCACGTCGGCGAGGTCGGGCGCGGCGCGCTCGAGCGGCGCGGTTGTGCTTGTGTGACACGCGGTGCAGCGCAACTCGCCGATCAGCAACTGCCCGACTTGCGGTTCGGTCAGCGGGTGCTTGTTCGCGAACCCCGGTACAACCGGTGCGGCGGAAACCACCGGCGTGAGCAGCGCGACGCTGAGCAGGGCGAAACCGAACGATTTCACGCGAAGTCCTCGTGCCGCAGCCACCCGACGGGTTCGTCATTGCGCCTTCACGCCAGCTCTGGCGCGCGACACGAGCCCGGTGAAGGCGGGAAGGTCAATCTAAGATGTCAGCAACGCACGGCAATTGAAAGCAGATGCGGATCGAAGAACATCGCCTCGTCCCATTACCGGGCCACCGCACCGGCTGTTCGGGTCGCCCGTGCCGTCGTGCCCATCGCCGTCGCCGACGGCCCCGCCTCCCAACGGGAGGCCGGTACGTCCGTCGGTCCCGGCCCGCCGATCCGTACAACAGGTGCGAAGGCGGAACGCGAGCCCGCACCGGGCTCACCGGACCGCCGCTCGATCCACGACAAGGAGAACCGATGACTCGCCTGAAGGCACTCCCCGCCACCTTAATCGTGCTCGCGGCTCTCGGCCCCGCGCCGGCCGCTGACGGGCCCGCGGCGTCACTCGACCTGAGCGGCAAGGGGGTGAAGAAATTCGAGGTCAGCCAGTCCCAAATCGGGTTCACCAGCACGCGCGTGTTCTACACCCTGAGCGACCAGCGGGTGATCGTCGTGATACACATCGACAACACAACGAAGTTCCCAGTGAACGGCAAGGTGTGCCGCTTCGGGAAAGACGTGACCGCGGACGGTATGGCCAAGTGGCTGAACAACCAGCACTCGGACGGGCTGTTCCCGGACGTGCCCGAACCGGAGGTGAGCACCAAACTGCCCCCCGAGGCGTGCAAGGTGCTAGCGAGCAAACTACTCGGGAAAGAGCAAGGCGTTCAGGGCGCGTATGAGAAGTACAGCGTCGAATTCAAGATCGACGAGGTGAAAGTGAACGACCAGCTTCTTCTGAAAGAGTTCAAAGACACGGTGAAAGTGTTTGTCCCAGTGAAGTAGCCCGGTCGGCCCTCAACGAGATGGCCAAACTCGTGGTCTACCGGGAGGCCAGCGCCGTGAACTACCTTCGCGAGAAAAGTCCACCCCTCATCATGGTGCAGGGCGACAAGGGCCCACGCATCCCGGTGCGTCCTGCCCACGACATGAAAGCGCGGGCTGACGTGGCGAAGGCCCGCGTGACAGCGCTGATCGTGACGGGCGCCGCGCACAACGGGCCGACGGCCCTTTCCACCTCGGAACGCAAACCTCGACTCGGTACCGAATGATGCGAACGCTCGTGACGTGCTTGTTGCTGCTCGCTGGCCCGCTGGCCACACCTGCAACAGCCCAGAAACCGCGGAAGCCGAACGTCCTCGTCATCGTCGCCGACGACCTCGGGTACGGCGACATCGGGGTGCACGGCGGGAAGGCGGTGCCGACGCCGAACATCGACGCTCTCGCCGCCGCCGGGGTGCGGTGCACCAGCGGGTACGTGTCGGCCCCGTACTGCAGCCCGTCCCGGGCCGGATTGCTGACCGGTCGCTACCAAACGCGATTCGGTCACGAGTTCAACCCGCACGTCGGCGCGGAGGCGACGCTCGGGCTGCCGCTCGACGAGGTGACGCTGGCAGATCGGCTGAAGGCGGCCGGGTACGCCACCGGGTTGGTCGGCAAGTGGCACCTCGGCTTCGACAAGAAGCACCACCCGCAGGTGCGGGGGTTCGACGACTTCTACGGCTTCCTCGTTGGGGCGCACAACTTCCGGGTGACCAAGGACGGCGAGTCCAAGTTCGGCACGTCGACGGCGCGGAACATGCTCTATCGCGGCAACGAACTCCAGAAGGTGGATGGGTTCGCGACCGACCTGTTCACGGACGAGGCGATCGCGTTCATGAAGCGGAACAAAGACAAACCGTGGTTCCTGTACTTGGCGTACAACGCGGTGCACACCCCGCTGGAAATCTCCGACGCGCTCAAGGACCGCGTCCCGGCCGGGGTCAAGGACCCGGCCCGCCGCGGCTACTTGGCCCTGCTGCTCGGCCTCGACGACTCGATCGGCCGCATTCGGAAGCACCTGCGGGAGGCGGCTGCCGAAGAAGACACCATCATCGTGTTCATGAGTGACAACGGCGGCTCGGGGCGCAAGCCGATCTTCGCGTACAACACCGGCGACAACCGCCCGCTGCGGGGCGACAAGGGGCAGACGCTCGAAGGGGGCATCCGGGTGCCGTTCGTCGTCACTTGGAAAGGCAAACTGCCGGCCGGGACCACCTACGACCAACCGGTGATCGCCCTCGACATCGTCCCGACCGCGTGCGCCGCGGCGGGGGTCAAACCGCCCGCGAACGTGGACGGGGTCGACCTGCTCCCGCACCTGTCGGGTGAGAAGAAGGAGGCTCCGCACGCCGCGCTCTTCTGGCGGTTCGGCCCGCAGAAGGCGGTGCGACAGGGCCAGTGGGCGCTGGTCGACTGGCGGGACCTCGAGAAGAAGACCAACAGCGGGTGGCAACTGTACGACCTCGACAAGGACGTGGGTCAGACGACGGACTTGGCTGCCAAGTACCCCGAGCGGGTGGCCGAACTGAAGCGGGCGTGGGAGCGCTGGGACGCCCAGAACGTCGCCCCCCTTTGGCACGGCACGCCACTGGAAGATCCGACGGCGCCAGCGAAGTGACACGGCGGCCGACAGTCGGCCCTGCCGCGAGGTCGGCGAGCGTGGGGAGGGCCGAAGCGGGAACGGGACCGGCCGGCGCACCCGGGGCGAGAAGCGGGTGCGGTGTCGAAACCGACGGCCCTTCCTACGACAACAGCACCCCTTTCCCTTCCGGACGGCACTCATGCCACCCCGACTGTTTGCCCTCGGTTTGTTGCTGGTAGCCGGCTCCCTGTCCGCGGGAGAACTCGACCCGACCCAAGACAAGTGGTTCAAGCAGTACGAGAGGCAGCCGAACGTGCCCAAGCCGGCCGACATGCTGCTGAACACCGACCCGGAGCCGACGGTCGGTGCCAAGGCCGAGCCGCTGTTCAACGGCAAAGATCTGAAGGGGTGGAAGAGCCGCGGTGGTGAATCCAAATTCGAGGTGAAGGACGGGTGCATCCGGGCGGTGTGCAAACCGGACTCGCCCAGCACCTACCTGTGCACCGAGAAGGAGGACTACGCCGACTTCGTGCTCACCTTCGAAACCAAGTTCGTGGTCGAAACGAACAGCGGGATCATGATCCGCGCTCAAGCGAAGGGGCCGAACGGGAACACGGTGTTCGGCCCGCAGGTGGAACACGAGCCGTACACCCAAGGCCGCGGGTGGTCGGGCGGCATCTACGGGCAAGACTGCGGCGGGTGGTTCTACCCCGTGTGGCTGAAGGAGCACGCGGAGGCGCGGAAGGCCCAGCACCTGAAGAAGGCGGACGAGTGGAACCGGGTGACCGTTCTGGCGAAGGGGGACGCGGTCAAGACGTGGCTGAACGGCGTGCCGGTGGCGCACTGGAAGACCGACACCTATCAGAAGGGGTACTTCGGCCTGCAGATGCACAAGGGCAAGCAGGGCGAAGTGCTCTGGCGAGACCTGAAGGTGCAACCCGTCGTCGGAAACTGACCACACCCGAGGTCGAACGGCGCGCTATTGAGCGATCACTCGCATTAGCGGGCACCCGACACAGGCCCAACTCGAACCCCCTCTCGAACAACGTCCGGTTGGACCGCGATCCGATTCAGGTCAGGGAGTGCGACGCGCAGTAAGGGTATTTCCAAAGACGAGAACCGGACCGGGCCACAGAGTTCGGCCAGAAACCGGTGGTCGGGAAGCCGTTCGACCGGTCGACGCGCGGGACCTCCACGGGTTCAATCGCTCGCTGTGCTGGGACGGGCTGCGGCAGTCGTGCCCCGTGAGGGGGATCACCCGGACCGGCCTCTCCGCGCCGCCAAGAAGAACTGACGCCCCCTACGGAGCCTCTCCATGTTTCGATTCACGCTCGGCCTCGCCGCCGTTTGGTTGTTGAGCCTTGCGCCGGCGATTCCGGCCGCGGACAAGCCGAACATCGTCGTCATTTACGCCGACGACATCGGCTACGGTGACCTGAGCTGTTACGGGGCGACGAAGGTCAAGACCCCGAACTGCGACAAGCTCGCGGCGGGCGGCGTCCGGTTCACCGACGGGCACAGCGTGGCGTCGGTGTGCACCCCGTCGCGGTACGCGCTGATGACCGGCGAGTACGCGTTCCGCAAGACGGGCACCGGGATCGCGTCCGGCGTGCAGGGGTTGCTCATCGACCCGGACCGAACCACCCTGCCGTCGATGCTCCAAAAGGCCGGGTACCGCACCGGGGTCGTGGGCAAGTGGCACTTGGGTCTCGGGACCACACCGACCAACTACAACGAGGCGATCAAGCCGGGACCGCGCGAGGTCGGGTTCGATTACGCCTGGATCCTGCCCGCGACCGGGGACCGGGTGCCGTGCGTGTGGGTCGAGAACGACCGCGTGGTGAACCTCGACCCGAAGGACCCGATCACGCTCGATTACACCGTCAAGCGCGGCGACAAGGAGTCGTTCGTCGGCGGCGTCCCGCGGATCGGCGGGCAGACCGGCGGCAAGGCGGCGCTGTGGAAGGACGACGAGATGTCGTTCGTGATCGCCGAGAAGGGCTGCGACTTCATCCAGAAGAGCAAGGACAAGCCGTTCTTCCTGTTCATGGCCACCCACAACATCCACGTGCCCCGCGTGCCGAACGCGAAGTTCAAGGGCAAGAGCGACTGCGGGGTCCGCGGGGACGCTATCGTCGAGTTCGACTGGATGGTGGGTGAGGTACTCGACAAACTCGGCAAACTCGGGCTGGCGGAGAACACGCTGGTGATCCTGACCAGCGACAACGGTGGGGTCAACGACGACAACGGGCCGGACAAGGTCCACGGGATCGGCGACCCGGACGCCACCAACGGCCACAAGCCGAACGGGGTGTTGCGTGGCACGAAAGGAACGGTGTTCGAGGGCGGCACCCGTGTGCCGTTCGTCGTCCGCTGGCCGGCGAAGGTGAAGCCCGGCACGTCGGACGCGCTGATGAGCCAGATGGACTTGCTGGCGAGCTTCGCCGCGCTCACCGGTCAGGCCGTTCCGAAGGGGCAGGCGCCGGACAGCGAGAACCACCTGGACTCGCTCCTCGGCACCAAGAAGACGGGCCGCGAGTTCCTGGTCGAGCAGTCCAACGGCGGCGCGCCGTTCGGGTTCCGGCACGGCACCTGGAAGTTGGTCCCCGGCGGTCCGAAGGCCAAAGAAGCCGGACCGGCGCTATTCGACCTCGCGACCGACCTGAGCGAAACGAAGAGCGTCGCCGCCGCGAACCCCGACCGGGTGGCCGCGATGCGGGCCAAACTGGCGGAGGTCACCGGGCAGCCGCTGCCGAAGAAGAACGAGAAACCGGAGGGCGAATGATGCCGGGCCTGTCACTCACGCTGCGGGCGCCGATGTTCGCCCTGGTTGCTCTGATCGTTCCGGGCGGTGTCGCTCCCGCGGCAGAGCCGGCCGGGAAGCCGAACGTCGTGATCATCCTCGCGGACGACCTCGGGTACGGGGACGTGGCCTGCTACAACCCCGAGCGGGGCAAGATCCCGACGCCGAACATCGACGCGCTCGCGAAAGGCGGCATGCGCTTCACGGACGCGCACTCGTCGTCCGGCGTCTGCTCGCCGACGCGCTACACGCTCCTCACGGGCCGGTACCACTGGCGCACGCGGCTCCAGGCGGGGATCGTGGGCGTGTGGGGCGCCCCGCTCATCGCCCCGGACCGGCTCACGGTCGCGAGCCTCGCGAAGCAGCACGGGTACCACACGGCGTGCGTCGGGAAGTGGCACCTCGGCTGGGACTGGCCCATCCCGGCCGACGACAAGAGGCACTTCCAGGGGCTCGGCGGCAAGGGCAAGGACAAGGCCGAGACGGAGCCGACCGCGGACCAGGTCGCGGCGTGGAAGCGGGCGTTCGCGCAGCGGATTGCCGGCGGCCCGACCGCCCGCGGGTTCGACGAGTACTTCGGCACCGACGTCCCGAACTGGCCGCCGTACTGCTTCATCGAGAACGACCGCACCGTCGGCATCCCAACCACGCTGTTGCCCCCGAAGGAGTTCACAAACAACCTCGCGAGTTTGCAAGGCCCGGCACTCCCGGAGTGGAAGCTCGACGCGGTCCTCCCGGCGCTCGGGGACCGGGCGTGCGAGGTCATCGCGAAGCAGTCGAAGGCCAAGTCGCCGTTCCTCCTGTACCTTCCGCTGACGGCCCCGCACACGCCCATTGCCGTCGCGAAGGAGTGGCAGGGGAAGAGCGAGTTGAAACACCGTTACGCCGACTTCGTGATGCAGACCGACGCCGTCGTCGGCCGCGTGCTGGGGGCGATCAAGGCGGCGGGCGTCGAGGAGAACACGCTCGTCGTCTTCACCAGCGACAACGGCTGTGCCCCGTACATCGGCGCGAAGGAACTGGAGTCGCGCGGGCACTTCCCGAGCGGGCCGCTG
>CAMDQN010000088.1 GCA_945905925.1 Singulisphaera sp. GP187
AGCGACCCGAACGGGCAGTTCCTCACGCTGGTCGCCGCCGGACCGGTGTACAAGTTGCTCGGCGCAAAGGATCTGGGTGTCACCGAGATGCCGGCGCTGGACAAGCCGGTTTCCGACGGGAGTCTGGGTTACCACTACCACAGCAGCGGCCACACGGTTCTGCCGGCCGACTGGAAGGCGTTTCTCGACTTCGCAAACCGGCACTTCAAGGCCACGAAGTATCGCCCGCGCACCAGGCGTTCCCCGCGTCGGGCAGAGTCGCGGGCGGGTATTCGCAGCCACCGCGAAGAATCCAAACAGGATACGAGACGTTAGCCGAAACCTCGGTTGCTTGCGATCGAACCATTCACAATCGCACTCAGGTCACACAGACCGAGCCGACCCGATTGCGATTGCACCGACGGCCAATCCGAATAGCCGATCTGTTCCCCGTGAGTGGATCGAAGGACCGAGTCCACCATGTTCGTTCTTCTGCATCTCTCGGTGAACGTGCGCTCGCGAACGGAGTGCTTCAACAACCCGTCGAAGAGAGATTTGTTCAGCCGCGCGGCGAGAGGATGAGTTGCTTGCCGAGTTCGAGGTGGCGCTCGATCAGGTGGGCGGCCCGCACCCCGTCTCCTCTGATGACGGCCTCGGCGATCACGGCATGTTCCTCGTGGCTCGTCCCGATTCGCGACGGGGACAGGTGGAATACCTGGGTCACGATGCGCTGCATCTTGTCGCGCAACTGAATCACCACGCGCATGATTTCTTTATTCCCGAGGAACTCCGCGAACTGGGTATGGAACTCCGCGTCCATCTCGACGGCTCGGGCCACCTCACCGGTCCCGCGCAACCGCGCCTGCGCGTCCAGGTTCGCACGCACGCGCCCGATCTGCTCCGCCGTGAGACGTCCGGCCACGGAACGCAGGGCATACGACTCCAGCGCCGAACGGATCTCGTACTGGTCGGCGATCTCGCGAATTGACAGTTCGCGGACGACGACTCCTTGTTGCGGCGAGACCGTGATGTACCCTTCCGCTTCGAGTCGCTCCAGTGCGGCCTTCACTGGTGTCTTGCTCATCCCCAGGTTGTCGGCCAACTGGCGCTCGGACAGGAACGTGCCCGGCGGGTAGTCGTTGTTGAGCAATCGCGACTTGATCCGCTCGTAGGCCCGATCCTTGAGCAGCGCCCGCACCGGGTTGTGTCCGTCCGTGAGCGTGGCAGAGCCGTTCCCCGCTGGCGTTGACATTCGCAATCTCCAGACGCTGACAAACGGAACGCGGTCGCGATTCCAACCGAACTGGGAAAGCCTACTTGAACCTTACTGGGATTCTTGAATCTTACTGGGATTCCAGTAGAATCTCAATCGTGAGTTAGACATTTTCGTGGGTGATCTCGCAAAAGTTCCCCGGCCAATCCTCATGCGTCGCTTTGTCGGTCTTACCCTGGCCGTGGCTCTCGCGGGCACCGCATTGGCGGCCCCGCCGAAACGGTTCGTGCTGCCCGGTGCTGACGGGCGCCTGACCTACGCGGGAGACGCGCACGGGAATCGCGTGCCCGACTTCTCGTTCGCCGGTTATGGCGGTGGCGCAGCGATACCGGATGTGCCGGTGCAAGTCGTTGTGCCGGCCACGAAAGGCGACAGCACCCCGCGCGTTCAGGCCGCGATCGATCACGTTGCGGGGTTGAAACCGGACGCGAACGGCTTCCGCGGCGCGGTCCTCCTGCTCGCGGGCCGGCACGAGATCGGTGGGCACCTACGACTATCCGCGAACGGGGTTGTTCTGCGAGGGCAGGGAAAGGAAACCGTTCTGGTCGCGATCGGCACGGACCGGCGTGCGGTGATTCAGGTCCGTGGCGAAGCAAACCGTATTGCAGACAAGGCGCGAGCCGTGACTGACAAGTACGTGCCGGTCGGCGCGAACCGATTAATGCTCGATTCGGCCGACGGCCTGAAGGTCAGCGACACGGTGTTGATCGAACACCCGAGTACAAAGGAGTGGATCGCGTCCGTGGGGATGGACCGGTTCCCGTCGCGCGACACCGGGTCGTACCTCGACTGGAAACCCGGGACGCTCGACCTCCGCTGGGAGCGCGTCGTCACGAAGGTTGACGGTAACACGATCTCGCTCGACGCGCCGATTACTTCCGCTTTGGATTCTGCCCACACACGCTGTACGGTGCGGTCTTCCACCTGGCCCGGGCGCGTGCGGAACGTTGGGGTCGAGAACCTGCGCCTCGAATCCGCTTACGACAAGAACAACCCGCGCGACGAAGATCACGCGTGGACCGGGATAACGGTCGAGAACGCCGAGGACGTGTGGGTGCGAGAAGTCCAGGTCGCGCACTTCGCCGGTTCCGCGGTCGCGCTGTGGGAAAACGCGCGCCGCATCACGGTCGAAGACTGCACCTCGACGAACCCGATCTCCGAACTCGGCGGATACCGGCGCCACACCTTCTTCACCGCCGGGCAGCAGACGCTGTTCCTGCGATGCACAACCGACAACGGGCGCCACGACTTCGCCGTTGGTCACCTCGCGACGGGGCCGAACGCCTTCGTGCGGTGCAAGGCAACCAACGCGCACCGCTTCAGCGGTCCCATCGGGAGCTGGGCGAGCGGCGTGCTGTACGACAACGTGACCATCGACGGTGCGGGCCTCGCGCTGACGAACCGCGAGACCGACGACGCGGGCGCCGGTTGGTGCGCCGCGAACAGCATGCTCTGGCAATGCACGGCACCGCTGATCACGTGCCGGATGCCGCCGACCGCGCAGAACTGGGCCGTCGGCGTGTGGGGTCAGTTCGTCGGCGACGGGCACTGGGCACAACTGAACGAGTTCGCAAAACCGGACAGCTTATTTGAAGCGCAACTCGCCGACCGGCTCGGTGCGGACAAGGCCGCCGCGGTTCTGAAGCGGCGCGCGATTCCGATTGGGACGAACGGCGCGAAGAGCATCGACGAACTGATTCCGAAGATCGCGCCTCCGCCCGTGGTGGAACTCCACCCGCTCAAGCTCACGAACGGGTGGCTCGCGATCGACGGGCGCGTGGTCGTGGGCAACCGGCTCGGCACCGCGTGGTGGCGCGGGAGTGTTCTCCCCGCACGGGCCACCGAGGTTGGCGCCGGCGTGACGCGATTCGTCCCCGGTCGTGTCGGTCCCGGGTTCACTGATGATCTTGGCCAACTCACGGACGAGATGAAGGCGAACGGATTCGCCGTTCTCGATCACCACTGGGGGCTGTGGTACGATCGGCGGCGCGACGACCACCAGATGGTCCGCCGCATCGACGGCGACGCGTGGGCACCGTTCTACGAACAGCCGTGGGCGCGGAGCGGTCGCGGCACGGCATGGGACGGGTTGAGCAAGTACGACCTCACGAAGTTCAACCCGTGGTACTTTGCGCGCCTGAAAGAGTTTGCTGCTCAAGCCGAGCGCAAGGGGCTTGTGCTAGTTCAGCAGATGTACTTCCAGCACAACGTTCTGGAGGCGGGCGCACACTGGGCCGACTTCGCATGGCGGCCGGCGAACTGCGTGCAAGCGACCGGGTTCCCGGAGCCGCCGGAGTACGCGGGCAACAAGCGCGTGTTCATGGCCGAGGCGTTCTACGATGTGGAACACCCGGTTCGGCGCGATTTGCACCGGCGGTACATTCGGCACTGCCTCGACACGCTCGGCGATAGCCCGAACGTCATCTTCCAACTCGGTGAGGAGTTCACCGGCCCGCGGCACTTCGTCGAGTTCTGGCTCGACACCGTCGCGGAGTGGAAGAAAGACACCGCCAAGAAGGTGTTGATCGGACTGAGCTGCACGAAGGACGTCCAGGACGCGATCCTCGCGGACGCGAAGCGCGCGGCGCTCGTGTCGGTGATCGACATCAAGTACTGGTGGTACACGTCCGACGGCGGCACTTACGACCCGAAGAGCGGCCAAAACCTCGCGCCGCGGCAACAACTGCGCGAGTGGAAGGGGAACAAGTCGCGGTCGGACGAGTCCGTGGCGCGGGCCGTGCGCGAGTGCCGCGCGAAGTTCCCGGACAAGGCGGTCACGGTGTCGTTCGACGGCGCGAACGGCTGGGCGGTCCTCGCCGCAGGCGGGTCCGTACCGCGTCTGCCACCGGAAATCGACCCAGCATTGCGAGCCGCAGTCACTCGCCTGAAGCCGCTCGAAGCGAAAGGGCTGCCGAAAGGCGCGCTGGCTCTGGCCGATCCCGGTCGCGAGTACCTGGTGTGGGCGCCGACCGGCGGCGCCATCGCGCTCGACCTCTCCCCTCACGCAGAGATGTTCACGGTCAACTGGATTAACCCCAAGAGCGGCAAGGCGACCGAGGCCGAAGCCGTTCGCGGCGGCAAGACGATTGAACTGCGCCCGCCGGCGAACGGCCCGGCAGTTCTGTGGCTCGCCCGCAAGTAGATTCATTGTTCGACGACCGATTCCTCATTCTCCAGAGGTGTCTTGTGCGGTACTTCCCCCCATCCCAAACGGTCGCGCCCGAATCGCGTCAACGTCGCGGGTTCACTCTGATCGAATTGTTAGTAGTGATCGCGATCATCGCGATTCTCATCGGGCTACTCTTGCCCGCAGTCCAGAAAGTGCGCGAGGCCGCGGCCCGCATGAGTTGCTCCAACAACCTGAAGCAGGTCGGGTTGGCGATGCACAACTACCACGACTCGATTGGGAAATTTCCGTACATGCGCTCCGGCGGTGGGACTAACCGCCACACATGGGCGCTGCTGCTCACCCCGCACATCGAGCAGGGCAACGTCCACAACATCTACAAAGCGACCATTACCGGCGTGAGCCAGACCGATGGATACAACAACCACACCGCGACCGACGCACAGATCGTGACCGCGCGCTCGGCCGCGGTGAAGACGCTCACCTGCCCGAGCCGACGCTCACCGGGTACTCTCAGCCCCATCGACAACGGTAGCACGGTGATGGGCGCCCCGTCAGATTACGCGGCGTGCTCCGGCGACGGCACGACGGCCATCAGCACCGGGGTGTTCCAACTCGTGAACTCCAACCACCTGCTCGCGGCGCTGGGCTTCGGTGACATCACCGACGGCACCAGCAACACGTTCCTGATCGGCGAGAAGCACATCCAGATGGGCCAACTCAACAACTTCGCGCAGGACGGGGTCATCTACAGCGGGAGTCAGCCACAGACGTACTACCGCGCCGCTGGCGCGTCGTGGCCGCTGGCGAACAATCCCACGGTCGCGGCGGCCTCGCAGTTCGGGAGCTACCACACGGGCGTCTGCCAGTTCGTGTACGCCGATGGTAGCGTCCGCGCGGTGGCAAACGGCACCCCCGGCTCCACGCTCGCGCTGCTGGCGAACCGGGCCGACGGTCAGGTAATCCCGAACTACTAACGGCCGCCAGGCCAAGGAGCCACAACATGCGCAGTTTCGTGACACGCGGGCGCGTGCTGCTCCCGCTCCTGTTGGTGTTCGTCGCGGGGTGCGGCGCGGGCCGGTACCCGGTCACCGGACAGGTGACGTACGAGGACGGTTCGCCCGTCGAAGACGGCACAGTCATCGCCGAGGCGACCGTGGATGGGAAGGCCGTTGGTGTGCAAGGCGCCATCGCTAAAGACGGCACCTTTAGTTTCGGCGGCGACCGCCCGAGCGACGGCGCGATACCCGGCACTTACAAGGTACTCATCATGTCGCCGACGATCCCCGACGGCGCGGCGGGTGAGGGCAAACAACCGCTCGTGGACGGCAAGTACACCAAGTATGACACGTCTGGCCTCACCTTCGAGGTGAAGCCGGAGCGGAACACGTTCAACATCAAGGTTTCGCGCCCGAAGCCGCGAACCAAGGACAAGGAGTAGCCGCGTGTCGCGTGCCGCCCTCATCGCGGTTCTCGTTCTCGGACCGCTCGCGCCGGTCGCGGGTCAGCCGGCCCGCGCCGCGCGGCACACCGTCGTCGATCCCGTCGGGCTCGCTGACGCACGCTGGACGACGGGGTTCTGGGCCGACCGCTTCGAGACGTGCCGCACCACGACCGTCCCCGCGATGGGCGCGCTCATGGACGGCACCGATCGCAGCCACTTCGCGGAGAACTTCCGCATCGCCGCAGGCGCCGACGGCAAGCACCGCGGCCCGTCGTGGAACGACGGCGATTACTACAAGTGGATCGAGGCCGTCGCGACCGTGTACGCAGTCACCAAAGACCCGGCGCTCGACAAACAACTCGACGCCGCGATTGCGCTCGTCGCGAAGGCGCAGCGCGCCGACGGATACCTTCACACGCCTGTTCTGATCGCGAGCCGTAATGGGGGCGACGCCAAGCCGTTCCAGGACCGGCTCAACTTCGAGATGTACAACTTCGGCCACCTGTTCACGGCCGCGTGCGTTCACCACCGCGCGACCGGGAAGAAGTCGCTTCTCGATGTCGCGGTGAAAGCTGCCGACTTCCTCTGCAGCGCGTTCGAGAAACCGACGCCGGAGTTAGCCCGCAACGCGGTGTGCCCGTCGCACTACATGGGCACCGTCGAACTGTACCGCGTCACCGGCAACAAGAAGTATCTCGCACTCGCGGTAAAGTTCCTCGACCTGCGCGACGTCGCGCCGACCGGCACCGACGACAACCAAGACCGCGTTCCTTTTCGCAAGCAGCGCGAAGCTGTCGGCCACGCGGTGCGCGCGAACTACCTCTACGCGGGCGCCGCTGACGTCTACTCCGAAACCGGCGACGAAACGCTGCTCGCGCCGCTCGCCGCAATCTGGAAGAATGTCGTGTCGCGGAAGCTGTACCTGACCGGTGCGTGCGGCGCGCTCTACGACGGCGCTTCGCCCGACGGCTCGAAGGACCAGAAGCAAATCGCCCGCGTCCACCAGAGCTACGGCCGCGACTGGCAACTGCCGAACAGCACCGCGCATAACGAGACGTGCGCCGCGATCGGCAACATCCTTTGGAACTCGCGCATGCTCCAGATCACCGGCGAAGCGAAGTACGCCGACGTGATGGAACTGACGCTCTACAACGCGCTGCTCGCCGGTGTGAGTCTCGACGGAAAGCGGTACTTCTACACGAACACGCTTCGGCAACTCGACACGATGCCGACCCAACTCCGGTGGGGGCGCACACGCGAAGAGTGGATCAGTTGCTACTGCTGCCCGCCGAACGTCGCTCGGACGATCGCGCAAGTTCACACCTACGCCTACGGGCGATCGGATCGCGGCGTGTGGGTTCACCTGTTCGGCGCCAGCGCACTCGACACCGCACTGCCCGACGGCCGCAAGATCAAGTTGAAGCAGGAGACCGAGTACCCGTGGGACGGGCGCGTGAAGATCACGATCGGAGAGGTTCCCGAAGGCGAGTTCTCGCTGTTCGTGCGCATCCCCGGCTGGGTCGACGGTGCTACCCTTCGCGTGAACGACAAACCGGTGGACGCGAAACCCAACAGCTATGCCGAACTGCGCCGCGTCTGGAAGGCCGGCGACGCGGTGGAACTCGTGCTGCCGCTGAAGCCGCGTCTCGTGGAATCGCACCCGCTCGTGGAGGAAACGCGGAACCACCTCGCGGTGATGCGCGGGCCGCTCGTGTACTGCCTCGAATCACCCGATCTGCCGAAAGGCGTGACGGTGTCGGACGTGCTGCTACCGCGCGACGCGAAGCTCGCATCGCGATTCGAAAAGGCGCCGTTCGGCGGGGTCGCGGTCATCGAGTGCAAAGCTGAAACTGCGACTGGCCCGTGGGGCGAGCAACTCTATCGCGAGTTCAAGCCCGCCGAATCGAAGTCGATCGACCTGAAGCTGATTCCCTACTACGCCTGGGCCAACCGCGGGAAATCTGAGATGACGGTTTGGCTCCCGCGAGGACGCTGACACATGAAACTACGACTCGCTCTGCTGTTCTCCGCTATCGGTCTACTCGCGCCCGTCGCACACGCGGGGCCGCGCGTGGATCTGAATCAGGACAACGGTCGGGGCGATGTGCTCACGCCCGGCTGGATCAGTTGGCGCGTGCAGGAGAAGGAATCCGCGTCCCTGAAGTTCGGCGACGTGACCGCAACACTGCGCGCTGTCGGCCCGAACGCGAAGCTCACCACGGCATGGTGGAAACCCGGCTTCGACTACCCGGCGCGAATGGCCTCCGACGGCGTTGTCGTCGCGGGCAAGCTCGAACTCGTCCTGAGCGGGTTGCCCGCGGGCAAGCACTCGCTCGCGACGTACCACAGCGCGTTCACCGACGCGAAGCCGAGTCGCATCACGGTGACCGTGCAGGGCGCGAGCGTGGTTGTGTCGCCCGCGAGTCGCGTGAAGCACGACGCGGACGCCGCGAGTGCGTACGTCGAGTTCATCGCGGAAGCCGGGAAAGACTTGGTTGTCACGTTCACCCCGGAAGCCGGCGGGAACGTGATCCTCAACGGCTTCGAGGTGGACCGCTCCGACCCGGTGAAGCGCGCCGCGAAGCCCGAGCCGTTCGACGGTGATGAACACACACCGGAGAGCCAGGTCCTCGCGTGGCGGGCGCCCACGGGCGCGACCGCGCATCACGTTTACATCGGCATGATCGCCGAGCAGGTCGCAAGCGCGACGCGTGAGACACCGGAGTTTCGCGGCGAGACGAAAGACGCGAGTTTCCCCACCACCAACCTGAAGTTCGACCACAAGCAACCGTATTTTTGGCGCGTGGACGCGGTCCATCCGACCGGCGTCGTGCGCGGCGAGGTGTGGAGCTTGCGAATGCGGCACCTCGCGTTCCCGGAAGCGGAAGGCTACGGCCGGTTCGCGATCGGCGGGCGCGCCGGCAAGGTGTACGCGGTCACGAGCCTCGAAGACGCCGGCCCCGGAACGCTGCGCGAAGCGGTCGAAGCGAGCGGCCCGCGAACCGTGGTGTTCCGCGTCGGCGGCACGATCAACCTCAAGTCGAAGTTGATCGTCCAAAACCCGTACCTCACGGTCGCGGGGCAGACCGCGCCGGGCGACGGCATCTGCCTGAAGAACTACACGTTCGGTTGCTCCGGCACGCATGATGTGATCATTCGCCACGTCCGCATCCGAGTCGGCGACGAGAGCGGTCTCACGCAAGACGGCTGCGGCGCTCGCGGGTGCGATCACGTCATCTTCGATCACTGCTCGATCAGTTGGAGCATCGACGAGGGGTTCAGTTCGCGCGAGGGCCGCAACATCACCGTTCAGCGGTGCATCATCTCGGAGGCGCTGAACATCGCGAACCACAAGAAGTATGTGGAAGGGAAAGGGCACTCGTTCGCGGCGAGCATTTCGGGCGACGTGGGGAGCTTCCACCACAACCTGTTAGCGAACTGCACCGGGCGGAACTGGAGCCTCGCGGGCGGTTTGGACCGCACCGGCACGCGGCTCGGTGGGCGCCTCGACATCCGCAACAACGTAGTCTACAACTGGCGCGACCGCACCACCGACGGCGGTGTGCGCGAGATCAACTTCGTCGGCAACTACTACCGGCCCGGCCCCGCGACGAAGACCTTCACGCTCATGAAGCCCGACCCCGGCGACCCCGAACGTGGGATGCGCGCCTTCATGGAAGGCAACGTCATTGAGGGAAAAGAGGCGTTTGATACAGACAACTGGAAGGCTTACATCGGCCCGGCCGATGGAATGGCGAAAGTGAAATCGGAGAAGCCGATCTTCGAGTCCTTTGTGAAGACGCACTCCGCGAAGGACGCTTACGCGAGCGTGATCGCCGACGTGGGCGCCACGCGGCCGAAGCAAGACGTGATCGACGGGCGCATCATCTCGGAAGTGCAGAAACGCGAGAACACGTACACCGGCAGCAAGGGCAAGCTCCCCGGCATCATCGACACGCCGAAGGACGCTGGCGGCTGGCCTGAGTACAAGACCGCGGACGCGCCTCTCGACACCGACCGCGACGGTCTCCCGGACGACTGGGAGAAGGCGAACAAACTCGACCCCAAGAACGCCGACGGCGCGAAATACCGCGCCGACGGGTACACGAACCTCGAACACTACCTGAACGCGCTCGCGAACCCGCAGGAGCCGAATCGCCCGTCGCTTGATCCAAAGTATCGCGAGACAATCAACAAGCGGGCGACTGCCGCAGTCGCTGTTGCGAACGTCGCTGACGAAGCAAAGAAGGCTGCCGCGATCAAGGTCGTGGAGGTACACTACGTCGCCATCAACGACATCCACTTCGACCGCGACGCCGCGGTGAAAGCTACGAGCGACAAGGACGCCCTCGCCGCTATTCGCGCGAAAGCCGCCGCCGCCGTCGCCGTGGTTCACAAGAAGTTCACGGATGATCTCGCCGCGCTGCTCGCACCCGAGCAAGGCGACGCGATCAAGGACAAGATGACTTACGACGTTCGCCTGATCACTTTCAGGGTGTACGGTGAGATGCTGCCCAACCTCACCGACGCGCAGAAGGCGAAGATCCGCGAGCTGCTCCTCGCTGGTCGCGAGGACGCACTCGTTGCCGGTGATGCGAACGAGAAGCACGAGAAGTTTAGGCTCGCGAAGGGGCGGATCACCAACTACCTCAGCGCACAGGGCTACGACATGAAGAAGGCGTCGGAGGAGTGGGCCGCGAAGCAAAAGAAAGACGCACCGAAGAAACCCAACGAGTGAACCTATGCGCCCGACAATGGCCATCGCCTGTGCGCTCGGCTTCGCGCTGCTCAGCGCGGTCGCGCTCGCTCAGTACCCTAAGGTTCCGCCTGAAGTCCAGAAGGCGGAAGACGATCGCCGCGCCGCCTACGAGAAACCCGAGGACGAGGCGTGGCTGAAGGCCCAGCCCGAACTCGTAGCGTGGGCCAAGAAGGGCAAGCCGTACATTCCTGGCGCCGCGAAGCCCGCGGACCTGCCGCAGGCCGAGTTCCCCGCGTTCCCGGGCGCGTGGGGCGGCGGTATGTACAGTTTCGGCGGGCGCGGCGGGAAGGTGTATGTCGTCACCAGCCTCGAAGACGCCGGCCCCGGAACGCTGCGTGAAGCGTGCAACGCCATCGGGCCGCGGATCGTCGTGTTCAACGTCGCGGGCATCATCCACCTCAAGAATCGCATCCGCGTGCGCGCGCCCTACATCACGATCGCCGGCCAGACCGCGCCCGGCGACGGCATCTGCGTTCGCGGCGCGACGTTCGCGATTGACACGCACGATGTGGTGATCCGGCACATGCGGTTCCGGCGCGGCGAAACCAACGTCGCCAACCGCGACGACTCGCTCGGCGGCAATCCCGTCGGCAACATCATTCTCGATCACTGCTCAACGAACTGGGGGTTGGACGAGAACCTGTCGATGTATCGGCACATGCACAAACCAAAAGACAGCGACAAGGAACTGAAGCTCCCGACCGTGAACATCACGATTCAGTGGTGCATTTCGAGCGAGGCGCTCGACACCTACAACCACTCGCTCGGCAGCACGATTGGTGGCCACAACAGCCTGTTCCACCACAACCTGTGGGCGAACAACGCGGGCCGCAACCCGAGCATTGGCATGGACGGCGACTTCAACTTCTTGAACAACGTGGTCTACAACTGGCGTCACCGCACGGTGGACGGCGGCGACCAGAAGAGCACCTACTGCATCGTCAATAACTACTTCAAGCCTGGGCCTGCGACGCCAGAAAGCGCGATCCGCCACCGCGTGCTGCGCCCCGACGGCCGACGGCCGGGACCGGACAAGACGCTGCCGCGCGAGTGGGGCAAGGCCTACGTCGCGGGGAACGTGGTCGAGGGCAACGATGCGGTGACGAAAGACAACTGGGCCGGTGGCGTGCAAACCGACGGCGACGAAGACCCGAAGGTCATTCTCGCAACGGTGAAACTCGGCAAAGCACCTGTGATGCCCAAGCACGAACTTCAGACCGCGACTGAGGCTTATGCTGTGGTACTCGACCACGCCGGCGCGACGCTACCAATCCGCGACGCGATCGACAAACGCATCATTGAGAGCGTGCGCAAGGGCACCGCCATCGCGGGCACGAAGGACGGAATCATCACCGACATCAAGCAGGTCGGCGGGTATCCAGTTTACAAGGGCGAGCCAATGAAGGACAGCGATGGCGATGGCATCCCGGACTGGTGGGAGTTGAAGTACGGGCTGGACCCCCAGGACGCCTCCGACGCAACAAAGGACACTATCGCCGACGGCTACACGAATATCGAGAAGTACATCAACGGCATCGACCCCACGAAGAAAACGAACTGGAAAGACCTGCTCAACAACCGCTGATCACCACGGGAGCTGATCTTGGGCGAGTTGGTGGCTTTGGGCGTGAGTTTGGCTCCTTCTGATACATGAACCCGCCGGGGAATGGCACTTCCGTGTTGGAATAGCGATTCCCAGCAGGGTTCATCCCGGATCACTCGTTGTTGTCGTAGCAACCAATGCGGCTCGTCCGGTCGCTCGCGGTCTCGTCATCCGCGCATAGACCATCGGGCGAGGTTTGACTTCTCGCGGCTCACACCGATCCACACGCCGACCACCGACCGCATGCAACATCGCCCGAAGGTCTGATCCCATCTCGCACCACCATCGGTCGAGAGCGTCAACCGGAACGCATCCAACATCTGCTTCGCGCCCGCCATGCTGAGTTGCCGGGGGAAACGCTTCCTCACACACACGCCTTGGGTGATCACCTGACACACCAAATTGTATGCCAGCAGGTGGCACCAGATCTCACGAAGTGGACGGGTGCTATTGCTGCCACCCGTCCACCGGGGTATTACTCCCACCTCCCCAACTCGCCCCAACCTCACACACGGATTCGCCTGTGGACACACTTACATTCACCACCGGTATCGGCACCGCGTTCGTCCTCGGCGCGATTGTCGGGGCGGAACGGGAACTGCGACATCACCACGAAGCTGGACTGCGGACCAACGCCCTCGTCGCGGGCGGGGCATCTCTGTTCGTGTCCGTAGCCCAACTGGTCGATCACGAGGCCAGCCCGACCCGCGTCGCCGGTCAGGTGGTGAGCGGGATCGGATTCCTCGCCGGCGGGGTCATCATTCGTGACGGGCTATCGATCCAGGGCCTCACGACTGCCGCGACGCTGTGGTGTAGCGCCGCGATCGGCGTGCTGGCCGGGTCCGGGTTTCTGATCCCGGCCACGATCGGGGCCGTGGCTGTCCTGATGCTGCACCTGTTGATGCGCCCCTTGAGGGGGTGGTTGCGGCAGTGGGTGAAAGTCAGCACGCGGGCCGAATCCGGATATCACCTGCGGGTGGTGTGCGAGGTCGGACACGAACCGGTCGTGCGAGCGAAGATGCTCGACGCCATTCGAGAGCACGGCACGCTGACCACGCGAGGGCTTCACGGTGCACACGGCTCGCGGGGCGGGGAGCGGGTGGTGACCGGAGAGATTCACGCCCATGAAGCAGCCGACACGATCGTCGAAGGGATTGTCGGGGCACTGTTGGTAACAGAGGGGGTGCTGTCGGCCGGGTGGGACCAGATCACCAAACACTCCGCAAACTGAGCGGCGGTCAGGCGTCGGGTGAGAACTGTGGGTTCAATGCTCACCCCCGACTCACACCCGTTACTTTTTTTGATCCTGCCAGAGGCGGAAGCCACCGATGAACGCGTTCTCGTTGTCGCCCAGGCGACAGCCCTCGGGCAACTGGGTAAGTTTCTTGGCGTTGCCGCCTCCCAGAACGACGTAGTCGGCAATCAGGGCGGTCTTGAGCCTGTGAACGACCTCGAAGACGGCCTCCTGCCATTTCTTCTTACCCAAGCGATCCAGGCCCCGCACCCCGACGAAATCCTCGAACGACTGCTTCTTCTTGAAATGCAAGTGCCCCAACTCCATTGGTGCGATGACGCCGTCGATGATGAGCGCGTTGCCCAGCCCCGTCCCCAGTCCGAGGAAGAGCATTCGCCCCCCTTCGTAGCTCCCCAGCGCCTGCATCGCGGCGTCGTTTATCAGCTTGGTCGGTTTGCCGAATTCCTCGGCGAAGTTGATCTCCGTCCAGGCCTTACCCAGGTTGACCGGCTCCTTGAGGATCTTGTCGTGCGCAACGGGTCCAGGGTAGCCGACCGTCACGACATCATAGCTCCAGTCCTTGGCCAGTTCCTGGACTCCTCGGACCATCTGGCGAGCGGATAAATCCTTTCCCGAAGGAAATTTGCGAATCTCGTTTTGGTCCGACATCTTGATTTTAACGTTTGTTCCTCCAATGTCGATCGACAGGATCTTCATGGGATGCGGTCTCCGGTGGGGAGTCTAGCAGTGCCAGACGTTAAGGGGGCAACCTCGACCCTAACTGACTTCTTTATCGGGTAGATGGATGGCTGACAAACGGGCCCGGCGAACTTCGACCGGCTACGTCAGGGCCGTTCCGTGTTTCACGCGTGGCAAAGTGTGCTGGGAAGCACCCCGCCTGCGTTAGCAGGCGGTTCGACGGGTGATTGGTCGAACCGCCCGCGTCAGCAGACTGGGTGCATCAACAATACGACTACGTAAACTGAAACACGGAACGGCCCTGAGAACATCTGGCTTACGCCCCACAGGCACGCAACGGTACGGGCGGTTTACTTCTTCGCCGGCGCGGTGACAGTTAGCCACAGGTCCGCGGTCGGTTCGTCTAGTTCCGGCAGCGAGACGCGAACGGTGCGCGTCAGTCCCGGTTCGTCCTTCACCTTCCCCGTCAGCCGGAACGAGCCTGCCCACGGTTTCTCCGCAGTCAGGGAAAGTGTTACCGTGTTCGGGTCGGGCTTCGCAGACGCTGTTACTTCGAACTTCACGCCTTCGGGTAGTCCTTCCGCGGTGATTTCCACGGGCCTGGTGAAGCCGCGAACGCGAGTTACTTTCACCGCGACCGTTGTCGGCTTGCCGGGGACGATGGTGAAGCGGTCCGCGGTGGTGGTGAGGCTGTAGTCCGGTTCCGGGGTGAGTATGCGAATGAGAAACGCGTGTCGCGGACCGCCCCCGCCGTAGAGGTCTTGAACGAGGAGGGCGTAAAACCCGTCGGCCGGCGGGGTGAATGACAGCGCGGTGTCACCGTTGAGTTTCGCCGGCTCGGCTTTGGCGAGCGGTTTCAACTCGGCGTCGAAGATGCCAAGCACCGGGTTCACCGCGAGACCCAGCGTGCGGCTTTCAACCTGAATCGAAACGGTTTGGCCCTTCTTGAGCCACGGGATGATTCCCGCCGTGCCGCCCTTCTTCTCGATGGTTCCAGTGAAGGAGAGGGGGAGGTCGTAGCGCATCGACCGCGCTTCGCCCTTCTCCCCCACATAACATTTGTGCGGTTCGCGACGCACACGAACCGAGTTCGCAACGTTCGCACCGAACGCGGTCGCGAACGCATCATCTCCGGGCGCGAGCGCGAGTTTGCGTGTTTCCGGTGAGAGGTTCCAGCCCTCCCCTTCGACCTGCGTCGCGTCTTTGCTCACCGCGAGCGGCACGGCGAAGTCCGCGAACGCGCCCGTGGTGAGCGTGAGTCGGTACACGCACGCGTCCGAACCGAAGAACCTGATGCTCGAATCGGGCATCGAAGGGAATGCGTAGACGCGGGCGATGTAGGTGCCGTCTTTCTTGGCGGTGAACGCGAGTTGCGGGTCGAGTCCATGGAAGTCGTTGTTCTCTTCGATCACGAATCCGTCGGCCGAAAGAACTTGCAACACCGCGTCCATCGGCGCGCGCAGCGTGCGGTTCGCGTCCAGAGCGGCAACGAGCGTTTGCCCTTTCTTGAGCGTCACCGCGAAGCAATCGACGTCGCCAACTTTTTCGAGTTTGCCGTTGATCGTGAATGACGAGCCGTCAAGAACGTGAGGTTTCTTGAAGTCGTCGTTCGGTTCCTTCTCGATCACTTCGGGCAGCGCGCCGACGATGAACGGGCGCAGGTTACTCGCGCCGTCGTCGTTGAACGCACGAATCGCGTACACACCGGGCGCTGCGTCCTTCGCGACGGTCACTTTGAGCTTGCCCTTCGCGACTTCGACCGTCACAGATTTGCTGCTGGCCCACACCTTCGTGGAGGCATCGAGCGCGCCCGCGGCGGTGACATCGGTCGTGGTGCCGCGCTGCGCACCGGGCGGGGAGAGGGAAGTGATCGCGGGCGGGGCCGCGGAAGCAGAAGAGTATTCACCGCAGAGAACGCAGAAGACGCAGAGAGAAAACCAAGAGAGTTGAACACTTCGGATGGTGTTAGCACTCATGTTTTCTCTCTGCGTCTTCTGCGTTCTCTGCGGTGAATACTCTTCCTCTTCTCTTCTCACATCAACTCTTTGATCGACGTGGGGTCGCTGACGAGGTGCGACGGGCGGCCTTGCGCGTTGAACAGAATCTTGCCGGGGTCGATGCCGAGTTTCGCGTACACGGTGGAGACGAAGTTCTCCGGCGAGAGTACGCGTTCGTTCGCGGCGAAGCCCTTCTTGTCGGTCGCGCCGATGACGGTTCCGCCCGGCGTTCCGCCGCCGGCCATGAGGACGCTCATCGCGTTCGCCCAGTGGTCGCGCCCGCTGTCTTTGTTGATCTGCGGCGTGCGTCCGAACTCACCCAGCGCGATCACCAGCGTCGTGTCGAGGAGACCGCGCTGTGCGAGGTCTTCGATCAGCGCGGAAACCGAGTTGTCCCACTCCGGGAGCCGTTTCTTCAGCGTCTCGAAGAGCTTCGTGTGGTGGTCCCAGCCGCCGTCATACACCGTGATGAACGGCACGCCGGCTTCGACCAACCGCCGGGCCATGAGACACCGCTGGCCGAACGCGTTGCGACCGTATCGCTCGCGGCTCCGCTCGTTCTCTTTGCCGATGTCGAAGGCGGCTTGCGCTTCCTTCGAGTTCATCAGGTCGTAAGCCTGCTTGTAGTGTTCGTCGAGTGCGAGTGCCGGGTCGCCGGTGGCCTTGTCCATGAACCGCTTCAGGTTGTCCACTTCGTTGCGCACACCGGCGCGGTCGTCGAAGCGATCTCCGGTCAGGCCTTCGGGCAACGCGACATCGCGCACCTTGAAGCCCGCGGCGTTGGGGTCGCCGCCGACCACGAAGGGCGCGTACTTCGCACCGAGGAAGTTCGGCCCGCCGGAGCGCGACATAGACGGCAGGGAGAAGTACGCGGGGAGTCCCGCGGGCGCGCCTTTTTCGCACGCGACCACCGACCCCATGCTCGGGTGGAAACTGACGAACGCGCCGCACCCGACGGGGATTCGCGGCGGAGCGCCGGTCATCATGTAGTGGTTGCCGGCGCCGTGGTTGCCCTGGTCGTGCCGGATGGAGCGGATCATCGCGAACTGCTTCAAGCCCTTCGCGAGCTTCGTCATGTGCTCGGAGAAGTTGACGCCCGGCACCGCGGTCGGGATGGCCTTGAACTCGCCGCGGTACTCCGCGGGCGCGTCCGGCTTGGGGTCGAACATCTCGTAGTGTGTCGGCCCGCCGTCCTGCCAGATGAGGACGCACGCTTTGGCTTTCGCGGCGGGCTTGTTGACGGCTTCGGCCGCGAACCCGCGAGCGCGCAACGCAGTGACCAACCCGCCGCCGAGCAGCGTGCCGAGACCGAGTTGGATGGCATCGCGACGAGAGAAACCGTTGCAGTTGGTGGGCATGGCATGTACCGTTCAGTGAATTTCAGTTGCGATGCTCGACTTACTTCGCGTCTTCGAGAATGCTCACAAGGCCTTCCCAGGTAACATTGCAGAGGAATTATTGGCCGTTCGCGCCGGCATGCACCTTCACACCCGCGCTATTCACTTCAAGCCGGCACACGAATTCGCTGTCGGTGTTGTAGCCTCGGATGACGAGCGGCGTCAGTCCAAGCTCGATCCCGTTAGGAAAGTTCAGGGAAGTGCTACGACGGTCGTCTGGCATGGTAGCTCCGTGTTTGAGAAGGCGAGTGATCCTCAATCGTTGAACACGAACTCCGGCGTGTTGATCAGCGCCCACATCAGGTCTTCGGTTACGCTCCGCCGCGTCGCGCCCTTCTTGTCGAATCGCTTCAGCGCCGCGGCACGTTCAGTATCGGTCGGATTGCGGCTGTACGCCAGTAGGTAAAACTCGTCGATCAGTTCCGCGTTCGTCTTGGTGCTCTTTGCGAGGGTCGCACACCTGCCGTCGTCGCTCGTGACCTTCTTGTACAGGTTCGGACTGTTCATCAGGTGGAGCGCCTGCACAACGGTCGTGTCCGAAGTGCGCTCGCACGGCGGGTCCTGGTTCGGGTCGGGCCGGCCGAAACTGTCGAGGAACACGGACCCGCTGCGCGCGGTCCAGACTTCCATTGCACGCGAGCCGAGCGGCATCGCGTCGAACTTCTCCGGCACGCCGGTGATGTCGCTCACCATGTCGAGCAGCACTTCCGCGCGAAGCCGCTGCCGGTAGTGGCGCGAGTAGTTACGAAGGTCGGCTTGGTTGCGATCGTTCGGCGTGGTACTCAGCCCGTAAGCGTGACTCAGGCAGATGGACCGAATTAGCGCCTTCATGTCGCACTTGTTCTTGCGGAAGTCCTTCGCGAGCGCGTCCAACAGCTCTGGGTTGCTCGGCGGGTTCGTGGCTCGCAGGTCGTCCACGGGGTCCACGAAGCCGCGACCCATCAGGTCGGCCCACACGCGATTCACAATCACCTTCGCGAAGTACGGGTTCTCCGGGGCCGTGACCCACTGTGCGAGAATGTCACGTGGGTCGGTGTCAGGGTCGATGTCAAGCGACTTGCCGAGCAGCGGTGTCGGCGTCATCTCCTTGCCGGTGAGCGGGTGTTTCACCACGCCGCCGTTACGCCGGCCGCCGGTCCCAGTGCCGAGATAGACCACTTCTTCGCCGCCGCTAATGGGAGCCGAGATGCCCTGTCCCTTCCGCCCGATGCGCCCGAAGAACGCCGCGAAACTGTAAAAGTCGTCCTGACTGTACACCTCAAACGGGTGATGGTGACACTTCGCGCAGTCGAGCCTCACGCCGAGGAACAGTTGGCTCACGAGGGTGGTGAGTTCGGCCGGGTCGCGGCGGTCGCGGTACATAACCACCGCGCCGTTCGTGAACGTGCTTCCTTTAGAAGCGATCAACTCTCGCACGAACTGGTCGTAAGACTTGTTCTCGCGGAAGCTCCGGCGCAGCCACTGATCGAGGTTGTACGTTGCTTTGATGCCGACGTGATACGCATTCGGCCGTAAGAGATCCGTCCACTTGTTCGCCCAGAAGTCTGCGTACTCCGGGCGGTCGATCAACGCGTCGATGAGTTTCTCGCGCTTCTTCGCGTCCTTGTCCGCGAGGAAGGTTCGCGTTTCGTCCGGCGTGGGCAGTCGGCCGATCACGTCGAGATAAGCGCGACGGTGGAAGGTCGCGTCACCGGCGACTTCGGAAGGCGTGAGGTTGAGCTTCTGAAGTTTCGCCCACACAAGATCATCGATGAAGTTGTTTCGCGGGAGCTTGGCGTACACGTTTGCATCGACGGGAGAGGGTAGCGGAATCAGCACGCTGCACACCGCGAACTTCTCCGCGAACCGTGCCATGATCGTCGCTTCACCGGGAATCGGCCCAGCCTTCACCTTGCCGCTTACGTCAACGGCCGCGTAAACCGCCTCACTCGAAGAGAACTGCGCGAGGTGCGTCACGTCGCGTTTCGTGCCGTCGGAGTAGTGGGCCGTGACGCTGAGTTGCTGCGTCGCGTTGAAGGTCATGAGCTTGCTGTCGGGCGAGAGCGTGATTTTCTCTAACTTCGGCGCGTCGGCCGGGGTGCGCGGCGTACCGGCCGCGATCCACTTCTCTAACGTCTGGTACTCCAGGCTGCCTTCGGGGAGTTTCTTCCCGCCGCCGTGCGGAACCTGACCGCTCGCTTTGCGAAGCAGAAGACTAAAGGCCGCGTTCGCCGGGAAGATGCGCCGGCCGCGCGCTTCGGTGGTGATCGCGTTGAAGTCGAAGTCGTTGTCGTAGGCGAGCAACGAGAGCTGAAATCCATTCTGCCCGCGAGCCTTCCCGTGGCACGCCCCCGCGTTGCAACCGTATCGCGTGAGGATCGGTTGCACGTCGCGCTCGAACGTCACGGGCGGGTCCGCGGCTTGAAGCGGAGCCGTGAACGCGAGCGCAAACACAGCGAGAAGGAAGGCGTGTAACCGCATGTGTAGGGAGAACGTGGGGGAGGGCGTCGGCAGGATTAGGATAAGAATAGCCCGCGGACGCTTCCGACGCTAGCGAAACTCTCAACGGTTCCGACCCACCCCCACCCCCTCCCTGCAGGGAGGGGGTGGGGGTGGGTCTGCTCACAACCGGATGCCGCCGGACACGTCCAGCCACGTGCCGGTGACCCAGCGGGCGTCGTCCGACGCCAGGAACGCCGCCGCGTCCGCGATGTCGTTCGGCTCACCGATCCGCCGCAACGCCGTTGCCTGTTCTTCCTGGCGCTCTTCCTCCTTCGTCTTGCCGCTCTTCTCGCTGTTCATGTCGGTGCGCGTCGAGCCGGGCGCCAGCACGTTCACGCGAATCCCTTTTGGCCCCAACTCCGCCGCGAGGACTCGCGTCATGAGATCGACCGCGCCTTTGGTCGCGGTGTACACGACCGCGCCCGGGTACGCCATGCGACTGATCGCGCTGCCCACGTTGATGATGCTACCGCCGGCGGTCATCACTTCGGCTGCGTGCTTCACGCACAGCAGGTAGCCGCGAACGTTTACGTTGAAGTGCGCGTCGATGGTTTCAGCGGTCACGTCCGCGAGGAACAGGCGCTGCATGATCGCGGCGTTGTTCACGAGGATGTCGAGCCGGCCGAACGCTTTCATCGTGGCCTGGACCAGCAGCGGAATCTCGGCCGGGTTGCCCATGTTCGCTTTCACCGCGACGGCGCTGCCCCCGGCCGCGGTGATCGCGGTCACGACCGCGTTCGCTTCCTTCTCGCTGTTCGCGTAGTTGACGACGACCTTCGCGCCGTCGGCGGCGAACCGGACGGCGATGGACGCACCGATCCCGCGCGACGCCCCGGTGATGAGTGCAACCTTCCCGGTCAGCGGCTTGTTCGACATCGGTACTCCTTGTTTGCGTGATGAGATTGACGCGGACAACTTACCCGACCAGCGCGGCAACTTGCTCGACGGTTATCTCTCCGAGCGACGCGACGACCACATCGGCGCCCGCGGCGCGCAACTTGCCGGCCGGATGGTGCTTCACGAACGTGACCGCGACGCACTTCATCCCGCCGGCTTTCGCGGCTTCTACGCCAGCCACCGCGTCTTCGAACACCACGCACCGGATCGGGGTGGCACCGAGTTTCGCGGCGGCTGTTAGGAACACCTCTGGGTCCGGCTTCCCGCGACTCACGTCGTCGCCGGTAATCACCGCACCGAAGTAGCGTCGCGTGTTGGTGACGCTCAGAAGCAGATCGAGGTTCCCGAGCGGAGCGGACGAACCGACCGCTTGCGGCCACCCGCGTTCGGCGAACTCTTTTAGTAACCGCGCCACACCCGGAAGTAACTGCGTGCCCTCGTCGCGCACCGACTTGCGGTAGTGGTTCTCCTTCTGCTCGCCCCACTTCGCACAGAGGGCCTCATCGGCGCCTGGCTCGAACAGCTTGCGGAGAATCTCCGGGTTCCGCATTCCGAACGTGGCCGCAAAGTCGGCGCGCGTGAACGGCTGCCCGATCTCTTCCGCGAACCGCTTCCACGCGCTGAAGTGGTGCTCCGCCGTGTCCACGAGCGTGCCGTCTACGTCCCAGATGATCGCGGGTGTTGTCATGGGGGGTGTTGTATTGTCCGAGGGCGAGCGAGGGGCGTAAGCCCCGTGTGAAACATTGGAGTAGGAGCGGCGCGAATGTTTTACAGGGCTCACGCCCCGGTTCGCCTTCGAACGTGTCGCGGAAACACGTTGACTCGCCGCTCACGCTGGGCGAGACTATAGTCCCCGCGAAGTATTCCCACCCACGCGAGCCGAACCATGCACGTCCCGCACCCACTCCCGCGACGCGAGTTCCTCAAGATTGGCGGGCTGACACTCGGCGGACTCACGCTCCCGAACCTGCTCCGCGCCGAAGCCAAAGCCGGCATCCGCTCGGCACACAAGTCGGTCATTCTGATTTACCTGGTCGGCGGACCGCCGCACCAGGACATGTTCGACCTGAAGCCCAACGCGCCGAAAGAGATCGCGGGGCCGTGGAAGCCCATCCCGACCAACGTGAACGGCATCCAGATTTGCGAGGCGCTGCCGCAACTCGCGAAGATCATGGATAAGCTCGTGGTCGTGCGCTCGCTCGTCGGGAATCAGGCCGACCACGACGCGATTCAGGTCTACAACGGGCACCACCCCAAAAAGCCCACGCCGGCAGGTGGGTGGCCGCAGTTCGGTTCGACGGTCGCGAAGTTGCAAGGTCCGGTCGATGCGAGCGTGCCGCCGTTCGTGAGCGTGTGTTACACCTGCACGCACGGCCCTTACAACGAACCCGGTCCCGGGTTCCTCGGGCAAGCCCTGAATCCGTTCCGTGTGATGGGACCGGCGAAGGACGATATGGTTCTTCGCGGCGTTACCGTGAACCAACTCGCGGAGCGCAAAACGCTGCTGAAGGGCTTCGACGACATGCGCCGTGACGCCGACTCTTCCGGCGCGGTGAAAGCAATGGACGCATTCACGGAACAAGCGTTCGGGTTGCTCACATCGTCGCGCATGGCCGAGGCGCTCGACATCTCGAAGGAACCGCAGAAGGTGGTCGAGCGGTACGGCACCGGGAACCCGAAAATCTTCATGGACGGCAACGGCGCGCCGCGCGTGCCGCAAAGCCTCCTGATGGCGAGGCGATTGATCGAGGCGGGCGCGCGAGTCGTCACGCTCAACTACAGCAAGTGGGACTTCCACGGCGGCATGAACGCCGAAGGCCGCAAGAACAACTCCATCTTCCTCCGTGAAGAAGAAGACTTCCCGCCGTTCGACAAGTGCGTGAGTGCGCTGGTCGAAGACCTGCACGATCGCGGACTGGACAAGGATTGCACCGTGGTGATTATGGGCGAGTTCGGGCGCACGCCGAAGATCAGCGCGATCACCGGTCGCGACCACTGGCCACAGGTGAACTGTGCGCTGCTCGCGGGCGGCGGGATGCCGACGGGCCAGGTGATCGGCAGCACGGACAAGATCGCGGGCGAGGCCGCGTCGCGCCCGGTGACCTTTGGCGAACTGTACGCGACGCTGTACAAGAACCTCGGCATCGAGGTGGACAAGGCCACGCTCCCGGACTTCACCGGCCGGCCGCATTACCTCGTGGAAGACGGCGCGCAACCGCTCAAGGAACTCGCGTAGCGGTTGAGGCAACGAGAAGAAGGACCAGCCACAGAGGCACAGAGGCAGAGAGAAGACCATAGAAAGAGGTCTGTTTTCAACACAGTCTTTCTCTCTGGTCTTCTCTCTGTCTCTGTGCCTCTGTGGCTGGTCCTTCTTGCTGATTTTATCCGCGGATCATTCTGGTAACTCATCCGATGCAAACGCGTCTGAAGGTCCAACTCGCGGTGTTCATGTTCCTCCAGTACTACATCTGGGGTTCGTGGTACGCCAGCATGGGTGCGTACCTCAACGCGCTGAAGTTCGGCGGCCAGGAGATTGGTGCCGCGTATGGCGCGTTCGCCATCGGCGCGATGATCTCGCCTTTCTTCGTCGGACTGGTCGCCGACCGCTACTTCGCCTCCGAGAAAATCATCGGCGCGCTCGGTTTGCTAGGCGGGGCGCTGCTCTGTTTGCTGCCGTCATTCACGACGTTCGGCGAATTCTACCCGATGCTGATCCTGTACTGCGCCACGTTCGTGCCCACGCTGGCGCTCGGGAACTCGCTTGCCCTTCACCACCTCAAGGACGCGAAGCGAGACTTCCCGCAGGTGAAGATTCTGTCCGCGGTCGGGTGGATCGCGGGCGGCGTCACACTCAGTCTGATCGAAGGCGAGAAGACCGCGGTTCAGTTCTACCTCGCGGGCGGGCTTTCGATCGCGTTCGGACTGTTCGCGTTCACACTCCCGCACACTCCGCCCAAGAAGACGGGGGCGAACGTCTCGATCGGCGAAATCCTCGGCCTCGATGCTCTCTCTCTGCTGAAAAAGCGGTCGTTCGCGGTGTTTATTGGGTGCATGTTCCTGATCTGCATTCCACTGTACTTCTACTTCGTGAACATGGCGGTTTACCTCGGTCAGTTGGAGTGGCCGAACTTCGCGGCGCGGATGACACTCGCGCAAGTGTCGGACGTGGTCTTCCTGTTCCTGCTGCCGGTGATGCTCAAACGCCTCGGGTACAAGCGGACCATCGCTCTGGGTATTCTCGCTTGGGCGGCGCGGTACTGCCTCCTCTCGCAAAGCGCCGGGTCGGTCGCGGGCACGCAAACCATGCTGATCTTCGCCGCGATTCTGCTCCACGGTGTTTGCTACGACTTCCTGTTTATCGCGGGGCAACTCTACGTGGACGACGAAGCCAACGAGCGGATGCGGGGAGCGGCTCAGGGGTTCATCGCGTTCATCCTGTGGGGCGTCGGCGCGTTCGTCGGGACGATGCTCGCGGGCGCCGTGATGGCGGCGCACAAGCTACCCGGACCGCTCGGCAAGATCGAACACGACTGGGCCGGGATCTGGTTCCAGCCCGCGATCGGGGCCGTCGCGGTGCTCGCGGTGTTCCTGCTGTTCTTCCGAGAGCCGACGAAGTCTGCGAAGCCGCCAGAGCAGACACCATGAGTCGTGCGAGTTACCGCGTTGGGATGGCGCAAATTCTGGTAGAAGGCGGGCGCCCGGAAGCGAACCTGTGCCGGGCGGCCGACGCGATTTGCGTCGCGGCGGAGCAGGGATGCCGGCTCGTCGTGTTGCCTGAGTGCCTCGATCTCGGATGGACCGACCCGTGCGCGCGAACCCTCGCGGTGCCGATTCCCGGCGCACACACGGGACTCCTCGCGCGGGCCGCGCGAGAACACGGGGTGTACGTCGTCGCGGGCTTGGTGGAACGAGCCGGTGCGCGCCTCTTCAACGCGGCGGTGCTGATCTCGCCCACGGGCGAACTCCTGCTCCATCACCGCAAGATCAACGAACTCGACATCGGTCTCGATCTGTACTCCGTGGGCGACCGAATCGGCGTCGTGGAGACCGAACTCGGCACGCTCGGGCTTTCCATCTGCGCTGACAACTTTTGTTCGTCGCTTGCGATCGCGCACGTTCTCGCGCGAATGGGTGCGCAATTGATCCTCTCGCCGTCCGCGTGGGCGGTGGTCGCGGACCACGACAACACGAACCACGACAACACCGGCGAGCGGTACGGCAAGCGCTGGCGCGACTCCTACACGGAGTTGGCGAAGCTGTACGACATGACGGTAATTGGCGTGAGCAACGTCGGTGCGATTACCGGCGGCCCGTGGGCCGGGCGGAAGTGTATCGGCTGTTCGCTCGCGGTCGGGCCAGGGGGCGAAATCCTCGCTGAAGCGCCTTACGGCGAGCGCGCCGAAGTGGTGCTGTGCGTGGAGGTGGGCCCGCGCCCGCCGATTGCACGCGGCACCGACTTCGCCCCGGCGCTGGCCGCTCGCGGCTATCGTGGTGCGTAACTACTTCGTGGCCTTATCGAACACCGCGAACACGTCCGCGAGCGCCTCGCGCACGATCACCATGTGCTCGATGCCCGCGTACTCCTTGTAGGTCACGTTCTTCGCGCCGCTCGCGGTCAACGCCTTGTTCAGCGCACGGGCGCCGGCGAGCGCGAAGTCCTTGTCTCCCACGCCAACGAAGACCGGCAGCGCGGCGAACGCCTTCGCGTCCTTCACGGTTCCGCTGCCACCGAGCGCCGCTGCCGCGGCGAACCGTTCCGGGTGCTTCTGCACGAGGTCGATGGTTTGCATCGCGCCCATCGAATGCCCCACCATGAACGTGCGCTTCGGGTCCAGCGGGTAGCGCTTCGCGAGTTGGTCGAGGATCGCCGGCACAGGCGGCGCGCTGGTGAAGTTCAGTCCGCTGCGGGTCGCGACGAGCACCCAACCCCGCTTGCGACATTCATTCACAATCGCGCCCGCGCCGTAGCCCTCGAAGAACAGGTTCTCGGAACCGCCGGCACCGTGCAACGCGACCACAACCGGCACCGGCTTCGTCGGGTCCAGTCCCTTCGGAATGAAAACGCGGGTCTGCGCGGTCTTCTCTGCATCAAGTGGCACCGAGAGCCAGAACTGCCCGTGCTTTGTGAGCGAGTAGAACTCCTTCCCGTTGAGCATCGTCTCCGCGTTCGCGAGCAGGTCGGCCGCGGGAAAATCGGTTTCGGGCACGGTCCCGCCAACGAACTCCGCGAGTAACTCGGCGCGGTTGCGAGCGGTCGCTTTCTCGATGGTGTCGCTCACGTTCCACGTCGCGACGGTCTTCTTGAGCGCCGCGAGGCGGTCTTCCAGGTTCGCGACCTGGGAAATGCCGATCGCGGTGCGGCGGATCTCCTTGCCGCTCTCGACCATGAAGTAGAGTTTGCGGTCGAGTCCCGCGAACTCGCCGAGCGGCGGGAGCGGCACCTTCACTGTGTGCGGGAACTTGTCAGGCTTGATCGTGGTAATGTGCTTGTCGGTGAACCAGAGTTGCACTTCGAGGCTCTTCGGTACGTCGCCTTTCACAGTGTAGAACTGGTTGATAGTGACCGTCAGTTCCTTCGCTTTTCCATCGACGACGCGCAGTTCAGGCACCGCATAGAGGCTCCACGCCCACTGACGTGTGCTGCTCGGTTCGTCGTCGGAGATGAGCGCGAACCCGGCGAGGTCGAGCGAGCGCCCGATCTCGCCGAACTGGAACGAAAAGAATTGCTGCGTGAGCTTCTGGATTTGGGTCAGCGAGCGTTTGCGCGTGTCCGCGTTTTCGTGTTTCTCCCATTCCAGCTCAAACCGCTTGAGACGCTGGCCGAGTTCGTAGCGATGCGCGAGTATGTCGGCCGCTTTAGGCGGTTGCGCGGACGAACTGCCCGCGAGAAACAACGCTACCGCGACCGCCAGGCTGAACCGCATTTTGTGTTCCAATGTGTTCCACCGCTCCGTGGCGGCCCACATTCGGGTTGAATCGCGCGCACGGGAAAAGTTACAACGTGCGTTCTACTCGGATCGACAACGGAAAGGAATCCGCCGTGAAACGTCAACTCGGGTTGTGCGCGCTGGTCGCGCTGGTGGTGGTCCCAGACTGGGCCTCGGCCTGTTGGCCGCGTGGTGGCGAACCGGTCTACTATTACGCGATGCCTGTCTACTACGCGCCGCCGGTGTACTGCCAGCCGGTGTACGTGCAACCATGCGTGCCATCTGCACCGCCGATGTTCCCGCCGCCGCGTATCGAGCCGGTGCCGCGTCCGGGTTCTTCCCTCGGCGCCCCTCGCCCGATCTTGCCCGCGCGCCCGGCGCAGACAGAATCGGCGGGTCGCCCGATCGCGAACGTCGATGTGCCGAAGCCGATCAAGCCGGACCCGGCGCCTGCGCCGATGATCTCGAACCCGAAGGTTCCGGTAGTTGAGATCCCCCGCATCGCGCCCGAACCCAAGCAACCGGTGATCGAACTTCCGAAGGTCGATACCGATCCGAAGTTGCCGACCCTGGAGTTGCCGAAGCTCCCCGCGATCGAGTTGCCGAAGATCGAACCGAATCCGAAGTTGCCGGGGTTGGAGCAGCCCGGTGTCCCCGCGATTCCCGTTCCCGCACCGGCGCCGGATCCGTTGATCCCGCCTTCGGCGATGCCCGTGCCGAAGAACTCGGACACGCTGCCGCCGCTGACGCTGCCGCCGGACACGCCCTTGACCCCGGACGCGAAGCCGGTGGAAGCGAAGTCCAGCCCTCTCACGGCAGTCGCGAACAGAGTGAAAGTGAGCGTGTTCCCGGCGTCCGGCGCGCCGGACGCGAACGGGCTTCGCAAAGTCGGGTTCTACAACCACACCGACCGAGATCTATCGCTGACCATCGAGGGCAAAGTGGTGACGTTGCCGGCGAAGACGTACATCCTGGCGCAACTGCCCGCGACGTTCACCTGGAAGCACGGTGACAAGCCGGTCGCGACAGAGACCGTGCCCGCCGACGCGACCGGGATCGACGTGTTGTTCCGCTCGGAGTAGTTTCGCAAGATGAGGGGGAGAAGGGGTGATAAGACAAAGCACGTCGGCTTTGTCTTATCACCCAGCCCTTTCAACATGACTCTTTCGCCTCTTTTATGAGGCGAGCGGTTGAGTAGTGCTTGTGTTTCTTGCTGTAGACTGGCTTTTGGTCAGGCTTCTTTTTCGGGCCACGTTTGTGACTGGTCAAGCTTTCACAAGAGACCTTCGCGG
>CAMDQN010000089.1 GCA_945905925.1 Singulisphaera sp. GP187
CGGAAGGGAGAGGTGGGGGACCAGATGAGCGGGCCGGAACCGGACAAGAAAGGCGGGCAGACGGGTGGGGGCAAAAACCCCAGACACCCGTCCCACGCACGGGCGCAAGGCTATGGCGGTGAGAATCTTCCCGTTTGCACGGTTATCAAGCCACTGCCCGGCCGGGCGGCTATTACCCGGTTCCCGGTCGGGCTATTACCGCTGGAGGCCGGAGCGGGGGCAGGAACCAGGGGTCGCACCCGTCCGTGCTTATCCTTGCGAAACTGCGAAACTGCGTCACCGCCCGGAGCAGCGGGCGGTCGCCAAGCCCTTGAGCCGCTTCTTCGTTTCGAGCGAGAGCAGGCCCAAGCAGTTCGTCGCCTTGGCGTACTTGCCTGCGGCGACGTTGTTCTGGTGTTGGCCCTCGACGCTCTTGTAAAAGTCCTCAAAGTTGGAGACGAAGGCGTAGACGACCGGCCATCGTTTCGCCAGTTTCAGGGCGGTCTGGAAGTAGTTGACGACCTGCCGCTCGGAGATGCCCGCACCGACGAGCAACTGGCCGGCACGGTCAACGAGGGGTTTCGATAGGACGGCCTCGTCCTCGCCGGTTGCGAACACCGGGGCGAACCGTTCGCTCAACACGAACGCCGGCTTCTCCCGGCGCAGTTTGAACCACTTGAGTTGGTCGGCGGTGGGGACGTTGGTGTACAGGTCCGCATCGACGAGGTTCACGGACTGCAACTTCTTCACACCCCCGATGACGGTCTTCACATCCACGCCCAGAAGTTTCGACAGGCCACGCTTGGTAATGCGCCGGTTGTAACTGGTGAGGTTCACGAGTTTGAAGTACAGGGCGACCTGTGTGCCGGTGAGCGGCGTCTTCGGCTTCCGGACGCCGGTCCACCAGTACGAGAACCGACTTGCCCACTTCTGCCCCTCGGTCCCTTTGCGGTACTGGAACCAGGGCAAGGTGCCGGCCCCTGGCTCGACCGCCCACCAGTACGGCCCCCGTTTCTCGACCAGGGCGTGCCGCTGCAAGGCGTGTAGCGCTGCGGGGACCGCCGTGGATTCGTGCAGGCTGGTGGCACGGCTGACCTGCTTCTGCCTCGCCCCCTTGTTGTGGGTGGCCCGGTCCACCAAACACGAGTAGACGAGGATTTCCGTCAGCCGCAGCGGACTCCGCTTGGTGACGTTCACGATTTTCGTCAGGTGACGCTTGGGATAATGTTCCCGGAGTTCTTTGTAGTCCATAGGTTTCCAATCACGTTTTTTCCACATGCTGATAACGTATTGCCATCGGGCAATCACGCAATTCCACTACTACATAGTAGTGTCAGTCACGATATTCCCACCAAGTATAGAAAAGAACTGATTGTATGGACAAGTTGCGTCTACTACGCAACCCGGCAGGGATGTCAGTCACAGACGGCCGCTTCGCACCCGCCCTGGACCGAGTCCCCCTGCGGGGGTGGTAACGGCAGAAACCCGACCGTTGCTCCAGTCCCTATTCCGGCCAGTACCGGCCTCAAACGTTGTCCCCACCAGACTACTGACTGTGCAGGTCGCCAGCGGCAACCAACCGGAACCTGCCGCCAGTTCGGTGTCGCAACGGGTGGGCGGTAACCCGGCCAGCGTCCACAGCCACACTGCGGGTAGCAACCTGACACCACAAGTCACTTTGTCTGAATTCCGTTTACAACCTCCAGAATCGTAGTATTATCTCGCAGTCAAGTTTGGGTTGTTGGAACTTCACCAACACAGTTTCGCAATTTCGCAAGGATAACAAGGAGCGGCAATGTTAATTTGTATGGCTCGTCATCGTGGGTCCAAGCACGCAATCCCGGAGAAGGCCCAGCGTGTCAACCGGTATGCCCAACTCAGGGAACTGTACGAAGGTTACGCCACGGGCAAGGTGAACCTCGTAGTTGTCCTCGGCCCGCCGGGAGTCGGCAAGGGACAAGGATTGAAGGCGGCGCTGGAAGGAAAGGGTGGCCTATACGTCAAGGGCTATCGGACGCCGTTAAAGTTTCACATGGAGTTATTTCACCACAAGGACATGCCGGTGGCAATTGACGACGCCGACAGTTTCTTGTCGGACAGGAAGTTGAGGGAGGCGATTAAGCACCTCACTGAAACCGACCAGTACAAGAAAATCGACTACGGCAGCACCACGAAACTTCTCAAAGACGAGGGCGTTCCCGGTTACTTCTACACGACATCCGGGTGCGCAATCGTCTGCAACTCGTGGGACAGCGACGACCCCATCTGTGCCGCCATCGAGTCCCGTGCCGAGTTCATCCACTTCACGCCGGACTGGGACGAGGTGTACAAGGCCGTCGGGGAATGGTTCTGGGATCAAGAAATCTACGACTACCTTTGGGAGCGGCTGCCACTCCTCAAACAACCCGACATGAGGCTGGTGGTTCGGGCCTGGGATCGCAAGAAGGGCGGATTGAAGGAGATGCCGTGGCAGGGCGTGATCGACGCCCACGTTGACGACCAGCACAACCTCCTACTCCGCACTTTGTTGACCCAAGCGACGGACGGCAGGAAGAAGGCCGCTCACCCGCCGAAGGAGAAACTGGCGTCACAGCGGCCCAAGAAACCGGTCCAGCGGAGGCCAAAGACCACGACGCCCAAGGTCACGAACCCCAAGGCCGAAAAGCCCCCCGTCAAGACGATGGGCGAGATCGTCCGGGAATGGTGTGAGGCGACAGGAAAAGATGCCGCCACGTTTTACCGGCATAAGGTCGAGATCGAGTCATGGGGATGCCGCCAGCGGCCGGAGAGGATCAAACTGGCTCGCACCAAGCCGCCGGAAGAAGAGCGGCCCCAGGATGAGTACGTTGCCGAACAGGGCGGCGAGGTGGAAGTCGATGAACAGGACGGGGAAGAGGCCGAGGAAGAATAAATCAGCAAGGCTGCGAGGGGTTACTATACAACCCCTCGCTTGCGAAGTATTATCATCGCAACAACACGTCAACACACCGTTGACATCAACCTAACCTATTAGATGGAACCGTGCCATGCCAATGAAGACTGTTCACGACATCCCCGCTGGGGTCACGTTTGACGTTCGCTGGGCGACAACCCCTGGTAAGGGTATTGAGATCGGCTTTGTTAATTCCGACGGAAGTACCCGGTTCGACTTGGGGACATTGATTATTCAACCCGTAGGTAATGGTTCAATTTTCGTGATGGCAGAGAACATCCAGGCGGGTGATGGCTGGGGGCCGTTCCTCGTGGACGTGGCGATGGAATACGTCACGGCGGCGGGCAAGAAACTGTATCCGCACCCGCTTGGGATTCTCCCTGTCGCAAAGCGAATGTGGAAGGTTTACTACAATGATCGGGTAGATGTTATTCACTTCCCTCTGAGCGACGAAGAAATTGCCTATCTTCACATTCAGCACTCGGAACCTGAACTCCGATGCGCTTATCAGAAAGCCGGTTCCCCTATTATCGGCCACCTGATCGCCATCGGGATTTGGAACGACGAGATCGGCCGTGTGTAATGATGGCACCAAGCGGCAAGAGAACTGTCTCGGCGTCTGGTACTGCTTCTGAATGGTGAGTAGCCGGATGTCGAGTTCCGTTCCACCAAGTTGAACTGTTTCAAGTTGTACGGGCGCATTCCATCAGCTTGAAGTTTTCATCCCGTCGGGTTGTCCGGTTTCGACTGTTTGGTAGTCTCGAACCACGTTTTCATCTGAGCGCACATCTCCTTACCGTGGGCGTGATCGTTTTGTAGCAACGACTGTCTTGGAACATGCTGGCCTTCGTCGTCAGGCGAATCATATGGAGCCACGGTGATGTTCAGATGGAACTCCCTCAGTGATTGGATGAGTAAGTGCAGGGCATGGGCATCGCCTTCCGGGACGGCGTCGATCCAATCCTGCATTTTCTCCAATCGCCCGACCAGCGTCTCAACCACACGGCGACCCTCAATATCGGGAAGCAGATCGGGGTCGGTTTCGGTCGGTTCCCACCGCTTCTCGAACTGACTGATCGCAGCCTCGAACTGGTCGTACCAGTATTGGCGACGGTGGCTCTCGATGCTGTTGTCCGTCATTGCGAACGTCTGACCCGCAGCCTTGGCGTTGATCGCTTCCAGTTCGGCCCGGAGAATAAGGATTCGATACCACAGGTTGTCTTTCGCCTTCGCCGGTTCGTCTTTCAGGAATTGTTTGAACTCCTCCTCGTGGTAATGCGTGTTCAGCTTGTACTCTTCGAGGTATGTTTGCAACAGGGTGGAGAGCGCCGAGAGGTGGACGAGTTGGGTTTGAGCCGTTGCACTTTTCGCCAACTCCTCCCTCGTCATTTTGAGTTCCGCCCGTTGCAGGGTCAGTTCTTTTCTTTGGAGGATGATGGCGGCGACGACGCCGACGAGCGCCAATCCGGAGAACAACGAGTTGACGAACCCGAAAGACTCCCCGAACTTTGACGCCCCGTCGGAAGATTCGCCCAAACACCACACGCAATAGTTTCCCACGCCCAGGACGAGCCACACCAAGAGCAACAGCAGGAAACCTCCCAACCCGAACAGCGGGAGTCGCCTCCGCTTTCGCTTTTCCGGCTCTATGTCGGGCGGCGTTGTCATTTTCCCACCTGTTTCGGGCACATCGTCAGAGGATCATTTTACATTCGTTCCCCGACCCACCACATTGTCCTGAAATCACGCTTTGAAAATTGTGTCTCACTATTGTGTCCCTAATTCTCTTCCGATACAAATCTTGGAACACATGGGGTACAGACATGGGCCGCACGTTCGACAAATTCGTGAGTCTCGCCGATGACCGCCGCATCGGGTACGGCCTGTTGCAGCGGGACAGCACTTGGTACGTCCGCTTCATCGGGCCGGACAATCAGCGGTGCAAGCGCAGCCTCGACACCGAGAAAAAATCCGAGACGCAGGAGAAGGCCGAACGCATCATCGCCCGTGAGTACGGCGCATTCCGCTCCGGCGTGACGGTGACCTGGGACGAGGCGATCAAGTTGCTCACCGACAAGTTCGCCAGCAGCGGCCGACGACAAACCACACTGACGCAATACCTGAAAGACATGAACTTGATTCGCCGCCAGTTCTTGGCCGTCACGGGTCCGGCCGACATCGACGAAAGCATGGCGATGACGTGGCTCGAAACTTTCACCACGACCGCCGACAAGAGGGTGAAGTACGACAAGGCCAACGCCCGCCAGCACAGTGCCCACAACGTCAAAAATCGCCTCGTGTCGGTGTCGGCCCTGTGGAATAAATGGCTGGTGAAGGAACTCGGCATCTGCCGCACCAATCCGTTCGCCAACCTTTCGCCCCCGAAGGCCGACGCCAAACCGATCCGGCACGTCAGCGACGAACAGATGAAGGAATTCTTCACCTACTTGCACGACTTCTACAACGGGTGGGAATTTCCGATCCTGTTCTTCAGCGTCAAAGCGTTCACCGGTTGTCGTCTGGCCGACCTCTGTGGACTGAAATCCGAGCAACTTCGCACCGGCAGCATCGTGTTCCCGGCTGGTGCCACCAAGGGGCGCAAGGAGCGGGCCGTCCCACTGCCGACCGGGTTGTTCGACGCCCTCCAAAAGTACGCCGGCACCACACACCTGTGGGAAAATTACAGCGGCGAACTCAAGACCATCCTCGACGCCAAGCACTTCCCGACCCACCGGCTGATCGACGGTTTCGATTGGGAACGACTTTACGCATGGGTCGGGAACATCTTCGACAAGTACCGTCAAGCGTTCCCGACCCGACCTTCACTCAACTCCCACCAGTTCCGTGCCCGTGCGTTTACCAAAGCGTGGGACGGCGGCGTGAACGCCAAGCAAGCGAGCATCGCATTCGGGTGCAACCCGGACACCCTTTTGAAGCACTACACCGCCCTGGACGAGCAGGCAACGACCGACGACGTGTTCGCCAGGATCGGGGCGAATATCCTTCCCGATTTTGGTGGGACAGTATTGGGACACAATTCTGAAAAACCGCCCCAAAAGAAGCCCAGGAAACGCAAGACGACGAAGTGAATATTCTCCCGTAATTACCAGCGGAATATACGGTTACGGCCGAAATGACCGGTAAAACAGCGTATACGCAAATGATATAGAGGACGATTTTGGCTCTCTTCGTCTAGGTTCAAATCCTAGCCGGGTAACTCAAGCAGCCCCTGGAAAAACCAGGGGCTGCGTCATTTGTGTTCGTCGTTAGTACATCAGAATCAGATCCCGCCCAAAAGTAGCCCAACCTATTTTTGCGAGTCCCCTCCTCATGCCCGACGAATCCGTCGCAAGAAGCCGTGCGCCTACCGAGCCAAACCGCAATATCGCCTACCAATCGTGCCTACTGCGTAACTCCTAGTCTTGTTGGGGTAGAGTTTGGGGATTCGACGAGATGGGGTCGGGTTCGCAACCATCCCATTTTCTCCGTAAGTTACGGAAAACGATTGGGTGCCAGGCCACGCTCCCGACCACTGGGAAGTACGCTTAAACTGCGTCAGCCGAAGACATTGTACTCAAAGCCGCCTCAGGGATTTGAACCCTGGACCCCGGCTTTACGAAAGCCGTGCTCTACCGCTGAGCTAAGGCGGCGGTCTGCAGGTAAATTAGTACCAGCACTTCGAATGACAAGTCCACTCGCGGCGCGGTTCGGAATGACTGCTTCGGCCAGGAGAAGTTGTCGCGCGCACGCCCACCTGTCCGCGCGACCTGGACGCCATCGCACCCACGGTTCAACTCCCGCCACCCCCGAGAGTTCAGCCCTGACGGTGCGCAGTTGGTGTCGGCGTCCGGCGACAAGACGCTTCGCGTGTGGGACTCGCGCCCGCCCGCGGAGCGCCGCAGCGGTAAGAATCGTGGGGCAGGCCTCTGGCCAACGAAAGCGAAGGCTGGCCAGCGGCCCGCCACGACGATCCGCTGCTACCGCCAGCGGAAAAATCGCAGCGCCAGCGCGAAGCAGATTGTACCCCACAGGCTCAACACGAGGAGAGGGCGGCCGAGCGCCTCCCAGTTAGCACCGTCGTTCATCACCGCGCGCAGGCCGTCGTTGAGCGCGGTCAGCGGCAACGCCTGAACGAACCACTGCATCCCGTCCGGAAACCGCGACGCGGAGAAGAACACGCCCGATAGCACGTACATCGGTAGCATCACCGCGTTCACCAACCCCGCGATCGTTTCCATCGTGCGTGCGCGCGAGCCGAGCAACAGGCCGATCCCCGCGAAGCACGCGCCGCCAGTCACGACCAGCACCGCGAATACCACCGGGTTGCCACGCACCCGCACCCCGAACACCAAGTACGCGAACCCGAGCAACAACGCGATGTCGATCAGCGTAAACACGAGCCGACTCAGCATCAAACTCAGCATGAAGTCGGTGCGGCGCATCGGCGTCGCCTGGAACCGCTTCAGGAGCTTCCGTACGCGCATGTCGCCGACAGCGAAGCCGACGCCGAACAGCCCGCCGCCGAGCAGGTTCATTCCGAGCAAGCCGGGAATGAGGAAGTCGATGTAGCGCCCGCCGGGTTCGGTCTGCGGGGTTTCGACCGGAGGCACCGTCGGCGGGTGCGCGGCGCGCAAGAGAGCACGATCGGCCGCGTTGCGGGCCAGCACGCTTTCGGAGCGGGTCGCGTCGAACAGGTATTCGTGCCCACCTTCGCTCTCGGCTCGCGGAACTACGATGACATCGGTCTTCGCCGTGCGGAGCCGTTTGCGGCATGTCGCCTCATCGTGAACCGCGACCTTTACGCCGGGGTCATTCGCGAGCTTCGCGCGTAGCGATTCGGTCGCATCCGAGTTTAGGGGGTCGATCATCACGTCCACGTTCGACGCGGGGACTGCCTTCTCGCTGAACGCCAAGCCGAGCGAGAACGCAAGGATGAGCGGGAAGCCGTACACCCAGAAGAGCGCGGCTGGTTCGCGGTAGAACTCGCGAAACCGGGCCAGCGTGAGGTGCCACAGTGGAGACATAGATGGTCCCAAGTCTTCTAGTCGAAAGTCGCAAGTCAAAGAAAGCCAAGCCACACGGTTTTCGACTTGTGACTTGAAGACTTGAGACTGGTTATTCGGCGTCCCGCAGATGCCGCCCGGTGAGTATCACGAACACGTCTTCGAGGGTCGCGGTGCGAGTGGTCAACCCCGCGATCTTCACCCCGGCGGCACGGACGAGGTCGAGCAGCGCCGGCAGCGCGCGGTGCGGTTCGCTCGCCGTAAGTGTGACGCGATCACCTTCCTCGCGCACCGAGTTCACCGTGGGAATCGCCGCGAGGTCGGCAGCGAAAGGGCGCACACCGCTCGCGGGATCGATGTCGAGATCGATGACGTGTTCGCCGCCGACACGCGCGATTAGTTCACACGGCGTTCCCAGCGCGATCACCTTCCCATGGTCGATCACCGCGACGCGGTCGCACAGGCGCTCGGCTTCGTCCATGTAGTGCGTGGTGACGACGACCGTGCGCCCGCGTTCCTTGATCGCGCGAATCACGTCCCAAAGCTGCCTCCGCGATTGCGGGTCGAGACCGGTTGTGGGTTCGTCGAGGAAGAGTAACTCTGGATCGCCCACGAGTGCGGTCGCGACCGCGAGCCGCTGCCGCTGTCCGCCCGAGAGTTTATCGACGTAGCTGTTGGATTTTTCTTCCAGTGAAACGCGGGCAATGGCTTCGTCCGGCGTGAGACCGGTCGCGTAGAAGGAGCGGAACAGCGTGACTGTTTCGCGCACGGTGAGTTTGTCGGAGAGCCGCGTCTCTTGAAGCGAGATACCGATCTTACTGCGAATCTCGATGTCGTTCGCGCCCCACTTCAGCCCGAGCACTTCCACTTCGCCCGCGGTCGCATCGAGCAGCCCTTCGATGATTTCTAGCGTGGTGGTTTTGCCGGCGCCGTTCGGCCCGAGCAACCCGAAACATTCGCCGACACCGACTTCTAAATCGAGACCGCGCACGGCTTCGACCGGTGGCCGGGCCGGGTACGTTTTCACGAGGCCGCGCACGCGAATAGCTAAAGTCATGCGCCGAATTATAGTGAACGGTCGAGCACTGTCTCACAGCAACCCGCGGCGCGCCAGGCACGCGAGATCCATGCTCCATGCGACGCCGATGTGCAGCGCCGCGCCGAGCCACACCGAGCGCGTCGCCAGGCTCATGTAGCCCAGCACGATGCCCGCGACGATCGACGCGACCGCTTCCGGCATCGGCTTGCCGAAGTGAATCTGGACGTAGGGCACCATCGAGACGAACACAGCGTACACGCCGAACCGGTGTTTGGTGCCGTGGACGATGAATCCGCGAAAGAAGAACTCCAGCGCCACGAACTGCGCCGCGTAGCCGAATTCCCACTTCCAGAGTTGCGTGTGAACCTCGTCGGGCGAACTGAACCGCATGAACGGGTACGTCTGCTGGAACCGGTCTTCGATGGAGCAGATCCACACGATTGGGGCCATGACCATTACGAACACGACATACAGCGGCCACGCACGGAGAACGCCGTGGATCTTCAGCCCGTAGTCGGTCAGTTTGGCGCGGAACACGAGCTTCAGCACGAGGAACGGGATGAACGCGTAGGTGAGTACGGAAACGCCGGCCCACCAGAGGCGGTTCGTGAGTTGGTCGCTGCCCCACTTGCGGAGCGCGCCCTCGACCTCGGTGGCGGCACCCGGACCACTGAACGTGTTCGCGACGAACCTCGCCACGGAAACGAGTTGACCGGGGTTCGCGGTGTACTGTTGGAGCGTGAGACAGGCTGCGGCCGTGAGCAGCACGACGGGCGTTTTCCAGTCGATGCGCCGGCCGTCGTCGGAGAACCGGTACGCAAGTGACTCCGCTTCCACTTTGCGGAGCGGTTCGCCGAGCCACGTTTCCCAGAGGCGCAAGAGGAAGGCTCGCATCGGCCAGAATCACCGTGAGGAGAGCGAACGGTCCGCGAAAGTGTATTGCGCCCTCGCGCCGGAGGAAGGGCTTAGGACTTGCCGAGGATCACTCGGGAGGAGGAAAAACCCGAGGTGGGGAAGGCGGTTTGGAACCAAAACGGTCGCTCACCCGGAGCAGAAGTGCGGAGAACGCGACCACCGGCGCGACCCATTGTAAGCACTGCCCGCAGGGGCCGAGCGCGGACGTTCCTTCGATCGCCACTTCACGTGCGAGAAACACCCACAGCAACAGGATGGCCGTAAAAGCCAGCGCGCGAACGAGACGCGAAGGCGGACGGCGGTTGTTTGGCGACATTGGCTGAAGTGCGATCTCTCGCCGCGGAGCGGCGGAAAACGACGTGACGACGCCGAGCGTCGTCACGAGAAGGAACGGCAACAAAAGGCCACGGAGCGGCTTCCAACTTACACCAGTTCCGGCAGTGCCTTGCCGTCGGTGAGGTGCTGCGGGCGCCCGGTCGGGTCGTTGATCGTCGTCGTTTCCGGGTTCAGCCCGAGGTTGTGGTACAGCGTCGCGAAGACGTCGTTGAAGCCCACCGGACGGTCCTTCGCGTTGCCGCCGTTCTTGTCCGTGCTGCCGATCGTCAGGCCGGTCTTCATCCCGCCGCCCGCGAGGATCGCGCAACTCACCTGTGGCCAGTGGTCGCGACCCGCACCCTTGTTGATCGTCGGCGTGCGTCCGAACTCGCCCCACGCGATCACCGTCGTGTCGTCCAGCATCCCGCGAATGTCGAGGTCTTCGACCAGCGCCGTGAGACACTGGTCGAGTTTCGCGCCGTGGTCGCGAACGAGGTCGAAGTTCTTGCCGTGGCTGTCCCACCGACCGTAGCTCAACGTGACCACACGCGCACCGGCTTCGACCAACCGCCGCGCGACCAGAAGTTGCTCGTTCACCGTCGGGGCGCCGTCGTACTGGAACTGGTACGGTTTGCCGTCGCCGTAGCGGTCACGCGTCTTCTGGCTCTCCTTCGAGATGTCCAGCGCTTCCACCAGTTTGCTCGAGGTCAGCACGTCGAACGCTTTCTCGGTCGCGGCGTCGGCACCGGTCAGCGCGCCTTGGTGGTCGGCGCTGCGCTTCATGTCGTCGAAGCCCGCGAGGAGTTTCTTGCGGTCCGGCATGTGGTCCTTGTTGGCGACATTGAGAACCATGTTCGCCATGTCCGGGCCGGTCGGCTTGAACGGGCCGTAGGCACTACCGAGGAATCCGGTTTGTCCCGCGTCGCTCCACGGCGCGTGCTGCGTCGGAGCCGCGAGTCCCACGAACGGCGGCACGCTCGGATCGACACTCCCTTGCACCTTCATCGCGCTGCTGCCGAGACTCGGTCGCCCGCCAAGCGCCGCAAGCGTTGATTTGGTCGAACCGGTCGTACACTGGTAGCCGTCGTGCCCGCCACCGGCCCCGATGATCGAGCGGATGAACGCGAACTTGTCCGCCATCCCCGCGATGCGTGTGAACGTCTCACCGATCTTCACGCCGTTCACCTTTGTGGCGATCGGCTTGAACTCGCCGCGAATCTCCGCGGGCGCTTCGGTCTTGATGTCCCACATATCCTGGTGCGGTGGTCCGCCGCCGAGGAAGATGTTGATGACCGCCTTGTGCCGGGTGCGACCGAACGGGTCATTCTTCTTCGCGGCGGCTTCGGCGCGGAGTACGTCCGCGAGCGTCAGATTGACCGCTCCGAAGGACAGCGCGCCAACCTTGAGAAAGTTACGGCGAGAGATGCCGTCGCACATCCGCGTTAGCCCGAAGGGAATCGAGAGCATGGCAGCGCGCCCCGGTGGCTGGGGTAATTGGGTGGGATACTGGCAGGGGTGAAAGTGGTTACGCACTTCCACCATTCGGTGAAGGATACTTCGGAATGTCGCGTGCCGCAATATAAAAGATCGGAACGTGTTCTTCGCTCGGAGGCGAGCGGGGGGCGTAAGCCCCCGGATTGATCCGACAGTATCAAGAGGTTGAGCGACTATCAAAGGGCTTACGCCCCCCGCTCGCCAAGATTCAGAGGAAACCCATGCCCGCCGAAATCCCCGCTTCCGTTCTCGACGAACTTCGCAAGTACGACACGCCGACCGTGTGCAACGTCCTTGAGTTGTTCGAGTGTCGCTCGCGAATCGTTGGCTACACCGACGCGCGCATCAAGGCGTGTTACCCGGCGTTGCCACCGATGGTCGGGTTCGCGACCACCGCCACGTTCCGCGCCGGCGCCCCGCCGCGCGGCGGCGACACCTACATGGGACTTGGCGCGCAGGTGGAACGCATCGCGTCTCTCAGCGGGCCGAAAGTCGTGGTGTTTCAGGATCTCGACGACCCGGCGGTAGCGGCGACGTTCGGTGAGATCATGTGTACCACGTACAAGGCGTTCGGGTGCGTTGGACTCATCACGAGCGGCGCCGGGCGCGATCTCGATCAGGTCGAGCCGCTGAAGTTCCCGTGCTTCACCGGCGGAACGATGCCGTCGCACGGGTACACGCAGATCGTGGAGTTGGAAGTGCCGGTGCGCGTCGGCGGTGTGTGGATCGGCCCCGGCGATTTGCTCCACGGCGACCGCAACGGCATCACGACGATCCCGCTCGAACTCGCGGCACTCACGGCGGAGGGTTGTGCCGGGTTCGTGGACGCGGAGTCCGTGGTGCTGAGTTACCTGCGAAAAGGGAACTCGACCACGGCGGGGTTCATCGAAGCGCGCGACGAGTGCAAGCGCCGGATGAACGAACTGGGGAAGAGCCTCAAGGCGCGCGCCAACGGGTGACGATGTAAGGTGTGCCGGAATTGACAGCGGTGCCTGCGGCCGATAGCATTTCTGTGGTTCGGCCTCGTCGCCAAGTGGTAAGGCAACGGTTTGCAAAACCGTCATCCCCGGTTCAAATCCGGGCGAGGCCTCTTCTTCCTCAATCGCCCCTGACTACTCCCGGCGATCCCCAAACCCCTGGGAAACCGGGGGTTGTTCGTTTCGGTTCCGGCACCGCGGGTTGATGGGTTTCCTCATTTCTCACTACCCGCCGAGCACGCACGCAGGGTGTGTAAGTCGCACGTTTCCGTGCCCTCTGGACCGTCCACCGTGGCCGGCACGTCAGCCGCGTCGAGATTGACCCACAGCCTCGCCACCGCTTTCTCGTGCGGCCGGCAGGGCCAGACGGCGCTTCGCGGGGGCGCCGCGAGAAAAAATGTCACAGTTCCACGACAAGATCGTCCGGGAGTGGTTGGATCGCACCCTTGCGGCTCTTCGTGAGTTCCGCGGGCAAGATCGCGGCTGGTTGAAGGTGTTGGCGAGGAAGGTTCGGTTGTCGCGATCCCAGAAGCACACACGCGGTCCCAAGAAACCACGACCTCGGCGCAATCGCTTCACACGCGAGAAACGCATCTCGACCGCCAGACTACTGACGACCGAGAAAAGCAAGATACGACACACCCTTAAAAGTGCTGGCTCGACCCACTCTACCAAACTCACCCCAGCATGATCTCGATTCCGGTCATGTCCTCGTGCGCGAGGCCCAGCGCGATGCGAGCGAACACCTCGTCGCGGGTCTTGTTCCGCATCTCGTAGTCCTTCAGGAACCACCAGAACCGGTACTCTACCACCTTCACCCCGCCCTTCTGGTGGTACCTCATCACAGTCACGCCGTTGTCGGCCGAGACGTTCTTGCACTGAACCACAGCGCCGCGAATTACGTTGATCACCTTCCCCGCGTCCTTGTCCGTGCTTACCGTGACCGCGATCGCGTCGTAGGTCTCAGCGCCCTTCGACAGGTTCTCCACGGTCGTTTCCGTCACCGTGCGGTTGGGCACACTGACCACGAGGCCACTCGTGTTCTTCAGCGCGGTGGAGCGCCACGTGAGGCCAACGACGCGGGCCGGTTCGCCGGTGCCCAGGCGCACCACGTCGCCCACCTTGAACCGGCGCTCGGCGAAAATGACTACCGAACCGAGCACGTCCGCGATCATCGGCCGGGCCGCGAGCGCGACCGCGAGCACGCCGATGGCCAACGCGATCACGAGCGCGGTCACGTCGTACCCAAGGATGCTGAGGACGAGCGCGATCGCGGCGAGCCAGGTTCCCGCTTTCAGCACACCGCGGAGCGACGCGAGTACCGGCGACGGGTTCCCGGTCTCGTCGGTGCCTCCACGGATCGCGCGCCCGAGAATCCGTAGCAGGAGCCGCGGAATCAGCAACGCTCCCAAAATGATGATGTTGATTTTGATGGCGGTGGTGCGAAGCCCGTGGAGCCGGGCCTGGGACAGTTCGTTCCGCGCGCGACCGATCTCGCCGCCGTTGGCCGGGAGCTTCGTTTGCTCGGCCTTGCTCGCGTCTGTTGGGGCATTACCAGTGAGCGACTCGACCCGGCGTGCGTTCACACCCGCGACCGCGTTCAGCCGCGCGGTTTCCTCGTGGTAGACCTCGGCTTCGCCCTTCAGCCCGGGCGCGAGTCGGACCGCGAGCCACGCGTCCCACGCCTTCGCGTCCTCGGAAGCCGCGGTCCGCTTCTCCAGAAGCACCCGCAACTTGGCGACATCGTCCGCCTCGCGCTGCGTGAGTTTCACCAGGCCAGCGAGTGTTTCTCTCTGGCGATTCAGGTTCTCGGCCCGCTCGTCGTGGTCGATGAGTTCCTTGTAATACGCCGCAAGCAACTCGGACGCGTCCGCGCCCGGCTTCGACCGGTCGCACGCAAGTACCCAGTCCCACTCGCTTTCGTCCCTGTTCATGCGCTCGATTGCGTGCTGGTCGAGACGCTTTTGCTCGGCTTCAGGTCGGTCCTTCCGCGCGGTCGCGTAATGGGCCGCGAGCCTCTTCTGTTCTGCGAGCAGCTCGATGCGATCGTTCACCTGCGCGAGCAACTGGCGCGCGACAGTTTTAATGTTCTGGGTGGCGAGGTCCGGCTTGCGGAGCGCGTCGCGTTCCTGTCGAAGTTGGTCGAGTACGGTCTGCACATCGGTCGCGTCGGCGTCGAGTTTCGCGCGGCCGGTGAACGTCACGGCTTCGGCGGTCCCGTCGGGAACCTTGCCCGGTTCGATGTCGCCGGTCCCGACGCGGCGCCCGATCTCCGACGCGAGCGTCGTCGTCTGACCCGCTAGCAGGCGTGCGTCATTGAGTGTATTTGAGTACGCTTTCGCCTTCTTCTCCAGTTCATCGAGCGTCGCGACAATCGTCAGCGCCTCTTCCGCGCGCGTGTCGATCGCACGGACCCTCGCCGCGAGGTACTGTTGAACCGCGAGCAGTTTCCCCGCGGTCGCTTCCAACGGGGACGCCGAAGGCACGACGACTGCGGGTTCCTTCCCGGCGCCCGCGAACGGGTCGCTCAGCGCGTACCCAATCTTCCGAATCTCGGCCCTGGCTCGGGCTTCCGCGTACTCTTTGTTATCGCCCTCGATCGCTGCGATCTTCTCGGCCAGTTGCTTGCGCAGTTCGGTGAACCTGCCCGCGAGTTGCGCCGGCGTCAGCGAGCGTGTCTCTTCCGCGAACTTCAGCGCCGCGAGCGTCTCGGCCTGCGCGTCCTTCAGTTCGATGAGCTTCGCGGCAGCGAACGCGGCGATGGCTTTCGCGTGCGCCGGTTCGTTCGCCAGCGCCACGAGGCCGACCTGCGCCTTCACGACCGTCGGGCGCATTTCAACGGACAGCGTCGTGAGTGTCCTCACCGCATCGTCGAGTTGCTTCGTGGCGACCGCGTCCGGTAACGTGGCCGCGCCGGTCTTCGCCGCGAGTGCCGCCGCGGTTCGCATCTTGAGAAGGTGTTCATCCGCGGCGGTTACTGCGCGGTCGAACGCGGTGCCCGCAGCGACGACCGCAGCGAGTGCGTTCTTCAGTTCTTCGAGGTATTTGACACGTGCGGCGGAGTGATCAGCCCGCGTCTGTGCGTCCTTGACCGCGGCTTCCACGTCGGCCGGGCGCAGTACGAGGGGCGTCTGTTCCGGCGGCGGCTTGAGGCCGTCGAGGCGCTGCTGGGCCGCCTTTAGTTCCGCCGCGTGAACCTTGAAGCGGCTGTGTGCGACCTCGTAAGCGCCCTTCCGCGCGGGCCATTCCTGCGCCAACCGCTCGACGAACGCGAGCACCTCCGCAGGCGCCCGACCCGCGAGCTTCGCTTCCAACTCCTTGCGAATTTGTTCATGGTCGTCAACGACTGGTCGGGGGGGCGGCGCCTTCTCGATTTCGTCCGAGCGTCCGGTGCCGGAAAGGCACAGGCACGAAGCCAAAAGAGCGACGCCGGCGGGGCGGATCCGGGTGGGGAGCATGGTGCCTCGCGAATGCAGGTCGGGCGCACGAACTCGGTACGCCGGCACGACAGGTAGAGTTTAGCTGTTTACCCGGGTTGTCGGAAGTAGCGCGGCGGTTGCCGTTGCACCTTTTGGTCGGTGCAGATATGCGCAGGCCGAAATACTCTCAAGTTCGAGCTAGCGATCGGCCGGGGGGATGTTCGGATGAGGCGATTTCGCCGCGCGCTGCTGGCGTGGACCACCGTCGCGGGTCTGGGGACCGCGACCGGTTGCACACCGCCCTACATCTCTAAGGAGACGAAGGCGAGGTTGCGTAAAGAAGCCGTACCGCGCCCGGCGCTCCATACACAAATCCCGGCGCCCGGTGTACCCTCTCCGCCCGCGTCGCTCACGGCGGGCAAAGGTCCGCTCGCGAACACCACTCCGCCGGTCGAAGAGTCGGACGCACCGCTGCCCATTAATCTCGCGACCGCGCTCAGGCTCTCCAACGCACGCCCGCTCGACGTACAAATTGCGGGACAACAGGTGGCCGTTGCTGCGGCCCTCCATGATCGCGCACGGATGCTGTGGCTCCCGAACATCTCGCTGGGCCTGGACTACTTCGCGCACACCGGGCCGCAACAGGTGTTCGCGGGCGACATCGTGAAGTCAAATCGCAACACGTTCATGGCCGGGTTCGGGCCGAACGTGGTGTTCGCGTTCTCCGACGCGCTATACGCCCCGCTCGCGGCACGCCAGGAGTTGCGGGCGCGTCAGGCGATGCAACAGACTGTGGCGAATGATTCCACGCTCGCGGTCGCGGAGGCGTACTTCGGGGTGCAACAGGCGCGCGGCGATTTGGCCGGCGCGCTCGTGGCCGAAAGGCGTGCGGAAGAGTTGGTTCGCAAAACGACGGAACTCGCGAAGGGCTTGGCCCCGCCAGCGGAGGAGCACCGCGCGCGAACCGAACTCGGGCGCCGCAAGCAAGCGGTTTCCGCGGCGCGCGAGCGATGGCGCACGTCCAGCGCCGAACTCGCGCGCCTCCTTCGGCTGTCGCCCTCGGCGGTCGTCGAACCGGCCGAACCGCCGTTCCTGCCGGTCACGGTCATCGACGCGTCAATCGCGATCGACGAACTTATTCCTGTCGCGCTGAGTACGCGGCCCGAACTGGCCGGGCATCAGGCGTTCGTGAGCGCGACCCTGGCGCGCCTGAAGCAAGAGAAGATCCGCCCGCTGGTGCCCAGCCTCGCGGTGCGCAGCGTTTCGACGAACCCCAGCGGATCGTTGGGCTACGGCGCGTTCGGCGGCGGGCGGAGCGGTTCTCTGAAGAACTTCGACGGCCGGTTTGACATCGACGTACAATTGCTCTGGGAGTTTTCGGCACTCGGGTTCGGCAACCGGGCGCGGGTCCACGAGCGCCGGGCCGAACACGAACTCGCAACACTCGATTTGTTTCGCACGCAGGACCGGATCGCAGCGGAAGTCGCCACGGCCTTCGCGCAAGTCCGGGCTGCGGCGCAGCGTCTCAACGACGCCGAACCGGCGTTGAAAGAAGCGAGTGAGTTGGTGCAAAAGAGCGTGGACGGCCTGGGCCAGACGCGCCGCATCGGGGACGCGCTCACGCTGGTCGTGCGACCTCAAGAAGCGGTCGCGGCGATTCAGGCGTTCGCACAGGCGAACACGGACTTCTTCGCGGCAGTCGCCGACTACAACCGGGCGCAGTTCCGGCTCTACCGTGCGCTGGGGCACCCGGCACACTGCCTCGCCGGTTCGGTTCCGCAGGTTACTTCCGAAACGCCGCCGGTTCCCGCGACACTCCCGGAAATGAAGCCGCCGGCGCAACCCGCCTCGCTTCCGAACGTTCTCCTTTCAAAGCCGGCAGTAACGGACCCAAAAGTGATGCCCACGGGCGCGCCGGTATCCGTGTTTCCGACGCACCCGGAACCGAAGCCAGCACAGCCATTGCCAGTGCAGGAATGGACCTTGGTTCCCACTCCCCCCGCGAGCCTCGCGCCGAGCGTAACCAAGGAGCAACCGCTGCCGACGGTGCCGTTGCGCCCCCCGGTAGTGGTGCCCGAACCGGGTAACTGAAAGAAAAATGAGATTTTTGATCTTGCCGAATCGTTGTTGATTTTCTATGAGTCGTGCAGCATGGTTAGTACAGGGCACGGCGCCCCGACACCTGACAGTGACCGAACGTAAACGGAGGGCCGGACGACCATGTGGAACCCACCCCCTGAGCACCCGCTACGGCGGCTGTTCGCGGGGCTTGCCGAACACGCCTTCTTCTCCCATCTCGGCGTGGCCGACCCGCCCCTTACAGATTACCTCTCCGCGCTGCTCACGCGTTTCATCCATAACGACGACGTATTCCGGTTGCGCGGCGCGGCCGGGCAACCGCTCACCGATTTAACCGAAATGGTAACAGAGACTGAGCGACTCCCGGCCGGCGGGCGCACGCAGCGCGAGTATTACCGGCACATCGGCGACTTCGCGCTCTTCTGGACCGGCGTGTACCCTGAAGCCGTCGAGCGCAGGCAGTCGGGCGCATTCAAGGACGCGTTCGTCAGTTACACGGCGCAGGGGAAGCGCGGGTATCTGCTCACAAGCCGACTTGAAGAGGAGGAACACCACAACGCGGAAGCGGGCCTGTTCCGCCGGCTGAGTCAGCAGTTCGAGGTGTGCGCGCTCGGTTTGCGAAAGGTGCGTGAAGAGTGGGAAGAACTTCGCACGAGTCCGCCAACCGGTGGGCTTATCAGTTAACATGAATCGCGAAACACGAACGGCCCGCACGCAAAAACGTGCGGGCCGTTCCGTTTGTGTCGGGCTGCGGTCTACTACCTAACCTGGATCGCGGAAGGCTCACGGCACCGCCCCGCCCAGGGGCGGGATAGCGGTGCTGGAACAGTCTTCCTCGCGACGGATGTACTGGCAGAAGCTCGGGCTCTTCCGCAACAAAACGTGGAGCAATCGCAAAGCCGTTTCTTGTTTCACTTTGCCGAGTCGTATTGTTGAAGCACCCAAGGTGAAACACGGAACCGCCCCTCGGCCGAACGCAAAACAAGTTGCGCGTTTGCCTTCCGCTCTTCCTCTGTTTACACTCTGTTCGTTCACCTTCCCGACACCCACACCCGCAACCCTCTCCGAACCATGAACCGTCGCGAATTCATTGCCGCTGCAACCGTCGCCTCAACGGGGCCAATTCTGTTAGGCATGAGCCGAAAGGCCGAAGAGAAGAACCCCGTCATCGGTGTCGAAGGCCACAAGTACGAGTGCGTCCACAACTGGGGCACGCTCCCGGCCGACTACGGCTGGCAAACCACACACAACGTCGCGCTCGACGCCAGCGGTAACGTGTACATCACGCACCAAGGCGCGAAGGGCACCAAGATGAACATGGACACCGTGCTGGTGTTCGACCCAAAAGGGAAGTTCGTCCGCTCGTTCGGCAAGGAGTGGCACTACGGCGGGCACGGAATCGAGATCCGCAAGGAGGGCGGTGAAGAGTTCATCTACCTCGCGAATACCTGGACCCCGGACCTGAAGCTCGTAAAGACCAACCTCAAGGGCGAAACGGTGTGGAAGAAGGGCCGCCCGGAGTGCAAGGAGTACGAACCCAAACCCGATCCGAAGGACGGCACCAAGACTGTCGCCCCCGCGTACAACCCGACCAACATCTGCTGGCTCCCGGACGGCGGGTTCAACGTCGGCGATGGCTACGGCTCCAACTACCTGCTGAACTACGACAAAGACGGGAAGCTCGTGAAGGTGTTCGGCGGCACCGGCACCGGCAAAGGCCAGATGCGCACGCCGCACGGCCAGTGGGTCGATGACCGCAACAAGGACAAGCCGGTACTCGTGGTGTGCGACCGCGCGAACGCGCGGCTACAGTGGTTCGCGCTCGACGGCACGCCGCTCGACGCGACCGAATCCGGCAAGGTGGTGCTGTTCCCGGCACACGCGAAAACCCGTGGCGACGTGCTCATGGTTCCCGACCTGCACACGCGCATCAGTCTGTTCGACAAGAACAACAAGGTGATCGTCCACCTGGGCGACGACGAGGCGTGGCGGAAGAAGGTGCTCAGCCCCGAGAAGGGCACGCCGGCCGTTCGCACGCAGCCGAAGGAGTGGCCGGCGGGCAAGTTCGTTCACCCGCACGACGCGGCCTTCGACAAGGACGGCAACATCTACGTCGTCGAGTGGGTCAGCACGGGGCGCGTCACGTTCCTTCGTAAAGTGTGATGAGTGATGAGTGATGAGTAAAGGCAGCGAACCACGAAGCGTGGTTGGCTTCGGTCTTCGGCCTTTGCTCATCACTCATCACTCATCACTTCCTCTGAAGCACGAAGCGGCCGGAGTCGCGACGGCTGTTGAACGTGGCGTCGAAGTTCGAGTTGGTCGCGGTCGCGGTCGTGCGGAACGTCCCGAACGGCCCCAGCGGCTTCTCCGCCGATAGCACGACCAACCCTTCACCGCGACCGACCACGTCCATCGTGGTCGTATACCGGAACGGGATCACTTTCGCGAACCGCCCGCGATACTTCACCTGATACGCGGCGGCGCCTTTCGGCGTGAACGTCGCGTGCAGCGGTCCGGTGTGCCCGTTCTTGTCGCTCACCCAGTATCCGGACCACTTGCCGCTCAGGTCCGGCGCCACGGGAACGACAACCGTTTGCGCGAAACTCAGCGACGGCAACAGGCAGAGCGCGACCAGTGAGAGCGTCCGACGCATCGCGGAACCTCTTGAGGTTTGGGCAAGTATTCTACTTTGTCCCGCGACCGACACTTTCGTCCACATCAATTCTGCCTGCAAGAGGGGCGAACTGCGGTTACTCTGCACGTTGTTCCGGTTGTATCGAATTCGTGGAGGTTGCATCGTGATCCGCTTCGTTGCAGCGCTGGTGTATGTGGCGTCCGCTTCACCCGGGTTCGCTGCGGACCCGGAGAAGATCGACCTATTTGAAGCCGACAAAGGCGGGTACGCGATCTACCGGATTCCCGGTGTCGTCGTCACGAAAACCGGAACCGTGCTCGCGTATTGCGAGGCTCGCAAAACCACGCGCGGCGACTGGGGCACCATCGACATTCTGCTGCGTCGGAGCACCGACGGCGGCAAAACGTGGGACGATCCGAAGAAGATCGCGGACGTGCCCGGACCGAAAGAGAAGAACCCGGTCGCGCTCGCGCAGAAACTCGCGAACAAGGATGACGTGACCTACAACAACCCGGTCATGATCGCGGACAAGTCTGGCGCGGTTCATCTGCTGTTCTGCCTTGAATACATGCGCTGCTTCTACGCGCGATCCGACGACGACGGCAAAACGTGGAGCAAGCCAGAGGAAATCACAGCAAGCGCGTTCGACCCTCTGAAGAAGGACTACGACTGGAAGGTACTCGCCACCGGACCCGGTCACGGCATTCAGCTCAAGAGCGGGCGGTTGTTGGTTCCCGTGTGGCTCTCGACTGGCACCGGTGGCCACGCACACCGGCCGAGCGTCGTGACCACCATCTTCAGCGACGACTTCGGCAAAACCTGGAAGCACGGCGAAATCGCGATCCCGAACACGAAGGAGTTGGTGAACCCCAACGAGTCGTGCGTCGCGGAGTTGCCCGACGGCATCGTCATGATGAACACGCGAAGCGAGTCGAAAGACAACCGACGTCTCGTCACCTTGAGCGCCGACGGCGCGACCAAGTGGAGCAAGCCGGCGTTCGACGACGCGCTGCCGGAGCCGATCTGCATGGGCAGCCTGCTCGCGGTGCCGGGGAAGAAGCCGGTGCTTCTCTTCAGCAACCCGGACAACCTTCAGAAAGCCGGGAAAGACGGCACACCGGGCGCGACACGCGACCGCAAGAACGTGACCGTGCGCCTGAGCGAAGACAACGGCAAGACGTGGCTCGCGAAGCGGAGCGTGGAGAGCGGCATGAGCGCGTACTCGGACCTCGCGCTCGCGAAGGACGGCACCGCGCTGCTCCTCTACGAACGCGCCGGTGAGAAGGTCGCGAACTACGGCCGGCTCACGCTGGCGCGATTCCCGGTCGAGTGGGTGAAGGAGAAATAAAGCGAAGAGTGTTCACCGCAGAGAACGCAGAGAGAAAACAGAGAGAAAACAGAGAGTTCTATTCTTCAACTCTCTGGTTCTTCTCTCTGCGTCCTCTGCGTTCTCTGCGGTGAACACTCTTCCTCTGACCTCCCGAGCGTGGCTCACTCCTTGCGGTCGGCCATCGTGCGAGCGTATCCTTCTTCGAGCCGCTTGGTCAACTCCGGGAACTTGTCGAACAGTCGCTTTGGTACGCGATTCTCGGTGCGCGTCAGCGAGTACGCGGTCAGCAACGGAAGCGCGATCGTCGAATCGACGTAGCACGTCACCGAGTCCGGGAGCTTGTCGGGGTCGACCTTCCCCCACGTCATCGCCTCGCTCGGTGTTGCACCGCTCAGGCCGCCGGTGTCCGGGCGCGCGTCGGTGAACTGCAAGAAATAATCGTGACCGGCTTCGAGCAGCCCGAGCACTTCCTGAATCTGCGGCTCCGTTTGCAACATGAAGTTCTTCGGGCTGCCGCCGCCGAGGATCAGCACGGAACTCGTGCCGCCCGACGCCTTCGCGTCCCAGACCACTGCGGCCGACTGGTTCACGTCGCGGAGCGGGTCGATGCGGAGTTTCCCGCCTTCGAGCATCAGCGCCGCGAGGTTCATCCCGATCGAACTATCGCCCGGTGAACTGGTGAAGATCGGCACCGCGTGCCGGTACGCGGCCGCCAGGAGATTCTTGCCCTTGTGGCCGGTCTGGTCTTCGCGTTCCGCGAGGTACTTGCCGACGAGGTTGTGGAACTCTGCCGTTCCCATCGTCTGCTGGAATGCTTCCCCGCGGCACAGTGTGCGGAAGAACTTGTCCGTGCCGAGCAGGTTCTCGTAGTCGAACACGATGTCGTAAATGCGGATTACCTGGTTGTCGCGCAGCTCCAGGTCCGGCAGGTTCGGCCCGGCCTGGAATAGATCCATGCCGAGCGCGTAGTGCGTGTCGTGATACAGGTTCGCGCCGGTCGAAACGATCCAGTCCACGAACCCGGCTTCGACTAGCGGCACGAGGCACGACATCCCCAACCCCGCGGGCGTCAGCGCACCGGAGAGCGCGAGGCCGATCGTGCCGTTGTTCGCGAGCATCTTGCGCACGAACAGTTGGCAGCCCTCGCGCAGCCGGCCGCCGTTGTAGGAGAGGAACGCGGAGTCGATCAGGTCTGCGACCGACCCGCCGCCCGCGACCGCTGGCGGGTCGATCCGCTCGCGGCTGATCTTGTGGAGAAACTCTTTATTCGCGTCGGTCCCGGCGTGGCGGTCGTGGTGCTGCTTGTGTGGGTGCATCAGTAGGACAAGGGGTCAGGGGATTGGGGCGAGAGAAGGTGATTCTACGCGAACGGCGTATCGAGTTCGCGGAGCGCGGCTTCGTACTCTTCCGGCGTGTTCAGATTACGAAGTGACGCGAGTTCGGGGTCCGCGTCGATCAGTTCTTCCGCTCCGATCGTGCGTGTGGTCACAAGGTCGAAGAGGTCCGTCATGCGGAGCCGGTTCGCGGCGAGCATCGCGCGAACGACGGGCAGCACTTCGACGCGATACGCCGCCGCGAGCGGGTGGAGGAAACCGTTGACGCATGGAACGGCGCAAAGGGAAGAACCTCTCCCCCCAACCCCCTCCCCTAAGAAGGGAGGGGGAGCAAGCGGTGCGGCTGGCGCCGCACCTTCTTCGGCCGCGAGCGCAAGCGAGTCGGCTCTGTCTCCCCCTCCCTTCTTAGGGGAGGGGGTTGGGGGGAGAGGTTCTTCGGACCGACCCGCGAGCCGCTCCGCACAAACGGCGAGGATGTGTTCCCGAACCGCTTCGAGATTGCCCAGCACCTCATCATTCCGAAATCGGATCACCCTGATCCCATGCACGGCGAATGCGGTCGTTCGCCGCGCATCGTATTCGATGTGGTCGTCATGAATCGCTCCATCGACTTCGATCACCAACGCTGCGGCGTGGCAGTAGAAGTCAGCGATGTAACCCTCGATGACCTGTTGGCGACGGATGTGATATCCCAACCGATTCGCGCGAACGAGTTCCCACAGGAGACACTCGGCGGGAGTCATTTCGCGGCGGAGTTCCTTCGCGCGGCGTGCTTTCTCTTCCGCGACGCGTTGTCCGCGAACGACGTACCGCGTCTGCGGCGCCTGCTTTTCTCCCCCTCCCTTCTTAGGGGAGGGGGTTGGGGGGAGAGGTTCTGAAGGCAACCCCTCCACAACCCCTCCCCTAAAAGGAGAGGGGCTAAATCCGGCTCCCCCTCCCTTCTTAGGGGAGGGGGTTGGGGGGAGAGGTTCTTCCAACCCCTCGATCACCCGGCGCACAAACGCGGCCCGCAACAGCGGCACATCGCACGACGACAGGTACACCGCGTCGCACCGCCCTGCGAGCGCGGCCAACCCCGCGGCCAGCCCGCCGAGCGGCCCGTTTCCCCCCACCTCGTCCCTTGCAATCATGACTCCCGGCGGAAGCGGCGGCACGTCTTGATTCGGTGCCGCGACCACGACCACCGGTTCCACCACTTCCCGTAGGACGCGCACGACGCGTTGCAGCATGAACTCCGCGCCGAACGGGAGCCATGCCTTCGGGCGCCCCATCCGCGACGACTCCCCGCCGCACAGCACGATTCCGCCGGTCCTCATCTGAAACACTCCGCATGGGCAGATACAAATAAAGCGGGCCGCGCACTCGTCGAGTGCGCGGCCCGCTGTGTGTCGACAACTCAACTCGTGCTTACCAGTTGGACGGGAGCACTTCGCCGAGCGCCGGAGTACAGGCCTGGAAGAACGTCAAAGGAGGAGTGCCGACGTTCACGCCGCGGACGCTGCCGTCGCACAGGCCGACCTGCAGAACGCCCGACGAGCAGCCCTGCGGGACCGTGCTGTTGATGATGGTTACGGCCGGCTTCATCTGGAACCCGGAAGTGGTGTTCGGGATGAAGAGCACGCTCCCGGCGGAGTTGTTCGCGGAGGTGAGGTTACCCGCGAAGGCCACCGGGGTGGTCTGGATATTCCAGGTGCGAGCAGCCAAAGGATTCGCCCCGCCGGAGCTGTACCGCTCCGTGAAGGCAATCGTGTTCGAGGTTCCGTCCGTGAACGTCGCCTTCAGGTTCGCGTGCGACCCGAAGTTCGCGGGGCCAGCAGGGTTCAGTGCGAGTTGGTTCCCGAAGTAACTGAGGCGGTTGTTATCAACCGTAAACGTGGGGTCGGACGGAGCTTTGTACGTCTTGACGTAGGCCGTGGTCCAGTTGGCGGGGAGCCGGTAAAGGTTATCCTGCTCGATGTACGGCAGGAGGTGAACCGACCAGGGTTGGTTGGCGTTGAAGGGCGCCACAAGGCCCACGTTGCTGGTACCCGGGAAGAAACCGAGGCCGATGACGAACTTGTCGTCGTTGGCGCTGGCGCAGGCGTGCAGACCCAGGCTCATCTGCTTCAGGTTGTTGGACGACTGCATGCGTGCGGCGGCTTCGCGCACCTTCTGAACGGCTGGCAACAGCAGCCCGATCAGGATGGCGATGATCGCGATCACCACCAAGAGTTCGATCAGCGTGAAACCACGCCGACCCTTTCGGACATTCGTCGTTGACATGAGAGATCCTTCAGGGCGACAGGGGGACAAAAAACAGATAAGGAAACGCAACAATCCACAGAGTGTGGATGGGACGCCGTATCTAATGTGTTTTTAACAGACACACAATCGTCGGGCGGAGATCGTCTGTCAAGGGAATAATTCGAGAAAACTGCGAAACCCAGTCGAGCGACTCGCCACCGGTTTCACGCGACCCAACCCACGCGAGTCTTTCAGACGTGTTCTGGTCAACGGCCTTACCACAAACGGTCAGCACTCGACAACGTCAACGAGACAAAACTCGATACTCGTGGCGCGTTTAGAGCGCTTTCGGGAACGGCGTAGCGTTTGGTCGGAGCCGCGACCGGCAGGGAGCGAACGATCACACGCTCCCTGACGGTCGCGGCTCCGCTACACCGTTCCCGAAAGCGCTCTATTCCATCGTTGCAAATTCGCTTTACCGCCGTGATCGACGGGCCCGGTCCCTGCTACCAAGTTTCCTCCCCGCCTGATTCTCGTTCGCTCAGGGCGCCGGCGGGAGTTCGGGCAGCGTCGGTCCGTCGGAACCGCCCGGCGGCTTCTCCGGCGCAGGGGGCTTTGGCGCAGGAGTACCAGTCGGACCGCGAACGCGATCGATCACGGCCGAAGGCTTCTCCAGATCGACGATCACCTCTTGCGGCCAGATGTGTTCGCCCGCGTTCGCCGCCTTGTCCACCGCGCGAGCGCGGACGTGGAACTTCCATAGTTTCTCGTCGGGCACCTCCCACGCGTAGCGCCCGCTCGTTGTGGTGAGGGTGTTGTCGAGTCGGTACTTCACCTCGTTCCACTTCACCGCGGATTTATCGAGCGACCACTCCAGATTCACCGGTTGCGGCATCAGGTTCAGGTCGAACGCGGTCCAGGTGATTTCGACGATCGGTCCGCGAACTCCGCCTGGCTTCACCTGCACGCCGGTGATTTCCACCTTCGGTTTCGTGGTGTCTACCACCACCAGCACCATCGGCGGTTCGTCCTTCTTCGGGTCGTCGGACTTCTTGCCCGCGCCGCTCTCCGGGATGACGTAGAACCCGTAGGTGCCCTCGCGATCCGCCTTGAACGGGAGCGAGAGCGCGTGCGGTACCTTGTCGTCGGGCGTGAGCTTGACCGGATGGCGATTCACCAAAGACCAGTCGCCTTGTTCCTTCAGCACGAACAGGTGCGCGGCCTGAACCCCACTGCGGCCCATTCGCTGCACGGTGTAGTCCACGTCGAATTCGAGCGCGTTCACGAAGTCGATGCGCGGTTGTGGCAGGGTCGTTCCGCCGGCGCCGCCGGCCCACGTCGGCCCACCGACTTTCGGCAGTCCGACCGTGGTGCCGGGTTCCGCGGGACACCGCACCACAGTCGATAGCCCTTCGTGACCGGCACGGTCGCGGGCCGAGACTCGCACGTCCAGCGATTTGCCAGCGGGAATCTTCCACGCGTAACTGTCGTTCGCGCGGAACGACTTTTCCGACTGCGTGTTCTTCACGGTGGTCCACTCGGCGCTCGACGGCCACTTGCACTGGAGTGTGACGCCGTTGGGGTCGAGGTTGTCGTCAGTCGCTCGCCATTCGACGCCATTGCCGATCGCGGCGAGTTGCACGCGCGGCGGCGTGGTGTCGATGACCGCGCGGACTTCCGGCGCGAGTGCGTCGGTCTTGGGCGCGACCGACCCGTCGGCGTACACGAGTTGTACCGCGAACTCGTAGTCGCCATCGCGGGGCGCTTCAAAGAGGAAGCCCCTCTTGTCGCCGTTGATCTCGTTCAACGCGCCAATCGGCAGTTTCGGTCCCTTCTGGAACGGTCCGCGGCTCGCGGCGTAGTAGAGTTGGAGGTGGGTCGGCTTGTTTGGGAGCGGGGTGAGCTTCTGCACGTCAACGGGGATGCCGAAGGCGCGGTGCGGCCAGTAGTGCGGTTGGAGGCCGTCGAACGGGCTGTCTTGCGGCTTCGCGGTGGGGAGAGCGAGTGCGAACGCCCCGGCCAACCCGATCGCGACAATCAGAGTGTGTTTGGGGCGCACGATCGACCTCCTCGCGGAACACCGGAACACGGCGCGCCACTTCTAAAGAGATCGACCGGGAGGGATGGAGGGCTTGAGGGAAATGCGGAGTGCGGAACTCGGAATCGGAATGAAAGAAGGGA
>CAMDQN010000090.1 GCA_945905925.1 Singulisphaera sp. GP187
GGCCGGGTTTTGGCCCGGATCGTCGTCTGGAAACCGCATTGGCAGATCGTCGGGTCGATTGCAACCGCGAATTCCCAAGCCATCCGCGTCTCGCCGAGTTGGTGAGGAAAATCCCTCAGCGGAGCTCGGCGAGTTTTGTCGGAGGCGTCAGAGGAAGACAAACACCGAGAAAGACAGAATTCAATTCTTCTGTTCTCTCTCGGCTTTTGTGGTTAATTCTGCTTTCGGCTTTCCTCCGTCACCCCGCTGGGTGCTGATACCCCGTGCGGTACGGGCGCTTCAGCAGCTTGTTCGCCTCGGCGTCGTTCACGATTTGGTGCTTCACCGCGTCCCACTTCAGCGTGCGGCCGAGTTTCATGGACAGGTTCGCGAGGATGCAACTCGCGGTCGAAATGTGACCCTGCTCGATGTCCGCGACTGGCTTGGCTCCCGTATCGCGCGCAGTCAGGAAGTCGGCCATGTGCCCGCGGATCGCGGATGCGACGTGCCGTTCCAGGTCTTTTTCAAGGCGGTCTTCGGGGAACTTGTCGTCCTCGATCACCGCCTTTCCGCTCAGGATCGGCGTCGTCTTGTTGGTGTGGGAGAACTCGTACTTGTGAACGCTCAGTTTGAGCGTGCCCTTTTCGCCGTAGATGGTCGCGCCCCACGGGTACTCGCGGTCCGCGGGGTCGCCGTAGGTGCGGTGGTTCCACACCACCGGGAACTCCGGGAAGTCGAACGTCGCGGTCTGCGTGTCGGAGATGTTTGACGCGCTCGCCTTCTGCACAAGGATGCCGCCGGTGGAACTGACCTTCGTGGGCCAACCCAGGTCGAACATCCAGCGCACCATGTCGAGCATGTGAATGCACATGTCGCCGACGATGCCGTTGCTGTACTCGTTGAACGCGCGCCACCAACGGCGGTGCGGGAGCGGGTCGCCCTTCGCGTCGGGGTATTTGGGCGCGTCGTAGGGCCGCAGCGGGGCCGGACCGGTCCACGCCTCGTAGTCGAAGTAATCCGGGACGCGCACCACCGGCGGCTTCTGATTCGCGCGCATGTGGTAGTAGCAGTAGACTTCCGCCATGCCGATTTTGCCGAGCAGCCCCGGCTTCACGACGCGGTCGAGCGCTTCCATCAGGTGCGGCGTGCTGCGGCGCTGTGTGCCGACCTGCACGGTGCGCTTGTGCTTGCGGGCCGCGTCGAGCATCGCCTTGCCTTCCGCGATGTCCACGCTGATCGGCTTCTGCACGTACACGTCGGCCCCGGCTTCGACGGCCGCGATCATCGACAGCGCGTGCCAGTGGTCCGGCGTGCCCACAATCACAACGTCTAAATCCTTCTGCCTGAGCATCTCCTTGTAGTCGGTGAACGTGCGAGGCTTCACCTCCGTGTTCTGCCACTTGGCGACGACGTCGGCCGCGTCCGCGAGCATGTTCTTGTCCACGTCGCACATCGACACGACATCGGTGGGCGCGACCTGCATGAGCCGGAGCAGATCGCACTTGCCGTACCAGCCGCAACCGATCAGCCCGGCGCGAATCGGCTTCGGTGCCGGTGGCGCGGCGAACAGGCGTGGCGAAGCGGCGACAGCAGCGGACGCGGCCGACGTGGAGAGGAAATCGCGGCGGTTCATGGTGCAGTTCCGTGGGGTGGGTGCATCACAGCGTAATCCGGCGAACCGCGCGGCGCAAACTGAAAAGCGATGAGTCCGCGGTGAGAGGCATTAGCGTCAGCGACGGAGTAAACCTCTGCACCGCGGGCGGCAACGGATCAACCCCGTGTGTATGATGCCCTTCAAATCGCCGCGAGCGCCCGTGACCGGAGACCCGACGTGCGTCTGTTGTTCGTAAAAGACTCGCTCTCCTGGCCGCGGTCGAGCGGGCACGACATCCACTGCTTCCACATGATGCAGGCGCTGGAGCAACTCGGGCACGAACTCGGCTTGGTGACCGCGACGGAACCGGTGCCGGAAGCGGTCGCGGGGCTGCCGCTGGCGTTCCGCCGCGTGTTACCTGCACCGGGCGCGGCCCGTGCCGGACCGGAACCGGCGCTCGGCCGGCTGCAACGAAAGTTCCTCAGTTACTGGGGCGTTGACGAGAACCGCGTGCGCGCCGTCGGGCAAGCCGCGATAGACATGAACGCCGACGTGGTGGTCGCGGTCGGGTTGAACGGTCTTCCGTACCTCGCCGCGGTGAAGGACCGGGTTCGCGTGTGGTACGCAGCCGACGAAGCGTTCTGGCATCACGCCTCGCAGGTGCGGATTGTCCGCCCGCGAACCTGGCGCGAGATGAAGCAAGCCTTCATCAACGGGTTGTACGAGCGCGCCTACCGGTCGCTCGTGCATCGGGTGTGGGTGGTGACCGACGCCGACCGGCGGGCAATGCGCTGGGTCGCGGGCGTTCGCGAAATCGACGTGGTGCCCAACGGCGTGGACGGCGAGCACTTTCGTCCGCTCGCAGCACCGCAGCGCGAGCGCAGTTGTACTTTTTGGGGCCGGCTCGACTTTGGCCCGAACGTACAGGCGCTCGAATGGTTCTGCGGGCGCGTGTGGCCGAAGGTGCGGGCCACGCACCCAGACGCGACCTTCACCGTGTACGGCTTCAGCCCGACACCCGCGATTCGTGCCCTCGCGGGTCGCGACGGTATCGAAATCGTTCCCGACCTCCCGGACCTGCGGCCGGCGGTCGCGGGGCATCAGGCGGTGGTGTTCCCGTTCATCAGCGGCGGCGGCATCAAGAACAAGTTCCTCGAAGCCGCTGCGATGGGCAAGCCGATCGTGTGCTCGTCGGTCGCGCTGAACGGGCTTCGCAACCCGGCCGAAAGTGGTGTGCTCGTGGCCCGTTCGCCCGATGATTGGGTTCGCGCCTTGGGCGTTCTGTGGTCCGACGCCGCGAAGCGAAGCGAGGCCGGGGAATCCGTCCGAAAGTGGGTGATCGCGCGCCACAGTTGGGCCGCTGCGGCGCGCACCGCCGCAGACGGCTTGACGAAAGCCGTGCAAGAGAAGCAACGCCGTTAGCGTACTTGCAGACGGAGGTTCGCCGAGGTTTCAAAGTAGTAGGCACACTCCGTGTGCCGTCGCTTCACAACTCAAGAACGCACAGCGGTTCCGACACGCAGAACCACGGCACACGGAGTGTGCCTACTACTTTGGACCGGCCTGCCAGTTCGCGGGCGGGTGAGTTTCCCCGTGTGCTATGAAAGATGGTAGAACACTCGGTCGGGAGCGGCGGAACTGCGCCGGCAATATCACCCGCGGCTTTTGCGATCGTCCCGGATGGACCGATGAAGCAGTTCGTGTTCATGGCGCTGACAATGTTCCTGGGAACGGCCGGCTCGTTCGTGCTGTCCCCCGTGTACGGCATCGCCGTGTACTACACCTACGCGGTCCTGCGCCCGCAGGCGATCTGGGACTGGGTCGAGGTGTTCGGCCTGCGCATGTCCGAGGTCAACTGGTCGTTCCCGGTCGCGGTCGTCACGCTCATCTCCACGGTTGCGTGGCGGTTGCAATTGTGGACTCCGCTCGCGGCCTCGCGAGCACCGTGGTACGGCAACCCCGGGTTCACCCGCAGCCATTACCTGTTCCTCGTGTTCACCGCGTGGATCAGCCTCACCTACGCCACCGCGATCAACCCGTCCGTCTCGTGGCCGTACTTCATCGAGTACACCAAAATCTTCGTGATGTTCGTCTGCGCCACGCTGGTACTCCGCACGATCCGCGACCTGTGGGTCGTGTACTACGTGATGATCGGGTGCGCGCTGTACATCGCCTACGAGGTCAACTTCTACTACCTTACGGTGGGCTGGCTGATGCTCACGACGCGGGGCTACGGCGGGCTGGACAACAACGGGGCGTCGCTGGTGTTCGCGATGGCCGTGCCGCTGTGCTTCTTCGCGTGGGAGGCGAACCAGCGGTGGTACCGGTGGGGGTTTCTGCTAGTCATCCCGGTGCTGCTCCACGCGGTCATGCTGTCGTTCTCGCGCGGCGCGATGCTGTCGCTGTGCGTCGCCGCGATCCCGATGTTCATCCGCGCGCGGAACAAGAGGTTCGTCAGCGCCATCTACGCGGTCGCGATTGCTCTGGTCATTATCCTGGCAGGTAAGCAGGTCCAGGAGCGGTTCTTCTCCATCACCAACCACGGCCTCGACGAGAGTGCGAACGCCCGCAAGGTGACGTGGGAAATCGCCTGGCGGATGGCGAACGAGCGCCCGTTGTTCGGCATGGGGATTCGCAACTCGAACCTGTTCACCTTGCAGTACGGAGCTGACCTCGAAGGGCGATCGATCCACAGTCAGTACCTCCAGACCGCCGCCGACAGCGGTTGGGTCGCGCTCGCGCTGTACCTCGGGTTGCTCGTCTCGGTGTTCCTCGGGCTGTGGCAAACGCGGCGCGCGCTGCGCCCGTTCAACGACCCCGATACGCTCAAGGTGCGATCGATGGCCGCCGGGTTGGAGTGCGCGCTGATACTCTTCTGCTTCGGTGCGATCTTCCTCTCGCTCGAACACTTCGAGATGCCGTACATTGTGATCCTGATCGCGGTACAGTTGCACGCGATCACACGCGTGGTGAAGGCGAAGCTCAACCCCACGCCCTCGGGCCTGCCGGCACCGGCGCTGACGCTGCCGTACCCGTACCCGACCGCGCAGCGCGCCGCGGCGGTGTCGTCGTGAAAGGGCTAGTGCGAGTCGCGTTCGTCGTTCACCTGATGCAGGTGGCCGGGGCCGAAGTCCTCGTGCGCGAAACAATCCGCCGGTTGAAGGACCGCATTCGGCCCACCATCTTCTGCCTCGACGCGGTCGGGCGCATCGGCGAAGAACTGATCGCCGAAGGCGTCGATCTGGTTTGTTTTGACCGCAAACCCGGGCGCGACTGGCGCGTAAGTACGAAGATCGCGCGCGCGATCAGCGAGCGAAAAATTGAGGTGGTTCACGCGCATCAGTACACGCCGTTCTTCTACTCGGCTCTTGCGAAACCGCTCTGCGGTTTCCGCCCCAAGGTCATTCTCACCGAACACGGGCGCCACTACCCGGACCGCGTCTCGCCCCTACGTCGCGCGGTGAACCGCCTCGCGCTCGACCGTCTCGCGGACGCGGTGACAGCGTGTTGTCACTTCAGCGCCGAAGGCTTGTCACGCGCCGACGGGTTCGCCGGAAGTCGCATCGAGATCATCGAGAACGGGATCGAGATCGAGCGATACGGCCCGCCTGCGGACCGGGCGCTTGCGAAGGAAGATGTTGGCCTCGAACCCAACCGGCGATACTTGATCCACGTCGCGCGGCACCACCCGGTGAAAGATCAACCCACGCTCCTCCGCGGGTTCGCGCAAGCGGTGCCCGAACTACCCGGCGTCGATCTGCTCATGGTTGGCGACGGCCCGCTTCGCGGCGAACTGGAGAGCCTCTCAGTCGATCTGCGAATCCCGGACCGCGTGAAGTTCCTCGGCATCCGCACCGACATTCCCGAACTGATGCGTGCCGCCGACTGCTTCGCGCTCACGTCGTTAAGTGAAGCCGCGTCGCTCACGCTGCTCGAAGCGATGGCGAGTGGCTTGCCCGCGATCGTCACCGCGGTCGGTGGCAACCCAGAAATCATACGGCACGAATCGGAAGGCTTGCTCTTCCCGCGTGGCGACACAATCGCGTGCGCGAACGCAATTAGCCGCGTGTTCCGCGACCCGGAGTTGGCATCGCGACTCGGTACCGCTGGCCGCGCGCGGGCGGTGGAACGGTATCACTTGGACCGCGCGGTCGAGGAGTATTTCAAGCTGTACTCGCAACTCGCAGGGAGGTGAATCGCACCATGAGTTCGCCGCCGGTCATTCACATTCCGCCCTCGGAAGAAGCGTCCGCACTGAAGCGGACCGCGAAGGGGCTCGCACGGTTCGCGGCTCTGGTCGGGGTGTCGCCGGTGCTCGCGTCTTACTGGCTGAACGCGGCGCTGCTCGGTCGCGGGCGCGCGCTCGAATCGCGGTCGCAACTGCTCTCGCTGTGGCCCGGTCTCACGGGCCAGTACCTGCGCCGCGCGTTCCTTCAGCAAGTGCTCGCGAAGTGCCACCCAAGCGCGACGGTGGAGTTCGGCACGTTCTTCTCGCAGCCCGGCGCGGTGTTGGACGAGAACGTGTACATTGGCCCGCGGTGCATCCTCGGCCTCGTTCACCTCGAACGCGACGTACTGCTCGCGTCCAACGTGCAGATCCCGTCGGGCGGCAAGACGCACTACTTCGACGACCCGACGAAGCCGATCCGCGAGCAAGGCGGCGAGCGCAAGATGGTCACGATCGGCGCGGGCACGTGGATCGGAACCGGCGCGATCATCCTGGCTGATGTCGGTAAGGGAACGATCGTCGCGGCCGGGAGTGTGGTGACGAAGCCGTTGCCGGATAACGTGATCGCGGCCGGCGTGCCGGCGAAGGTGATCCGCAACCGGTTCGAGCCGACCGAGGCGGGCACAAGCGATGTCTGAGCGCGCGCCCCTTATCGTGTTCTCCGACGATTGGGGCCGGCACCCGTCGAGTTGCCAACACCTTATCTCGAAACTGCTCCCGCACCGAAGCGTGACGTGGGTGAACACGATCGGCACTCGCCCTCCGGGGCTGAACTGGAACACGCTCACTCGCGGAATGGGGAAGTTGAAGCAGTGGCTGAAGAGACCTCTCCCCCCAACCCCCTCCCCTCAGAAGGGAGGGGGAGCAGAACCAAATACAGAAGTCGCCGCACCTTCTTCGTTTTTAATCCCCTCCCTTCTCAGGGGAGGGGTTGGGGAGGGGTTGCTCGCCCCCCTCGTCCTTAATCCCAAGATGTGGCCGTCGTTCCGGTCGCGGGTCGTGCGCGGGCTGAACCGCCGACTGCTCACGCGCGAGTTGAAGCCGGTCGCGGACGCGATGCGAGTTCCACCGGTGATAGTCACCACGCTCCCGCTACTGGCCGATCTCGTCGGTCGCGTTCGCGCGGCGCGGTGGGTCTATTACTGCGTGGACGATTTCTCCGTGTGGCCCGGCCTCGACGGGTACACGCTGCAGAGTATGGAAGCCGAACTCGCCCCAAAGGTGGATGTCGCCATCGCGGTGAGCGAAACGCTCCAAACGCACCTCGCGAAGTTGGGCAAGCCGTCGCACCTGCTCACGCACGGGGTCGATCTCGACTTCTGGCGAACCCCCGTTCTTCGTGACACCCCGGTGTCACTCCGCGAACTGGACGCGATGCCGAAGCCGCTGATCGTGTACTGGGGAGTGATCGACCGGCGCACCGACCTCGCGTTCGTGCGGGCGCTCAGCGCCGCCATGACCGACGGCACAATTCTGTTCGCCGGCCCGCAGGACACGCCCGACCGGGAGTTGTTACGCTTGCCGCGCGTGCGAACGCTCCCGCCGGTGCCGTTCGCGAACCTGCCCGCGCTCGCGATTCGGGCGAGCGTGCTAATCGCGCCTTATGCCGACCTGCCCGTGACGCGCGCGATGCAACCGCTGAAGCTGAAGGAGTACATCGCGACCAGCAAGCCCGTGGTTGTGCGACACCTCCCCGCGACCGCGGAATGGGCCGACTGCGTCGATGTAGTGGAAACCCCGGAAGCGTTCGCGCAGGCGGTATTGGGGCGACTGCGCGAAGGCATTCCCGAAGCGCAGAGGCAGGCGCGAGTGCGCCTGGAGAGTGAAGGATGGAGCGCGAAGGCGGAGCAATTTGCGAAGTGGGTGGATGGCATTTGTTAGTCACAAGCCGCAGGCGAGCGTTCGTTTCGCGCTCGCCTGCGGCTAACAAGTCACTTGGGGTAATCCAACTTCTTCTTCAAGAAGTCGAACGTCTCCTTGGCGTTGATCTGGTGGCCACCCTGGAAAAACTCAATCGTCGTTCGCTCGGGAATCTTGAGCCGGTTCGCGTAGAGATATCGCACCTTCGCGAACTCGTACGCGACCATCTCGTCGGTGCCGACGCCGTCGTCGTGACCGCGTTCCACCATGAACGGGCGCGGGGCGATCAGGTACGCCATCTCCGCGTAGTTGAACGTGTTGCCGAGGTCGAACTCGTACATCTCGTATTCGCCGGTCCACATATAACTGCGGTCCAAATCGACCGATACGTTCTTGCCGATCCACTCGTTGAAGTCGCCTGAACAGATCGACAAGCAATAACGCTTCTCGACGGCCGGGACGCGCATCGCGGTCTTCCCGCCGTAGGACAGGCCGTAGAACGCGATCTTCTTGGCGTCCACGTTCGGCAGCGTTTCGAGCCAGTCGATGCTACGCTGGTGCTGCCGAATGATGAAGCTAAAGAGCGAGAGTTTGAGCGGGTTGGCCTTGCGCTGGAGCTGGCGGAACACGTTCTTGCCGTAGTACGGGTTCTGCGGGGCGTACACGATATAGCCCAACTCAACGAGCCGACGCGAGAAGTGGTTGTAGACCGGTCGTTTCTCAATTTCGATCGTGTCGCGCGGTGTGCCTTCGAGACCGTGTTGACACACGATCACCGGCCGCTTCTCGCCCGGCTTCAGATCCTTCGGAAGTAACAGAATGCCGTATGCGAATACATCATCGTATACATCGAGAGTCACTTCATATCCGGTCCAGGTCTTCTCGTCGTATATTTGTCGCGTCCGCGGGTTGAGCGGCCCCTTCGGATCTGGCAACTTGCCGATCACTTCCGTGTGGAAGTATTCGCGGTACGCGTCGCACGATTTCTCCCACGCTTCCGGCGACTTGGCATCCGCTTTCACCCAGTACGTTTTGCGAGTGGCCTCGGAGTCACGCCACAGTTTCTGAACGTGCGCAACGAGTTGGTCGAACTGCCGCTTGTGGCGCGCCGCGGGGTCGAAGTTCTTTCGCAAGTCGAACGCCGGTTTCACCTCGGCAAGCGGTTCGGGCTGTTTGCCGAGCAGCGATTCAGGAAACTCTCCAAGCCGCACCTCGGTGCCGCGCGGGCCGGACGTTCGGCCGAGGGATGCCTCACGGTTGAGCCACGTGTACCACCGACCGGCCTCACCGAGTGCCAACTTATCAGGTTCGGCAAGGGCTCCCGGGGCGGCGCCTCCGCGGCCGGGCTTCGGCGCCGGTCCCGACCACGCCGGCCAGAAGGCCGCATCGCGAGTGTTCCCGGGCGGCGGGTCGAGTACGAGCCGGCGGTTTGGTCCCCCGCGTGTGTTGGTGCTGACGAGCAACCCCAACTCCGCGTCTCCGAAGTCCTTCACGCGACCCCACACGTTGCGATCGATTGGTTCCGCTGCTATTCCTTCGTGCGCCGCAAAGTACGCTGCCACGCCGCACGCCTTGATGCGCTCATCCAGGGCTGCGGCGTAAAGGGCGATCATTCCACCGTCGCCGTAGCCGATCACGCCAACGGGCAGTTTCGGAGCGCCGGCTTGGAACCAATCGACTGCGGCGAGAACCTTTTGCACCTCGTAACCGGGCAGCGTGCGGCCCATCTCGAACGCCATGCGGTGAACGAACTCGCGGTGCGGAATGTTCGTCGCGCGCTTCAGTTTCTCATTTGCCGAGAGGTCGTCTTTGCGGTCGATCAGCACCGGAACGAGAACGCGGCAGCCGTGCCGTGCAAGCGTGAGAGCAAACGTGTCCGGTCCCGCGAACGCGATCTGTTCCGGTGTTTGGTCCGCGTGTGGAACGGCGACCACGTTCGCCACCGGTGCGCCTTTCGGCTCGATCAACAGCCCCTCGGCATCGACCCCCGGCAGCACGGCCCACCGCACCGCATGAACCTTGCACCCGTCCACCTCCGCGACGAGCGACGGTTCGCCGGGACCGGCGACGAATTCGAGTTTCGGCGGCACCCGCTGATCGACCACGCCGAGAGCCTTCTTGAGGCTCTCACGGTGCGGTGCGGCGGACTTCGCGTAGGCTTCGGGCGAAGACGTATCGAGCTTCCAGAGCTTCTCGCGCTCCTTCGGCGCCGCGGCGAGTTCGCGGTCGAGGTACTTGTGCATCCCCGCGACCTGCTTCTCGGAGAGGTTGCCCTCTTCGGTGAGCGCCTTGGTGTTGGGCAGCGGTTCCGCGGCGTTATTCACCGCGGAGAACGCGGAGAACGCGGAGAGAAGACACGTCAGTTTGAACAGGCTTTTCATGTCTTCCTCTGCGTCCTTTGCGGTCTCTGCGGTGAAGTCTCTTCGCTCAGAACAATTCCGCGACCGGCGCCCCGGGGTACACCTTCACCGGTGCGCCGTCGGGGCCGGGAATGGTCGCGTTCGGCGAAACGCCGAGCGCGTGGAAGATGCTGCTCACGAGTTCCTGCGGCGTGACTGGGCGGTCTGCCGGTTCGCTCCCGGTGGCATCGGAACGGCCGATGACGCGACCGCCCTTCGTGCCGCCGCCCGCGACGAGCGTTGTCCAGCACCCGGCCCAGTGGTCGCGCCCGCCGTTGGAGTTGAGTTTCGGTGTGCGCCCGAACTCGCCCGTCGCGACCACGAGCGTCGATTCGAGCAGCCCGCGTGTTTCGAGGTCGGTGAGCAATGCCGCGAACGCCCCGTCAAAGCTCGGCGCGACGGTATCGCGCACGTCGTTCAGCGTGGTGCGGAGCGAACCGCCGTCCGCGTGGCAGTCCCAGGATGGCGAATCGAACACGGTGTCGAACTGGTTGACCGTGACGAATCGACAGCCGAGTTCATAGATCGCGGAAGCCATCCCACAAGACTGATCGAGTGTCATCGTCGGGTGATACAGCGGGTGCATGATGCTCGGTGTGTATTCACCAAGCTTCAGCCAGCCCGCGGTTTGCCCGTGGCCGACGGAAATGCCCGTGTTGATGTTCGTGTTCGGAAGGACGTGCCAACTCGACATGTCGGGCCACTTTAGATTGCGGCCAAACAGGTGCTCCACCACCGCGCCGACGCTGGGCCATTCGGGGCCGTCGCGGAAGAGGCGCCCGGTGTTCAGCAGTTGGAACCCGCACTCGTGAACCGGCGGGGCGTCGTGGTGCATCGAGCGAATTAAACTGAACTTGTCCGTCAGTTTTGCGAGCTTCGGGAACAGTTCGCTCAGGTGAACGCCCGGCGTCGCGGTTTGGATCGGCTTGAACGGCCCGCGAACGTCGCTCGGCGCGTTCGGCTTCGGGTCGAAGGTGTCGAGGTGAGCCGGCCCGCCCACCATGTTGATGAAGATGCAACTCTTCGCGCTGCCCAGTGCGAGTGGCGCTTTCGTGTTGGCGCTCGCGACGCCAGTCAGGGCGAGGCCCGCGGCACCGGCGGCCGTGGCGCGGAGGAAGTCGCGGCGAGTCGGGTGTGCTTCAAACATGATGTGGCCCGGTTAAGGATGAAGCGGCGAAGTTGCCTCATCGTACCGGACCGCCACGCGGATGCAACGAGTTGGTGCGAAGAACGTACCCCGGCCTCCCTAACTTCGCACAACCTACCCCCGGCCCCCTTCCCTTTAGGGAGGGGGGGTGGGGGGGTAGGTTGTTCGCACTCGCCGCGCCAGCTCGAACGCGCCGCGCAGCACCGGCACGCCCCAGCGGTTCCGCGCCCGGTACACGCCGACGCGCCGCGTCGCGGCGTCGATCAGGCCTTCGAGGACCGCGTTGGCTGCGTCACGTTGCGATGCCTCGCGCTCGTGACAGTAACGGTGGTAGGCATAACGGAGGTAGGTTGCGTACGCGGAGAGCAGCCCGCGACCGCTCGCACGCCGGTGCTTCCGCAACAACAGCGCGAGGTTCCGCGTGTCGTAGTAGCGCTGCCACTTCTTGCCAGCGCGCTTGAATGTGGTCGAGCCTTTGTGCCACACGAGCGATTCCGCCAACACGCCGCACGCGAAGCCCGCTTGCTTCACGCGCAGGCAGAAGTCGGCTTCTTCGTGAATCAGAAAGAAGCGGTCGTCGATCAACCCGACGCGCCGGAACACGTCGGCGCGCACCATCATGCAGCAGCCGTTCACGATGTCGGTCTCGTCCACCGCGGGCGGGTCGGTGGCGAGTTCCGGCACGATCTTTCGTTGGAAGAAGCCGGCGTATCCGGGCGGGTTGAAGGTCACACCGTCGGTCATCACCGCGTCGGGTTCGTCCATGAAGCGGATCACGGGCCCGATCGCGCCGAATCGCGGATGCGCTTCAAACGCGCGCAGAAGGCGCGCGACGATGTCCGGCGCAACGGTCGTGTCGTTGTTTAGCAGCATCACGAAGTCGGCGCCGCGTTCGATCGCGTAGCGGATGCCGGTGTTGTTCCCGCCGGACCAACCGAGGTTCTCGGAGTTGCGAACGATGTGAACCCGCGGGAACTCGGCTGCGAGCGTGCCGGTTGGGTCAGGTTGTGAAGCGTTATCGACGAGGACCACGTTCGCGGGGCCGGACAGCGCGGCGAGCGAATGGAGACACTTTCGCGTGTCTTCCAGTCCGTTGAAGTTCACCGGCACGATCCACACGGCGGGGTTCATCGAGCGGCCCCCTGCTTCAGGTGCCGGAGCGCGCGAACGAGCGCGGACGGCATCAGCGTGAGCAACCAGTACGCGGCCGTTTTAGGGCGGACGCCGGCGTGCCGCAGCGCCGCGGCGAACCGGCGCCGGGCTTCCGGCAGGTCGCCGCGGTCGTAGGCGCAGTAGGCGTAGCCGAACGACAGGCGGCGGTGCGCGGCGGTCGCCAGCCGGCGCTCGTCGTCGGTCAGTTCCGGGAGGCGGAGGAACGCGCGCATCGCGAGGGCGAACTCGCGGGCCATCCGGTCCGGGTTCGCCGACAGCCCGCCGGGGTGCTTCTCGTACCGGGCGAGCGGCCGGGCGAGGAACGCGAACCGGTGTCGGACGGACAGCCGCAGGCACAACTCGTAGTCCTCCCCGCCGAACAGCGCCGGATCGAACAGCCCGGACGCTTCGAGCGCCGAGCGCCGGACGAACGTGGAGCCGAGAAACACCTGGTTGCGGTCGATCATCGAACGCACCAGCGCGGCGCGGTCGAGCCGGAACAGGTCCGGGCCGAGCGGCTCGGTGAGCAGTTCGCCGAACTGCCCGCGGCCGGTCGCCTCGCTGATTGGCCGGTATCCGTCGGCCGGGTTGCCGCACAGGGTCTCGCAGAACAGCACGTCGATGTCGGGGTTCTGTTGAAGGATGCGCAGGCACTCCGGCGTGACGCCGGGCAGCCACTCGTCGTCCGAGTCGAGGAAGGCAAGAACGTCGCCGGTCGCGAGCGCGGCCCCAGTGTTGCGGGCCGCGGCCGGGCCGCCGTTGGCGCGCTCGACCACCAGTACGCGGGGGTCGAACCGGCGGGCCGCGCCGGCCGTGTCGTCCCCAGAGCCGTCGTCCACCACGATCACCTGCGCGTCGGCCCCGCAGGCGAGAACGGACCCGATCGTCCGCCCGACGGTGTGCGCGCGGTTGTAAGCCGGGACGACGACGGACACGCGGAAGTCGGAAGTCATCGCGCGCCCTCCGCGCCCGCGAGCGCGCGGCACTCGTCGATGACACCCCGGGCCGCGGCGGCGGAGATGTAACTTTCCGCCCACCCGGCCCCGCGCCACGGGGCCAGTAGCAGGCTCCGCACACGCGCGGCGATGTACCGCCGCACCATCCACCGCGGCACGCCGAACAACTGCGGGCCGGTCCGGTCGTGCCGAACCAGCCGCTGATCGGTGCGCCCCAGCCCGTGGAAGAACTTCCACACGTAAGCGGTCGTCATCCGCTCGGACGGGATGAAGTGCCACACCCGCGCCGACCCCACCCACACCCCGGTTTGCCCCTGCGCCCGGAGCCGGGCAATTACGGTCGTCTCGTCGCCGCTGAGCATCCCGGTGCCGACGCGACCGAGCGCCGGGTCGAACCGGCACGCGCGGAGCAGGTCCGTGCGAAACGCCATGTTCGCCCCGAATACCTGCTCGTTGGCGGCCAGCGGGCGAACGTCTGGGCCGAGCCGGCGCAACGCGAACGGCCCTTCCAAAGCCTGTAAATGGCGGGCCACCCACTGCGGCGGGTCGGACTCGAACCACGGGTCCACGGTGCCGCCGAAGAACCCGGCCTCCGGGTACGCGGTCGCGGCCTTGAGGTATTCCGCGAGCCAGTCCGGTTCCACCAGCACGTCGTCGTCGGTCCAGATGAGGAGGTCGCTGCGCGCGTGGTCGATCGCGCAGTTGCGGGCGTTCGAGTGCCCCTGCTTCGGCTCAAACAGCTTGACGAGTGGCAAGTGCGGGGCGTGCGCCGCGAGCACCGCGTCGGTGTCGTCGGTGCTGTTGTTGTTGACGACCAATAGCTCCCACGTCGCCTGTTCGGGGAGCTTCAACGTGCGCATGCGCGTGAGTGTCTGGTCGAGGAGCTTTGACCGGTTCCAGGTGCAAATCGCAACGGTGATGTCCACGGCTAGCTCTCGACTGACAGCGGGGTTGGGGCGGCGATTTCGGTTCGCGTGATGTTCAGAAACAGCGCCAGTTCGCCCGACTGACCCGGGTCGAATCGGTAGGCGCTCAAGGCGGTATTCACTGCGCGCTCGCACTCGGGGCCGTGCGTCTCGATCGCGATGTTGCGGGTCGCCCGCAGCCACCGGTCGCTGTTGCGGTCGAACACTTCGACCTCGGCGCCTTCTATGTCCACTTTCAACAGGTCGATCCGGGGGAACCCCGCAGTCGCCATCACATCAGCAACGGTCACAGCGGTGATGTCCGCGCGCTCGCCCGGCGGGGCGGGACGAACCTGAAACGACCATTCGGCCCCGTCGCGGAACGCGCCGCGCTCGATCACCAGTGGCCCGGGTGCCGACCAGACTCCGGCCTGAATGAAAGCAACCCGATGCCGAAAGGGCGCGAGGTTGCGCCGGCAAACGGCCATGTTGCCGGGGTCCGGTTCCACTACCACCGCCCGCGCACGCGGGTACTTGTGCAACAGGTAGAACGTGGTACATCCGATGTTCGCGCCACAGTCCACGATGAACGAAACGTCGGGCAGATTCGCGACGGCGCTGTACTCCTGTTTCACGAAAACCTGATCGATCACCGCCGGGTCGCTCCCGCCGGGGCGGAAGTAAAGCGGACACCGGAACCCAGCCGGGCGGATCTTCGCGAGCCGGTCCGTGACCACTCCGGTCTGGCACCGGTTCGCGTACCAAAGGCGTGCGGCTGCGGGCCACCCGATCACCCGCGCCTGCGGACGAACCTCGCGCCAGTAGCCCCGCGCGACCGCCGCGCGCAGGGCCGGCAGTGCGGGGCAAACGGTAACCGCGAATCGCTTGAGCATGAACGAAACCACCCGGATCACCCGGCCGGCACCTCGCGCCAGTCGTAATCGAACACCACCACCCCCTGGTTCGCGTCGCGCGATAAGTGGTCGTGCTCCGGCTCTCCGACCACTTCAACCACCACCGCGTTCTCGACCGAGTCGAGCACCTCGCCGTCGGACAGCCACAGGTGAACGAGAAGGGTATGACCCGGTCGGAAGGTCGCGTCGCGGAACTTACACTCGAACGCCTGGATGCCGGGCTTCAAACTCGCGCGGTATCCGACTTCGCTGGTCCAACTGGTGACCACGCGCGAGCCGTACTGGGTCGCAATCACGACTGCCGCCGACACATTAGGAGCCGCGACCGAGGACTCAATCTCCACGCGCACTGTGAAGTCGGCGCCCGAAACAAAATGCGCCAGCGGGCGTCCCGCGTCGTCAGCGAGCCACGCGCGAACGAACCTCGCGCGGCCGTCGCCGGTGCGCGGCTTGTCGCGAAGGTCGCCGGACTTCGCGTCGGCCAGCAGGTCGTTCAGATACGCCGCTGTAACGGTGCCCGCGTCGCCTGTGCGCACGACCCGTCCACGTTCGAGCTGTACCGCCCGCTTGCACAGCAGCGGGATCAACTGCATGTTGTGGCTAACGAACAGGATGGTGCGCCCGCTCTGAGCAAGTTCCGCCATCCGGTCCAGGCACCGCTTCTGGAACGCCGCGTCGCCGACCGCGAGCACCTCGTCCACGATCAGGATTTCAGGCTCCAGGTGCGCCGCGATCGCGAACGCGAGCCGCACGTACATGCCGCTCGAATAGCGCTTCACCGGCGTGTCGAGGAACTGTTCGCCACCCGCGAAGTTCACGATCGCGTCGAAGCCGCGCGTGATCTCGCGGCGGCTCATGCCGAGTACGCTGCCGCTCAGGTAGACATTTTCGCGCCCGGTCAGTTCGGGGTGGAAGCCGGTGCCGACTTCGAGCAGGCTCCCAACGCGGCCACGCAGTTCGACGCGCCCGCCACTCGGTTCGACGATTCGCGACAGCACCTTTAGCAGCGTGCTCTTGCCGGCCCCGTTCCGCCCGATGACGCCGACCGCCTCGCCGCGGTGTACGTCGAACGACACGTCGTCGAGCGCGCGGAAGTCGGCCGCGGGTGTCGGTGCGCGCCGGAAGACGCGCGCGAGCCGCTCCGTCAGGTTCAGCCCGCCGCGAGCGCGCGTCCCCAGCCGGTACTGCTTCGTCAGGTGTTGAACGCGGATCGCCGGGTGCATCGTGCCTCTCAAATCGTGTCCGCGAACGTGCGCTCGACGCGACGGAAGTAGAACATCCCCACAACCGCGACCGCCGCGCCCACGGCCGACGACACGCCGAACGCGTACCAGTCGAACGGCCCACCAATAGCCGCCTGCCGGAACGCCAGCACCAGCCCGTAAGCCGGGTTCAGTGGCAGGTACGTTTGCGCGACCGGCCCGAGCGATTCGGCCGGCAGATACAGGCTCGGGGTCGCGAACATCCACAACTGCACGCCGAATGTCAGCACGTACTTGAAGTCCCGTTGTGACACGATCAGCGCGGCGAGCAGCACACCGAACCCGGACGCCGCGACCGCGAGTATCAGCACCACCAGTGGCAGCAACAGCACCGACCACCCCGGCACCACACCGAACGCCAGGGCCATTACCGCGAGCAGCGCCGACGCAATGACGAGGTCAAATACGCCGACGCCGACTGTGCTAAGCGGGATGATGAGTCGCGGGAAGTAGATCTTCGTAACCAGCCGCTCGTTCGCGACGACGCTGGTGGCTGCGGCCGTCACGGTGTTGCCGAAGAATGTCCACGCGACCATGCCCGCGAACACGAACAGCGGGTAGTGTTCGACGTTCGCGCCGAGACCGCCCATGCGACCGAGGAACAGTGCGAACACGGCCATCGTCGCGAGCGGTTGCGCCACCGCCCAGCCGAGGCCGAGAACCGTTTGCTTGTACCGAACCTTGATGTCGCGCAGCGCGAGGAAGAAGAGCAGTTCGCGATACCGCCAGAGTTCGCGCAGGTCGGGCAGCGCCCAGCCGCTCTGCGGTTCGAGTACTGTGGGCGGTGGTTCGAATTGAGGCGTGAGCGGAATCGCGGTCGGCGTCTTCACCGGGGGCGGGGTCGCGGTTGCGTCGGTGCGCGCGGCGTCGGGTTTCGCGTCGGAGATCACCATACCCTCTCTTAGCACACGCGATCAACGAGCGCCCGCGCACCCCCTCCGGGGTTGCGGCTAAACGGAGACCATTAAAACGCGCCGCGCGCGAGCCAGACCGGAAACGATCACCCCGAACACCGCGCCGGAGCAGCCGAGCAGCACGTCGGTGATGCAGGGCGTGTGCGAATCGTACCACCGCTGCCCGCTCTCGAAGAACCCCGACACGGCCAGCCCCAGCACCGCAGCGACGGCCACGGCCACCGGCACCGAACCTGGCGGTGAGCGCCGCGTGCGCGGTGGCAGGCGCCACGCGGCCACCAGCACGCCGAGCAGCCCGAATAGCACCAGTTTTGTGAGCATCTCTTCGAGCGTGAAGAGCGGGTCGCCGCTTTCGAGCGGAAGCCCCGGCACCCAGTCGAACGACCGCGGTTCCGGTAACCGCACCGAGCCGGGCGGTGCTTGCGTCACGGGCGTCATCCCCGCGAACCACACGACGAGCCAACTCGCCACGAACGGCAGCGCCAAACCTTCGTGGTGAACGCGACCCGCGTACCAACCGCCCATCGCGGCCAGCGCGCCGACGAGTGCGTCCGTTGCGATTGGCGTGCGCGATTTCACCATCAGTTGCAGCGATTCGAGGCACACGCCAAGTGCCACGGACGCGAGTGCGACGCGGACAATGCTCCACGTCTCGATGCGCCCTTTCAATCGGGACGCGAGCAATCCGACCGGGAAACACAGACCCACCAACTTCGCCAGTTTCGCGATTAGCTTCCACCGGTCCGCGTCGTTGAGTCCGTCGAACTCGCGAAACGGCACGTACCGCACTGTGTCGCGGAACTTGCGGTAGAGATCCGCCGGGCTTACGCTCGCGTCGAACGGAAGCGTCTGAATAAACGCGAGCAGCGCGAGGTACGCGATCAGCAGGCGCCCGACTGCGTTTACGTCGGCCCGCTCCCACACGGCCCGCGCGCGGTCCGTGACCCTCTGGCCGAACAGCACCCACATTGCCATTCCCGCGAGCGCGCCAAAACCCTGCGCCGCGATGTCCGACGCCGAGCAGGTGCGCGTGACCGTGTAGAGTTGGGCGTACTCGACGGCCACGGAGAACAGCACGCACGCCGGAAGCAGGAGCAACCCGAGTCTGACTGCTTTCGAGCGCGGCAGGTTTCGATCGACACAGAGCAAACCGAGGAGGGCGAACCCGAGCGGAACGCCGAGCATCACGTTCGCGACGGCGTCGGACCGCGATGTGATCTTCACACCGTCGATCAGGACGCGGTCGAAACTGTTCGTGCGCGGTCCGAACTGGAACGGCACGAGGCTGCCGTACACGACGAACGCAACCACGCCGGCCACGGCCCACGCGAATGCACGGCGTCTGGAATTCAACGCGGCGCCTCCTTGGGATTGGGTTAGGACCTGGGCGTGGGGAGCGACTTCGAGGGCTGTGCTGCGGGCGGCGCGCTGCCGCCTCGCTTCGGCGGCAGCGCGGTCATGATCAGGTGCGCCGGCTTCGTGGTCGCCTTGTGCATTTCTTCACGGCTCGCCTTCCCGCCAGTGTCCACGAACACCCAGTCGAGCAGTTTCAATTCGCCCCACAGGGTGGCCAGCGCCAGCGGCATCATCATCCACCCGGCGAAATCGTGGAACACGTGGTCGCCGAGTTCTTTCCCGGCCTCGTTGTATAACACGCCCGTCAGCACGATCCGCAGCACGTTCGAGAACACCGCGACCGGCACCGCCGACACCAGGATGATGGTCCGGTCCAGCCACGGGCGCTTCACCAGCATTGCCATGCCGGTCGCGAGCGCGGCGAATGTGAGCAACATGCTCAACCCGCTGCACGCCTCTTCGACCCGCAGCACGTGATCCTTGACATGCAGAACGATCCCTTCGCGGTACGTCGGATATCCGATCGTCTGGAGCAGGAACTCCGAGGCGATGGAAGCGACCTTCTGGAGTTGCCAGCCGAGCGTGACCTCCACTCGCGCCGGCAGCGGGAACATGAACATCAGGAACGCCAGCGCCGGCCACAACCACCGCAGCGCATTCCACCCGCCGAGGAGCAGCGCCGCACCGCTCAGGTTCAGCACCAGCGAAAGCCCCTGGAGCCACTCTTTCCCGATGTTGAACTTCCCCGCGACGACGAACAGAACGATCCCGCCACCGATGAACGCCAAACCCCACGGCTCCGGCCACCGGACCCGAGTGGGTGCCGAGCCCCGCCAGTGCCATGCTAGATATGCCGCGAAGACCGGCACCAGGAACCCGTGCGAGTAGTCCGGTTTGAGCCACTGCGTGAAGGAGTACTGGAGCAGCCCTGCGTAAACGAACGTCAGCACCGCGACCAGCACGAGCATCGTCGTGATCCAGCTGGGCGTGCGAATCACGTCGGCGGCAAGCGAACCGGCCCGCGACGAGGAACGAGGGTCTGAGTTCACGGTAGACGGTCTCCAACAAGCGGTGGGCGAATTCAACTTGTACCTGAATCGGGCGCCGGGGCAGCCCGATCGGATTCCGAGGTGCCGAACTCTAGGACACGTTCGCGAATTGCGGTTTCGGTGGGGAAATTCTGTCCCGATCGTGCCAACCGTTCGGACGTGAAAGGTTGTCGGTCCGGTCGGGACGGACATTAATCTGCGATCACGTTCGTCGGTCGCGACGACTCCTGTGGCGCTCATCGCACTCTTCGCCGGCGGCTGACACCAGTCCCGGTTGCCTTCCAATTCCCCATCCAGCCGAACTCTGTGGCTAGAATCTCCTCCCGAAACGGTTACCCTGTCCCATGACTGGCGCCTCCCGCGCCAGGCGAAGTCACACGCGAGGAACCGGATCATGCGTCGTACTTTTGGTCTTGGCTTGGCGGTTGCGGTGTTCGCGCTCGCGGCCGGGTGCGGCAAGACCCCCAGCGCGACTGGGCCAAGCGGCCCCGCCGCGGCGGCCGGTATCGAAGGCGGTTGGACGCTGGTCTCGATCGAATTCGCCGGTATTCCCGACACCGAAATCGCGAAAAAGAGCGACGCGGAACGGACGATCACGGCAACCGCCGACAAGTTGATCGCCACAAAGAACGGCAAGGAAGACCCGCTGACCTACAAGATCGACAAGACAAAGACCCCCAACGAGATCAACCTTACCTCGGAGAAGGACGGCAAGGCCGAAACGATGTACGGCATCTGCAAACTCGAAGGGGACACGCTCACGATTTGCGCGACCATCTCCGACAAGCCCGCGGACCGTCCGAAGGAGTTCAAGAGCACGAAAGAAAATCCGACGCTGCTGATGATTCTCAAGAAGAAGTGATCCCTCTTGGAGACAGCATGCGCGTGATCGTCGCGGGCGCGGTGGCGTGGTCCGACGCGGACGCGGTCCGCCGCGAACTCTCGAAACTGCCGGCGGGCACGACCGTGATTCACGGCGACTGCGCGGGCGCCGACGCGCTCGCGGGCGCAATCGCGGTCGAACTCGGGTTCGCGGTGGAACCGATGGCGAAGAACGCCGCGGACCGCGCCCGCTACAAGCGGGAAGCGTGGAAGGGTCTGAACGAACGGATGCTCGCGAGCGGCGCGGGGTTGGTGTTGGTATTCCACCCGGACTTTGAAGCGAGCAAAGGCTCGAAGCACATGGCCGAACTCGCGACGCAAGCGCTCATCGAAGTGCGGGTGTTCGCGGGATAACGCGTGCCAACACCACTCCGCACACTTCGGCCCGGCAATTTTCAGTTCTTTGCGCTTGCTCTCATCTGTCATTCACACAACAATCTCTCTTAATCTCCTCGCAACCCACACCCATCGATCATGTTGGGGTTGTTTATGTCCTCTTTTCGCGGCCTGACCGTTCTCGTCACCCTCACCACTTTGTTGGTGGGTTGTTCCGACCCGCTCGGCGGTCGGATGGAAGTCTCCGGCACGGTGAAACTCAAGGGCAAGTCGCTCGCGGACGGGACGGTTTCGTTCGAGCCGCTCGACGGCCAACCGACCCGCGCGACCGTGATGCTGACCGCGGGAGAGTTCACCATCCCCAAACCGAACGGCCTTGTGCCGGGCCGGTACATGATTCGCGTGTCGGCCGGCGACGGCAAGACCGCGGTCAACCCAGTTAACCCTGACCAGCCGCCCGGCCCCAGTGGCGGCACCAACATCATCTCCAAGGAACTGATCCCGGCCGACTGGAACGTGGATTCCAAACAGGAACGGGAGATCGTCAAGACCGGACCCAACCGGTTCGAGTTCGAGATTCCCTAAGTCGCCTTCCCCGCGACTCGCCGCGGGGGGTTTCGGACGTTTCATTATCCCGTAAGGAGGGGCGTGTGCATCTCAACACCCATCCCAGTTCGCACGGTCGCGGCCCGCTCGGCCGCGGATTCACGTTGATCGAGTTGCTCGTCGTGATCGCCATCATCGCGATCCTGATCGGGCTGTTACTGCCGGCAGTGCAGAAGGTGCGCGAGTCCGCTGCCCGCATGAAGTGCCAGAACAACCTCAAGCAGATCTCGCTAGGGAACATGGCCTACGAGAATGCTAACGGCACGTTCCTGCCCGGCATCAGCCGGACGGGTTGCTGTTGGGGCACCTGGCAGGTGCCGATCCTGCCGTACATCGAGCAACACGGCGCCTTCAATCTGTACACGAACTTCGGCGGACTGGACGCCGGAGCGCTGCCGCCCACTGGGCCGCGGTACAACGCCGGCACGAACTTGACCGTTTCCAGTACGCGCATGGCGACGTTCACCTGCCCGAGCGACGTACCGGGGGTAATCGGCACCATCACGACCAACAACTACGTGCTGAACGCCGGGAACACGAGCTTCTATCAGGTGTCCATCCCGATTAACTGCACTGGCGGATCGGTCACCAGCACCACCTGCACGACGTTTGGTGGCGCCCCGTTCGGGTGGTACGAAGACCCGGCGACGGTGGCCGCTGGTGGCGACTCGTCGCCGGTGGCCTACACGACCGGGAACCCGGCGACGGGGTTGTGTGGGCGACAGCGGAAGATGACTGACATCACCGACGGAACGAGCAACACGCTGATGGCGTCCGAGGTCAATCAGGGGCGAGGCGGGGGCGACTACCGCGGGTTCTCCTGGTGGGGCGGTGGCGCCGGGTTCACCGCGTACAGTCTGCCGAACAGCATCGACCCGGACGTGATGACGGGGGCCGCGTGCAACGCCACCCCGCCAAACGCCCCGTGTACCACCACCTCGACGGCCACGCGGCCGCGCATGCAGGTCGCCCGTAGCCGGCACACCGGCGGTGTGGCCGTGACGATGTGCGATGGCAGCGTCCGGTTCGTCTCCAACTCGATCAGCGTGGCCACGTGGCGTGCGGTCAGCACTTCACAGGGCGGCGAAGTGTTCGCCGGCGACTGGTGATCGATCCAGCGCCCGCCGGAGCAACAGACCGGCGGGCGTGGATCCGAGACATTCACTTTCCGGCCCAGACCTGGCAAAGCTCCAGCACCACGCGAACCGCGGCTTCCATCTCTTCGAGACACGTCCATTCGAGTGGTGAGTGCGGGTTGTGTTCGCCAGTTGAGAGATTGGGAGTGGGCAGGCCCTTCTCCGTGAGCTGCGAACCGTCGGTGCCGCCGCGGATGATCTTGTGCTTCGGCTCCATCCCGGCGCGCCGCGTCGCCGTCGCCGCGTGCGTGATCGCCTCCGGTAACTTCGCGATCCCGTCCCGCATGTTGCGGTACTGCTTCCGCACATCGACCTCGACCTTTGCCTTCGGGTACTCGCGTTCCACCTGGCGCGCGATCTCGCGAAGCAACTCCGCCTGAACCGCGAGTTGGGCCGTATCGAAGTCGCGCAACAGGAAACCGATCTTCACCTGCCCGGTGCCGCCCTCGATCGTCAGCGGGTGCAGGAACCCGTCGCGGCCGTCGGTCGTTTCGGGACTCATCGTGCGCTGCGGCAGGTGATCCAGAAACATCGCCGCGAGGCGCACCGCGTTTACCATCCGGCCCTTCCCAATTGAAGGGTGAATGTTCACGCCGGTGATCGTGACCGTCGCCGCGTCCGCGGAAAACGTTTCGTCTTCGATCTCGCCCGACGCCGCGCCGTCCAGCGTGTACGCGACCACCGCACCGATTTGCGCCGGTTCGAGGTGTTTCACGCCGAACCCGATTTCCTCGTCGCACGTGAAGACGATTCTTACCGGCCCATGTGGGATGCTCGGGTACTCCATCATGATGCGCGCGGCTTCCATGATCACCGACAGCCCGGCCTTGTCGTCGGCACCGAGGAGCGTGGTGCCGTCCGTCGTGATGATCGTCTTCCCGATCAGGCCGTTAAGCTCTGGATTCTCAGTTACGCGAATCACCTTTGTGGTGTCTTTCGGCAACACGAGGTCGCCGCCTTTGTAGTCGCGAATCACCTGCGGGTTCACGTCCTTGCCGCTGTTCTCCGGGTTGGTGTCAACGTGTGCGTTGAACGCGATCGTCGGCGCACCGGGCACGTTGCCGGGCACGGTTGCGAACACCAAACCGTGTTCGTTTTGGATTGCGTCTTTGATACCGAGCGCGAGGAGTTCGTCGCGAAGCATCGCGCTGAGCACGAGTTGCCCCGGCGAACTCGGATACTTGGTAGATTTCTCGTCCGCTTTGGTGTCGATGCGGACGTAGCGCAGGAAGCGCTCTAGCAACGAAGAAGTCTCAAGTCCCATGTCTGCAAGTCCCAAGTCGAAGAACGGCGGAATGCCGTCAATGTACTCGCGATCAATCGGCGGAGCGACGAGTCTTCGAGACGGTTTTTTGACTTGCGGACTTGGGACTTGCAGACTTGCGACCCTTGCGGCGGCGCTTGGCCGCGAGTCCTTTCACGCCGATCTTCGGGCACAGGTCCGCGATCGCGCACGTTTCGCACCGCGGTTTGCGCGCCAGACACACCTTGCGCCCGTGCATGATCAGCCGACCGCTGAAGTGCAAGCGTTCTTCCTGCGGGACGATTTCCAACAGCGCGAATTCGACCTTCACCGGGTTGCGGTGGCGCGTGAGACCGAGCCGGCGTGCGAGCCGGCCGACGTGCGTGTCCACCGTGACACCGGGCGTCTCGAACGCGTGCCCGAGGATCACGTTCGCGGTCTTGCGGCCGATGCCGGGAAGCGTCACGAGGTCGTCGAGCGTGCCCGGCACTTCGCCACCGAAGCGCGTTACCATTCCCACGCAGCACGCGCGAATGTTCTTCGCTTTATTCTTGTAGAACCCGCTCGGCTTGATGAGTTGTTCCAGTTCCGCGATGTCGCATTCGGCGATGTCGCGTGCGGTCGGGAACCGCGCGAACAGCGCCGGCGTGATCGTGTTCACCCGCTTGTCGGTGCATTGCGCTGAGAGGATGACCGCGACGAGCAGTTGAAACGGCCCGTTGTGATTCAGGCCCTCGAACTCCGGGTACAGCGCAGCGAGGCACGCGTTGATTGGCCCGACGCGTTCGCGTGCCGGCGGTAACTTCGGTGTGGGTGCGGGTTCGTCCATGTCACGCGACCCGGCGGATGGTGAGTGCAGGTTCTTCTGTGATTGCGGCGGGTGGCGTCGTGCCGATACGAGCGAGGGCTTGCTCCGCTTCGAGCGGCGTGATGAATCCGCGTGCGAGCAAGGTATCAGTGTCGAGCGAAACACCGGTCTGGAAACCGGTGCCACTCAATTCTATTCGCGCGAACTTTCGGCGTTCTTGCGCGAAGCCGGTTTCGTCCGGTGTGCGGTGCGGCACTCGCGGGTTGCGTTCGAGTTCGTCGAGGAAGGTGCGGAGTTCGATCTTCGCGCGGCGCGCGCAGAACGCGCGGTCCACCAAACCAAGATCGCGTGCTTCGCGGCCGGAGAGTGTGCGACCCGATTCGATGAACGCGCTGGCGCTCTTACCCATCAACTTCCGCAACCGATTGCTTCCGCCGAAGCACGCGAAGCGATCCGGGAAACCGAGGTGCGTGGTCGGTGTCGCGACACACAAGCGGTGATCGCACGCGAGAGCCAGTTCAAAGCCCACGCCGAGACACGGGCCATCGATGAACGCGACAGTCGTAAGCGGAAGGTTGCTCAGGCGCGAGAAGACTCGCTGGCCACGATGCGCGAACGCGGCGCGATCGGTGACACGCACAACGTTGGGGTGCAATCCAGCGCAGAAGCCGAACGGCTTCGCGGACCGAGCCACCAGCGCGTTGATGAAGACGTTGCTCTCGACAGCGGCGAGAGCGGAATCGAGTTCCTTCAGGCGCGGCGCATCGAGAGCGTTCACCGGGTCGCCGGGGAACGCGAGCCAGAGCGTCGCAACGCCATACTCGGCCGTTACGCGAACGTGTGTGGACTCGAAGAGCATGCGGGAATGTTCGCGGGTTGAAGAAGGGAAATCAACCCGAACTGGCGAGCGGGGGCGTAAGCCCCCTGATGCTTCGCACAACTTACTGCGCTGCGAAGCATCAGGGGGCTTACGCCCCCGCTCGCCTTCAAACTAGCACAATTCTTCAATCGGCTTGCCGCTCGGCAGCACCTGAATGGGGCGGCCGTTGTTCAAGTACGACGCTTCGGTGTCCACACCGAGATGCCGGTAGATGGTCGCGAGCACGTCCTGCGGCGTCTTCGGGTTCGCCTTCGGGAAGGCGCCGTTGCTGTCGGACTCGCCCACCACGCGACCGCCCTTCACCGGACCACCCGCGAGCGCCGCACTGAACACGTTCGGGTAGTGGTCGCGTCCGGCTTGCGCGTTTACCTTCGGCGTGCGACCGAACTCGCCCCACGCGACCACCAGCGTCGATTCGAGTAGGCCGCGGTTCTCCAAGTCTTCGATCAGCGCGGTGTACGCACGGTCCCAGCGCGGCAGGAACCCGAGCTTCAGCGACTCGAAGCCTTTCACGTGCGTGTCCCACCAGCGCAGATCGACCGTGACGATTCGCGTGCCGGCTTCGACCAGCCGGCGCGCGAGCAGCATCCGCTGCGCCCAGTTGGGCGCGCCGCACCGGTCCGCGGCCTTCGGGTCGAACGCGGGCATGAAGCCGTAACGCTCGCGAACCTTCGACGGCTCGTTGTCCAAATCGAACGCGTCGCGCGCGGTCGGCGACGTGAGGATGTCCCACGCGCGCGTTTGGAACTTGTCGGCCGCGTCCACTTGCCCGGTCTTGTCGGCGTCGCGGCGGAGCGTGTCGAACTTCTTGAGCAACCCCTTGCGGTCGTCAACCTGGTCGTAGGTCACGCCTTCGGCGAGGTTGAAGTTCGGCAACTTGAACGGACCCGGTGTCGCGGGGTCGGTGCCGGTCTCGAACGGCTTGTGCGCCACGCCTAGATACGCGGAGCCGGCGCCCGGGAGCATTCGCGGGATCATCACGTAGGGCGGCATCTGCGTCGAGAGGTGGCCAAGTTGCTTCGACACGACCGAGCCGACCGACGGGTGGATGTTCGTGTCCGGATTCGGGCCGGAATTGTAGCCCGTAAAGCAAATCTGATCGCCGGCACTGTGACCCGCGTCGTGGTGGTGCAGACTGCGGACGATCGACCACTTGTCCATCATCTTCGCGGACATCGGCAGCATGTCGGAAAGGCGGATACCGGCCACGTTCGTGTCGATAACGCCGAACTCGCCCTTTACTTCCGCGGGGGCGTCCGGCTTCGGATCCCACATGTCGTGATGGCTCGGCCCGCCGCGCATCCAAAGCAGGATGACGTTGTTAATCTTGGTTTGCGAAGTGGGAATCGCGTCCTTCGCGCGAGCCTCAGCGCGGAACAACCCGTCGAGCGTGAGGGCACCGGCGCTCAACGCACCGGCCTTCACGAACGCGCGCCGATTGGGTTGTGCCAGCGTGCGGCGGAATTCTTCGCAACCGATTCGATTGGCGGGCATGTGAGGCTCTGTAGCGGAAGCGGAAAGCAGGCGGGTCCAACACATCTACTTTATCATCGGAATGCCCCCGACGCCAGCGCGTTTCCAGGACGATTGCAAAGTCGGGAATGGCGGTTAATGTGTTGACGGGCTGCGAGTTACTTTCCCTGGAAGGACTCCGATGACACCCGTTGCATCCGCCTCGCTGTTGGCGGCGTTTCAGCGCCTCACGGACCCGCGCCACCGTCGTGGGG
>CAMDQN010000091.1 GCA_945905925.1 Singulisphaera sp. GP187
CTGTTGGCAAAGGCTCAACGCCAGGAAGGTTCCTTCGGAACCATGAAGCTCTCACCCATCGCCAAAAAGCTACGCGAACTCATCGGGGAGAAAGACGCGAACTCAGCCGAGGGCGGCTGAGTTACAAGTCCACAGCGCAAGCCCCTCCACCCGGATGATGTCCCAACTCTAGTTGAACGGTTCCCGCAATCACTGCTCCGCGCGCTTTTCGGCGCCGGATACGTCGAAAACGGCGCAACAGGCGTGCTGCGGCCACCTGGCGACGTTGATCGACCACGAGGGACGGATCTATTTCGCAACCGCGGCCACCTCACCCCGAGTCGCACGCACGCCGCAACCGCCCGATCCGGGTCAGGATTGCCGCGAACAACGTCCGCGGCACCGCGACCTCCGCCAACTGGAAGATCACGTACTTCGAGTGCGACACGACCTTGGCCCCGATCTTGACGAGCTTCTCACGCAGCGTCGTCAGGCTCCAGTGCCGGATCGGCTTCGGGAGCGCCAACTGCCGCACGAAATTGGCCAGGTTGTAGGCCAAGGCGAACAACTGCAACCGGGCCGCGTTGTTCCGGAACCGGCGGCACGACAACTTGGTCCAGTTCACCGCATTCTTGCCTTCCTTGATCCACTGCTCCGCCGTGCCACGCTTGTTGTAAAAGCGGACCACGCGCCGCGATCGCCATTTCAGGTTGGTGACGACGAACCCGATCCGTGGGAACAACTCGCCGGCGTGCCACGCGATCTGCACCACCACCCGGCGGTCACGGTCCCACGACCCGGCATGCTGTTCGGGCTGGGCATCGGGTTCGCGGTCCTGCCGTGTGGTCTGTACGCCGATGCTGCCGGGCTGGCGCGCACCGAACAGGCCAGCGACTTGATTGGGCGTGAGCGCGTCGTTCGAGCGGACGCGGTACTCACGGGTCTGGTCGAACTTGGGAGCGACCGGCCGATCGGGAAGAAGTCGCCCGCTGAGGTACGGAAGAGTTACACAGCCGTGATCCCGCGACTCAAACAGGCCAGGGACCGCCCTCTCTCCGCGAGCGCTCCACCCGCGGTCCGGCTTGACCGCGCGGTCCTGATGATTCAACTCGACCGGCTCGACGAGGCGGTGGAACTGCTCCGCCCGCTCGCGGCGGAAGACACTCCGGCGCTGCTGCTCGCGACGGTTTACCGCGATCAAGAGCGGCGGACCGAGAGCGACGAACTGTATTCGCGCGTGTTGGAGAAGTTCTTGCCGCTCGCCGCGACTAAGTCTGTGGCCCGCGACAGGAGTTTCATGGCGCTCGAAGGGTTGGTGTTCAACGCTCGCGGGGACCGGCGCCCGGCCGACGCGGAGCGCGTGTTGAAGCGCGGCCTCGAAGCACTCCCGGACCGCGCAGCGTACTTCCACTTCCAACTCGGGCAGCACTACCACAACGGCGGGCGCCCCAGTTTCGCGATCGATCACCTTCGCAATGCCTCACGGCTCGACGCAACGAGCTACGGCGAACGAGCCGACCGACTCATCACGCAGATTCAGACCTCGACGCCCGCGTGCCTGACGCGGCGCTCGCCATGATCGCGTCTCAGCCGGTTTCGCTCTGCCGCCAGTCGGGAGTGAGCGCGGCGCGGTTCGCGCCGGCTCTGGCGGGCCGTTGCAACTCGCCGTACCCCGGCCGGCGCGATACCCACCGCCAATCGCTCGAATCTACATTTCCGCGAAATTCATAGCTTCCGCTGTCGTCTCTCCGGGTGATAAGCTCTTGCAGAAGCCGTTGTTGTTCGGTGGAGGACTGTTGTGACCGAAACGCTCGTCTCGTGTGCGGTGCTGATCGCGACCGCGGTCGCATCGCCACCCACGCAACCGGAAACGGTGATCCGGCTCACCGTGGACGCCACGCCCGCACCGAAACCGGCGCTACGATACCTCTTGCTCCCCGACCTGAAGGACATGGCGCTGGGGAACCCGATCCCGAACTACCTCAAGTGCGTCATCGATCAGGAGTCGACGGGTACGAATGCGCCGTTCAGTCGGCTCGCGCTCAAGCAGGTGGACCGCGCAGCGCGGATGGACAAACCCGACTGGCAGATTCTGCCGAAGCTCAAGACCGACGGCATCGGGCTGCTGCTCCCGGACCTTCAGAAGATGCGGCAACTCGCGAGCGAACTGCAATCGCGGTTCCGCGACGAAATCGCGCTCCGCCGGTTTGACGACGCGGTGATTACGGCGCAAACCATGTTCAGCCTCTCGCGGCACATGGCCGATCACCCCACACTCATCGGCGATCTGGTCGCGATCGCCATCGCGCAGGTCGCCATACTCCCGTTCGAGGAGATGTTAGGCCAACCCGGGTGTCCCAACTTCTACTGGGCGCTCACGGCCTTGCCACATCCGTTCGTCGCACTCGACAAGGGCATGGAGGGCGAGCGGCTCTTGATCCAGGCGGAATTGCGCGGCCTGGACGACAAGAACCCGATGACGACCGCACAACTCAAGAAGATGATTACGTACATCCAGCAACTCGATCGCAGAGACAACAAGGTCATCGCGTGGCTCTCGGAACGGGCGAAGGACGAGAAACACATGGAGACCGCGCGCCGGCGCCTGATCGAGAACGGGGTCCCGGCGGCACGGCTCGAACTGTTCTCGCCGTATCAGGTGCTTCTACTCGATGAGAAACTGGAGTACGAGATTCAGCGCGACGAGGCGATGAAACTGGTTCACCTACCGACGTGGGAGGCGATCGCACGCCTCGACAAGTTGAAGCCGCCGAAGGGCCGGCCGATCGTCGATAGCCTTCTGCCGGCACTTGACCGGGTGCGCCGGGCGCAGGGTCGTTTGGAGCAGCGCATCGCGCTGTTGCGGCACGTTGAGGCGCTGCGCCTGTACGCCGCGGACCACGGCGGCAAACTGCCCGCGAAACTGTCCGAGGTCGCGGTGCCGCTGCCGGTCGATCCGTTCTCCGGCAAGCCGTTCCGCTACGAACTGGTCGATGGCGTCGGCCACCTTCGCGGTAACCCACCGAACGAGAACGAAAAGAGCGCCGCGTACTATCTGCATTACGAGATCATCATTCGCAAGTGACGTTCTTGTAGGGTAGGTCAAGGCTTTGCGCAGGCCCACCACGGCGATACCAGAACGATAAACCTCATTACTGTAGCTCAGCGCTGGTGGGCCTGCGCAAAGCCTTGACCCACCTTACAAGACACAGGGAACCCATTCGCGATGACCGCTATTCTTCTCGCCGCCGCGGCGCTGGCCGCTCCCGTCGCGGGGCCGACCGTACGCGTGACCGTGCAGCCGATGGCCGCACCGAAGCTCGCGCTCAAGTACCAACTTTTGCCCGAGGTGCGGGAATTGAAAGCCGGGAACGCGGCCCAGTGGTACCTCCGGTGCTTCATGGAGCAGCAGAACTTCTTCTTCCGCAAAGAGGGGATTGCTCAACGCACGCGATACCAGTCGATGACGCTGAAGGAGTTGGCGCGGGAGCCGCTTCAGAACTACGGCGGGTCGGCGCTCACGCAAGCGGATTGGGGTGCGCGGCTCGACACCTGCGACTGGCAGGTACTCGATCGCGTGCAGACCGAAGGCCCGGACCTGCGGTTGCCCGAACTCGCCCCGCTGCACCTGCTCGCGCTTTCGCTTCAGATTAGGTTCCGAGGCGAAGTCTCACGCGGCGATTTCGACAGCGCCCTACGTACCGCGAAGACGATGTTCGGTCTGGCGCGGCACCTCGGCGACTACCCCGCGATGGCCGCGAGTTGCGTTGGCCTCAGGATCGCGGACCTGGCGCTCGATACGCTCTGGGAAATGATTCAACAACCGGGCGCGCCGAATTTATACTGGGCACTGACCGATCTGCCGTGCCCGCTGGTCGAGTTGCGTAAGGGCGTGCAAGGTGACCGCGCCCTCGTGGACACCGAACTCCGCGCGTTCCGCGATGACGCTGCGATGACGGACGCGGAGGTCGAGGAGATCGTGGGGCGGCTGTCCGGGCGCGCAGGTTACATTCGCGAACAGGCCGGGCTCCCACCGCGGAACCTGCGCGCGGTATTCACGGCACGAACGAAGGACACGGACGGTGTTCGGGCCGCGCGCCTCCGGCTGATCGACGCGGGGCTTGGAAAGGACGCTGTCGCGCGGTTCACGCCGGTTCAGGTCGTGTTGCTGGACGACAAGCGCGAGTACGAAGAGCGTCGCGACGCGGAGCATCGTCTTCTTGGTGTGAAGGCGTGGGAGATTGATGTGTTGCCTCGCGAAAATGGCGCCGCCGACGGGCTGTTCGCGGAGTTGGTGCCGCGTGTTGGGGCGGCCCGACTCGCGCAAACTCGGATCGAGCAACGGATCGCCCTCCTCCGGCACGTCGAGGTACTCCGCATGTACGCGGCCAAACACGGGAAGTTCCCCAACAAACCCGACGACGTTGGTGTTCCAGTCCCGGCGGACCCGGTTACGAACAAGCCGTTTGGCTATGAAGTGACCGGCGCCACCGTGCGGGTCGGCGGTTACGAGATCACGCTCGCGAAGTGAAAGTGCGTGGACGCTCAAGACCAGGGTCTCACGACCCTGGCTACGAACAGTCGCCCCATCCGGGGCTGAAGACCAAGACAGAAAGATGCTGTTGTTTTAAGCCCTGGAAGGGCGCCTATCTTGTAGCCAGGGTCGTGAGACCCTGGTCCGGAGTTGGTTCCTGGAGGTGTCGAATGGCAGCACCGATCCCGCTGAACAAACTCGACCCGGTCGAAGTGTGGAAGCCGTGGAAACCGTCTGCGGCGGAACCGTGGGACCGCAAGTGGGCCGCGCACCTCTACCGACGGGCGGCCTTCGGCGCGAGTAGCGAGGGACTCTCGCGCGCTGTGAAGGACGGGTTCCCTAACACGCTCGATTTGCTCCTGAAGGGGCAGCCCAAAGCGGCGGAGATGGTGTCCACGCTTAACGACGTGGGGCGTGTGGCTGCGACGCGCGACGCCGAGGGCACGCAACTTCGCGGGTGGTGGCTCTACTGCATGCTGCAAGGCGGGCATCCGCTGCGCGAGAAGATGGCGCTGTTCTGGCACAACCACTTCGCCACCAGCATCGTAAAGGTGCGCGACCCGAACCTGATGTACCGCCAGAACATACTCTTCCGCGAACACGCGCTGGGCACGTTCGGCCCGTTGTTGCAAGACGCCACGCGCGACGGGGCGATGCTGGTGTGGCTCGACTCCAACAGCAACGTGAAGGGGAAGGCGAACGAGAACTACGCTCGCGAGTTGATGGAGTTGTTCAGTCTCGGCGTCGGCAACTACACCGAGAAGGACGTGCGCGAAGCGGCTCGCGCGTTCACCGGCTGGCACACCGACGGTACCGGCTTCCGGTTCAACGAGGCGCAACACGACCCCGACAACAAGACCGTGCTTGGGAAGACGGGCGCATGGAAGGGTGACGACATCGTAAAGATCGTCCTCGAACAGCCGGCCTGCGCGCGGTTTTTGGTACGTAAACTCTACACGTTCTTCGTCAGCGAAATCGACCCTCCGGCTGCGCTCCTCGAGCCGCTGTGCGATCAGTTCCGCAAGAGCGAGTACGATGTCGCGGCACTCGTGAAGTCGATGCTGGCGTCGCGTCACTTCTACTCCGATCACGCGTTCCGCAAGCGGATCAAGAGTCCCATCGAGTACGCGCTCGGGGCGGTACTCGCGACGTACCGGCGATACGACTTGAGCGATCCGCATTCGCGACCGCTGGCGCATCAGTCGTTAGTGAGGTGGCTGACCGGGATGGGTCAGACGCTGTTCGCTCCGCCGAACGTGAAGGGTTGGCCGGGCGGACGAACGTGGTTGAACACCGCGACCGTGCTCGAACGCAACAACTTTGCTTCGGAACTCGTGACGGGCGTGGTGTGGTTGCCACCGCCGGATCAGCAAGCGTTCGTCGTGTCGGTCGATGTGCCGCCGCCGAAGGCGTTCGACCCGGCACGCGTGATCGAAGAAGAAAAAGCAACCAGGCCGGAGGACGTGGTGACCGCGCTACTCGACCTGTACGTTCCGGGCGGCGTTCGCGCGGAGGCACGCGAGAAGTTGGTCGCGTTCGTCGCGGACGAGAAGCCGACCGGGTTGCAACTCGCCCGCCGCGCGCGCGAAGCCGCGCACGCGATCCTGACGATGCCGGAATGCCAGTTGGCGTAATGTTGGCGCGCCGGTGGTTTTGTGGGGTGGGTATTGCCCACCTGTCTGTTGAAGCGAAACACGGTGGGCCGTGCCCACCCTACAAGACGGGAGCCATTCCATGATTAGCCGTCGGCAGTTCCTCACCCACGCGTTACGCGGGTCGTCCCTCGTGGCGCTCGGAGCCGTGGTGCCCGAGTTCGTCGCGCAGACTGCGCGCGCGGCCGCGCCCGGCAAAGACACCATCCTTGTCGTCGTCGAGATGACCGGCGGCAACGATGGCATCAACACCGTCATTCCCTACGCCGACGACCTGTACCACAAGGCACGGCCCACGCTCCGCCAGACCAAACAGCAGGTGTTGGTACTCAACGATGAAGTCGGGCTGCACTCCGGGATGCAGATTCTGAAGCCGATGTGGGAAGCCGGGAGCTTGTCGGTGATTCAGGGCGTCGGGTATCCGAACCCGGACCGCTCGCACTTCGAGGCCATGGACATCTGGCATGGCGCCGACCCGACCCGCAAAGCCACGACCGGCTGGCTTGGCCGCGCCTCCGGCGAGATGAAGAACCGCGATGGCGGCGTGCCCATTCTGCACGTCGGTGCGGGCAAGGCGCCGCTCGCGGCGACCGGCGCGCAGGGCAGCGGAGCCGTGAGCGTTGGCGAACAGAACAACTTCAAACTCGAACTCGGCAACAGTGACCGCAACGAAGCGCGGCGCAAACTGCTCGTAGAAGTCTCCGCGCCCGCGAAGACCACCGGCAGCGGAGAGGACGACCCGCTGTTGTTCGTACAGCGCAGGCAGGTGCAAACGCTCACCGCAGTCGAGAACCTGCGCGAACTGCTTGAAGGCCCGAACGCGGTCCGCGGATTCGGTGGCGGGTTGCAGCAGAAGTTCCAGCTCATAGCCGGCCTCATCGGTAAGGGGTTCGGCACGCGCATCTTTTACGTCAGCCTCGACGGGTTCGACACACACGCCGACCAGGGACCGGCGCACCAACAACTGCTGACGCAGCTCGCGACCAGCATCAGCGAATTCTTCCGCGAACTGAAGGAGACTGGGCACGACGAGCGCGTACGCGTGATGACGTTCTCGGAGTTCGGCCGCCGGGTCACGGAGAACGGCAGTCGCGGTACTGATCACGGCGCCGCTTCGTGTATGTTGGTGGCCGGCACCGGGATGAAGGGTAAGGTGGTCGGCAAGCACCCGAGTCTGTCGGACCTCGACGCCAACGACCTGAAGTATCACACCGACTTCCGCCGCGTGTACGCCACGCTTCTCGAAAACTGGTTGGAGTGCGACAGCAAGAGCGTGCTCGGCGCGAAGTGGGATCAGGTCAAGGATTTGGTGGTGAGGTGATTCACTCCAGGCGAGCGGGGGGCGTACGCCCCCCGCTCGCCAAGACTCTAACTCGCCACTTCCACCAAGTATTCCAGGCGTTGCTGCTTGGTGTCGTAGACGACGAACTCGTCGTCGTCGAACTCGGTACCGCGGACCCCGTGGCAACTGTGGAACCCCGCCGGCGGCTTGTTCAGCCCGTAGGTGATCTTCTTGAATGGCTTGATTTTGCCAAGCGCCACATTTACGACGCTGATGAGGTGTGTCCCGCGTTTGCCGGGAGAGGCGTAGTTTGCCGAGGTACACACCGCGTTGCCGAAGTAGATGCCGTTGCCCAGCCACCCTTCGTCCGTACGATCGACGCCGAGCGACACCACGATCTTGGGCATGAGCAGCCCGCGAGAGAGAATACCGACCCAGTTCCGCGCGGCCGAACCGTGGAACAGTAACTTCGTGTTGCCGAGGCTCTCCGCGAACGACTCATGCTCGCCGTTCCGCTTGACTTGCCACACACTCTTCACCTTGTACTTCGTCCACTTCTCGACCGCTGACTTCTCGACGTACTTCTTGATCTCGGCGGCTTTGTCGGCCGCGACCGTGTCGATCTGGCACTTGAGCGCGGTGTACTTCTGCTCGACCTGCGGGTTGACCAGCACGTTCGTTGCGCCGTTCACCGAGAGCATGTCGCGCATCAGTTGCAACGTTTCTTGCTTTTGATTGAGCTTGTCGGCGGTATCGAGGACGGCTTCCTGCGCCTCGGCGCGTGATCGCCCGAACCGGTGCGGGATCACCGTGTAGAACTCGCCGCTCAGGTCGGTCAGTTCGGACGCGGACTTTTTCTTCTTGCCGAACGCCGCGACGAGCGCGTCGAGCGCCGTCTGACCCTTGTCGATCTGCCCGATGGTCAGCACGCCGAGCGGGGTCTCGATGCCGTTTGCGGTGATGGTTGCGTTGACTGTACTCGTGAGCGCGTTCGTCGCCTCTTTGTATAGGTAGGTGACGAGGTCTTGGATCTCTTTCGTGATCGTGATCGTGACCGTGGGCGGCGCGGCCTTCTTGTCTTTCTTGGCGGGTTCGGCTTTCGCGGCGAGCTTCTTGAGGGTTGCGTCGTCGATGTTCCCGCTGCTCTGGCCGAAGGTCTTCCGCGAACCGATCTTCGACGACGCGAGGCTCAGTTCCTTGTAGCCCTTCGTCGAGCCAGTCTTCTCGCGGTAAATCTTGTCGTACTGGTTCTGGGCTTCGGCGAGCGTGGAGAAGTATCGTGACTCGCGGGCGCCGGCGTCCGGGTTTGTTTCGAGATCGTCGGTGCGACCGTAGTGTGTGTAGACGCGGAACTTGCCTTTCGCGGAGTGCAGTTCCACCGCGTAGTATTTGTTGCGGTTGGTCTTGATGTCGGTGACCTGGAGAACGGCCTTTTTGACCACCTCGAAGTTGGTGGGGAATTTGGGTTCACCGGGTGCGCCTTCGCGCCACGCTTTCACCTCGGCCACGGCAGAGTACCTCAGAAGGGTTGGGTGATGAGGGTAGTATGCCACAGGCGCACGACGCCGCAACGTTCGTTGATGCGATCCGCGCGGAATCGTGCCGAACACTTTCAAAGTCCGACCTGAGTCCCGTCAGCGGTTGATTGCCTTTGCCATTCCCGCGGCGAAACGATCGCCGAGTTCGAGCTGGCTCGCGGCGTCGAAGTGCGTGCCCATGTCGTGGGTCTTCAACTTGTCCGCGGACACGAAGAAGGCTCCTTTCACCTTCTCAGCGGTTGCCTTCTGTGCGGTGCGGATCGTGTCGCGCTTGCCGTTGTCGAACACTTCGCCGATCCCGAAGACGAGGGCCGGTGTTTCGAGGTCGGTGCGTACGCGCGCGATGAACGCGGTCAGCATCTTCTGGTACTCCTCCGCGGTCAGTGCGGCGTCGCTTTCGCCATGATGCCAGATCATCCCGCGAAGCGTGTGCGTGTGGCCCTTGTCCTTCAACTCCTTGAGCGATTTCCTGGTGAAGTCGAGGAACGCGGGGTAGAGCCGGTCCTTCGCATCCGGGTTCCAGTCCTTCGCCAAACTGGTTCCGCCTTCCGCGAACTTGATCAGCGCGACCTTCTTGTCTTTCAGTTTGTCGGCCATTCCGCGACCGAACGCCAATTCCGGTCCGAACGTGTCGCTGGGCAGTTCCTTCGGCTTGTTCTTGCCCGGCGCCACGCTCCAACCCGGACGCAGCGGCTTGAACCCGTCGCTGGTGAGAACCGGGCCGCGGAGCTTCGAACACGAGTACGTGATGAGTACGTCGTCCTGCGGCTTGGCCCACTTCGCGAGATCGCCGGTGAGACTGGCCGCGGGGCCGCGTCCGTCGCAGTTCGACTGGCCCGCGACGATGAACAGCTCGTAGTGGTCCGCCCGCACCGGGGCCGTGATGGTAAGGAATGTGAGTCCGCACAGAACCGTAAGTGTGATCGCGCGCATGGTGTTACTCGTTGTTGGGGATCGCTGACTACTTCGTCGCGGACGTTTGCCTTGCGACCTGCGCACCAAGCGCCTTCAGGTCGAGTTGTTCGCCTTTCTTCGGGAATGGGTGCGATAGCAGCCACCAGTCCTCGGTGAACGATGCCAACTCGCCCGGCTTGAGGCGCTCGCGCGGACCGATTGGTTCGAGTTCGATGCGCGGTCCGGTGGGATACCACACCGAGAGCGTCAGCCCCGCAGCTTCGTTGTACACGCGATCCGGGAACGCCGGGAACCGCTTCACGAACATCGTGTTGTTCGGCATCACGTAAGCGAGCCACCCGGCGTAGGTGTCGAAACCGAGCTTTGGCTTGCGCGGCGGGGCGAGGATTTCGAGGAACCCGTCGCGCTCGCGGATGTTGTCGTCCTTCGCCTTCACGTTGATGACCGCGCTGTCTTCGTACATCGCGTACTTCGACGGGAACCGGCTAGGTCGTTCACCGAGAGGAACCACGCAGATACCACCACCGGGCGAGAACGACCGGCCCCAGTGACACACTTCGCGCGTCTCCTTAGAGATGTTCGTCATCGTCTGTTTACACGACAGGCCGACGAGTTTGTCGTGCGTGATAAGAGTAAACTCGCGCACGAGTTGAATGCCGCCGTCGTCCTTCGGGCTGGTGAGTTTGACGGAGTTGGTCTTCGTGATCTCCGAAGTCCATTCGCCGGACCACGCTTTCGGGTGCGCCGCGACGGTCAGTTCGGGGCCGTAATCGAAGCGCCCCGCGGTGATCGGTCCCGGCTTGCCGGGCTGCCACTTTTCTTCCGCCTTGTCGAAGTACATCGCGTCGGTGTTATCAACCGAGAACTCGAGCACGCGCCCGCCGGCTTGCGGGCAGAGGATCGCGCGCGTCTTCCCGAGTTTGAGTTCGACGGCCTCCGAATAACCGTGCGACTTGACGACGCGTGCGGCCGGTTCGTCGGCACGCGCGACGCCAACCGCGGCGAACAGGGTGACGAGTAACGATCGCGTGAACATGGTGATGCTCCAAAGGGAGAAGTATTGTGGGGCTTCGGTTCGTGTATGACACGCCGGCATTTTGCACTGCTTCGCCGCTTGCGGCTTCGCGGGACGTGCGCGAGGGGCCACGCGCGAAGCCGTGAGTGGCTTCAATAGTCCTCTCACTCCTTCGCGGCGGTGAATTTCTGGATCCGCTTGTTGGTCACTTCGGCGACGTACACATCTCCGCGAGAGTCCACGCAGAGCATGTGCGGCATCTGGAACTGCCCGGCCGCGGTGCCCTTCTCGCCCCAGCGCCCGAGCGCCTTCCCATCGTGTCCGAGCACGCGAACGACGCCCGCTCGCCCGTCGGCCACGAACAGTTTCTCGCCCGCGAGGAACAGCCCGTAAGGAGCACCGCTTTCCTTCCACTGGTGAAGGTAATTGCCCGCCGCGTCGAAGACCTGCACGCGGTTGTTCTCGCGGTCCCCGACGTACATGCGTCCCTTCGCGTCGAGGCAGATCGCGTGCGGGAGATTGAATTCCCCATCGCCTTTGCCCTTCGTTCCGAACTGCTTGAGCAACTTCCCGGTGCGGTCGAACTTCATCACGCGCGCGTTGCCGTAGCCGTCGGTGATGTAGAACTCGCCGGTCGACGAGATCGCGACATCCGTGGGCCGGTCGAACTGGTCGTCCTTGTCCCCGGCTTTCCCCTTCTGGCCGAGTGACAGAAGTAACCTGCCCGCTGGGTCGAACTTCATCACGAGATGGTTGCCGATGTCGGTAAGCCACACGTTGCCGTCGGGATCGATTCGCAGCCCGTGTGCAGTCTTGATGTGGTCGTCGCCCCACGAACGGAGGAACTTGCCGGCGCGGTCGAAGACGAGAACCGGTTTCGGGCCGCGGTGTGCGACGTAGACGTTATCCTTCGCGTCGGTGGCAACGGCCGACACCGGACCGAGTTCGACCTTCGGCGGCAGTTGCGGCCACCCCGCGACCGGTTGGTAATCGGGGAACTTCTCCGCGAGGCACACGTCGGACCGGACCACCGGCGCGACTACCACGAGAAGACCAAGTATCACGACGGCACAGCGGGTCATGTCGAAACTCCGGGGTGGGTTGCTTATCATCTCACCGCGAAGCTCGATCGTCGAGCGCCGATCCGGCACCGTCCGGAATCGGTTGTCGCGGCTGTTGCTGTTGTGCGCGTTCCGGTAGAATCGCTCGCCTGCTCCCCACTCCTCTCGCGACGAGAATACTGGTGAAACGAGCCACGAACACGCGTCTCCTGCTACTCGGTCTACTGTTGGTGTTCCCCGCACCCGCAGTGGCACAGTCGCCGGTTACCTTCGATCAGAAGGCCGACCGCCTCCACATCAGCATCGACGGCAAGTCGTTCGGCACCTACGTCTGGGTCGACCACAAGATCAGCCGTCCGTACTTCATGCACCTCCGCGCGCCCAACGGCACACAAGTGACACGGACGCACCCGCCGGGCGCTGGCGACGCGACAGACCACGACACGATGCACCCGGGACTGTGGCTCGCGTTCGGCGAACTCGCGGGGTCCGACTTCTGGCGGAACCAGGGCACTGTTGCGCACGTCGGGTTCGTCGAGAAGCCGAAGGCGACGAAGGACGGTGGCACGTTCGCGGTGCGCAACCGCTACACCGCGAACGGCAAGACGCTGTGCGAAGAAGTGTGCCGCATCACGATCTCCGTGCGCCACGCGGGCTACCTGATCGACTGGAATTTGGAGTTCAGCGGACCGGAAGACTTCGCGTTCGGCGATCAAGAAGAGATGGGCTTGGGCGTGCGGGTCGCGACGCCGCTCACGGTGAAGAGCGGCGGGCAGATCATCAACAGCGACGGCGCGAGGAACGAGAAACAGGTTTGGGGCAAGCCCGCGGACTGGTGCGACTACGCCGGCGTCATCGACGGCAAGGAAGCGGGCGTCGCACTGATGCCGGACCCGGCGAATTTCCGGCGCTCGTGGTTCCACGCACGCGACTACGGTGTGCTGGTCGCCAACCCGTTCGGCCGGAACGCGTTCACGCGCGGCGAGAAGAGCAAGGTCACGGTGAAGAAAGGTGAGACGTTCAAACTCCGGTTCGGCGTACTGGTTCACTCAGGGAAGGTCGATGTGGGCGCCGCGTTCGCGGAGTGGGTCGGCGAGTTACCATTGGTCGTTGTGTCGAAGGACAAGACTGGGTTCGTTTCCGAACCGGGCAACAAGCCATTCGTGCCGTGGGGCTTCAACTACGACCACGACGAAACCGGGCGGCTCATCGAGGACTACTGGGAGAAGGAGTGGGACAAGATCGCGACCGACTTCGCGCAGATGAAGCAACTCGGGGCCAACGTCGTTCGCGTTCACTTGCAGTTCGGCAAATTCATGACCGCGGCCGACAAGCCCGACGAGAAGGCGCTCGACCAACTCGCGAAGCTGGTGAAGCTCGCCGAGACGAACCGCATCTACCTCAACCTGACCGGGCTGGGCTGTTACCACAAGAAGGACGTGCCCGCGTGGTACGACGCGCTCACCGAAACTCAGCGCTGGGATGCGCAAGCGAAATTCTGGGAAGCGGTTGCCGGGCGGTGCGCGAAGAGCAAGGCGATCTTCTGCTACGACCTCATGAATGAACCGGTGGTGGCCGGCGCGAAGCGCAAGGACGGCGACTGGCTCGGCGGCGCGTTCGGCGGGAAGCACTTCGTTCAGTTCGTCACGCTCGACCCGAAAGACCGCACCCGGCCCGAAGTAGCGCAGCAGTGGATCGAACACCTCGTCGCAGCCGTGCACAAGGTCGATAAGCGCCACCTCGTCACCGTGGGTTTGGTGGACTGGAGTCTACCCGGGAAGACGCTGACTTCGGGCTTCGTCCCGGACAAGGTAACTGAGAAGCTCGACTTCCTTTGCGTTCACATTTATCCGGAGGCGGGGAAGCTCGATGACGCGGCGAAGACACTAAAGGGCTTCGCGGTGGGCAAGCCGGTGGTTGTGGAGGAGACGTTCCCGCTGAAGTGTTCGGGAAAGGAACTCGAAGCGTTCATCGAGAAGGTCGGGCCAGACGCGGCCGGGTGGATCAGCTTTTACTGGGGCGCGCCGCCGGAGACGCTCCGCAAGTCGAAGGAGATCAAGGACGCGATCCTGCTCGACTGGCTGGAGCGGTTCCAGAAGTGCGCGCCGCGTGGCAAGTAGCGAGGAGCGTTTACGCGTTCACCGGTCGCGGCGGAGTCACGCCGAACTTCGCTGCGAGTGGTTCGAGTGCTGCCATGATGCCGGGGTACAGCGGGACACCCTCGGTGAGCGCACGCCGCTTCATCGCAAGCCCGCGATCACCCGGCACGCGGACCGCACTTGCGCCCGGAACCGGCGCGCCCGCCCGACATGCGTTCGCGAGGTGTCCGGTTTCGCGCCGGAACGCGTCAAACCCACCGAACGCCGCCGGGTCAAGTACCTGAACGAACACCGACGCGCCCAAGCGGTCCGGTGCCTCGGCGCGCCCGAACCCACTCAACCCCTGAGTCAGCGCTTCGACTATCAGCGCGAGGCCGTAGCCTTTGTGCCCGTGGTCCGTTCCGCCGACGGGCAGTAGCGTTCCGGGTGGGTTCGCGAACAGTGCCTCTGGGTCGTCCGTTGGTTCGCCTGCGGCGGTGAGCGCCCACACGCCCGGGAATCGCTTGCCTTCACGCCGAAGGCGCCCGGCCATTCCGTTGGTGGTGATCGACGCGCTGATGTCAATGAGGATCGGGTCGCCGTCGGTCGGAATGCCCACCGCGAGCGGGTCCGGGGTGAACACCGGTGTTCGCCCACCGAACGGTGCGACACTCCTCACGGCTGGGTCGGAACTCGCGATCGTGATCATGAGACCGCGATCGGTGGCGCGCTGCAGGAACGCGGCGAGGCAGCCGATGTGATGCGCCCGGCGGATCACTATTGTCGCGGTGCCGTAGGTGGAAGCGCGTTCGATCGCAAGACCGACCGCCTTCGCAGTGAGCCAGACACCGGGGAGGCGGTGGCCGTCCCAGGTCACGACCGCGCCGCGATCGGCCACAACTTCCGGTTCGCCGCGCGGAGTCATCCCGCCGTTCGCCAGTTCGCCGAGGTACGTCGGGGCGAGTTGCAACCCGTGCGTGGTGTGGCCGAGGAGATCGGCTTCGACCAGTCCGGCCGCGATCGTTTCCGGTTTGTCCGCATCGCACCCGGCGGCGGCGAACAGCGCGGTTCCGTACCCGATCAGGTCCGCAACCGAGTGTCGCACGTCTTCAATGTTCATCGGATGATGTCCTCTCGCCGCTCGCCGGGACGCTGCAATTTTTCACGGGGTCGCGCGATTGCTTGCTGCAGCAGTCGTTTAATGAGTATGATGCCGGCTCGCCAAGCTGGTGAAGGGGCGTTCCGATCCCGACGCGGCACCGGTCGGTGTGCTGCGCGAAGCACGGCACCGCAACGGGTGATTGCGGTATCTCCTCCGAGACACTCGATGAGTAGCCAGAACGCAGCGCTCCCTCGCCTCCGCCGCGCGATCGATCACGCCGCACACCTGCTGCCCGCGCAGGGGCCGATCGCGATTTTCATTCACCACAACACGCTCCACGCGTTAGAGGACTTGCCATTCGAGCAAGCCGTCGCGCGCGGCGCGGCCGTCTTCGGGTGTCAACCATACCTGACGGAAGAACGATTCCGGGGCATACTCGCGCGGGGCCGCATCCGCACCGACGACCTTCGCGCTGTCATGCGGGACGATCTCGGCGGGTCGGTCGAGGAGCGTGTGCTCGGGTTCGGTTCGCGGCTCGATCTGCGGCTGGGCATGCTACAGTACCCGGTGCGCAGCGGGAGCGCGGCCGAACTGCGGTGGTTCGTCGCGGAGACCGATGCGCTCCGCAAGGTGCGCCCGGACGTGTCGGCCGCGGTGCGTGACCGGCTGATCGCCGAAACGCGGCGCTGGGTGATGCGCGACCTGCGGCGCGGCGGCGAGCAACCCGCGTGGGCCGGTGAACTGCTCAGGCGGTTCTGCGAAGCCGACATCGAGAAGTGGTCCGAAGCGAACTGGGAAGCGTTCACAATCGAAGCGCTCTGGAGGGTCTGTCAGCAAGTGGTTCGCGGTGTCCCCCAGCCCGCGACCTCGCCGGTTCCACCCGTCCGTCACCGCGACCTGCTCCTCAACGTCGCGAATGTGGACACCGACCTTCCCGTTCACGAAATCCTGATCCGGTTCTGCGCCGCGTTCCTCGATCAAGGCGTGTCGAACTGGCCTCTTCCGCACCGTGAGGAGGGCTTCTTCCGGTCGTTCTGCGCGCTATACCGCGACGCTCGCGGTTCGCCCAAGAGTTGGCTGAAGGAGCTTCCCGCCGAACTCGCGCGGCTGTACGACGCGAACACCGACCCGCTTGAATCCGCTTGCGATTCGCTACACGCGCTGGGCGTGCCGGAAGGCGCGTGGGAAGGGTTCCTTTCGGCCACGCTGCTCGCGCTGCGCGGCTGGGGCGGGATGCTGAGGCACGTCGAGGAGCGCCCGGACCGCGTTGCGCGCCCGGTTCCGCCAGACAGCCTTGCGGGGTTCATCGCGGTGCGGCTCCTGTTGGAACGGTTCGCGCTGACACACGCCGCGCGCGAGACGCTGGGCTACACCGGGCCGCTTGAGGGACTGCGCGACGAACTGCGCCACCGGCTCCCGCACCGGGCGCTCCCCACGGTCGAAGAACGCGCGTTTACAGTGTTCCAACTCGCGCAGGTGTTGGGGTGGACGCCGGACGAACTCCACCGGCTCACGCCCGGCGAGTGGGGACTGCTCCTCCGCGAGATCGAGAGCTTCCCGGAGGTCGAGCGACGGCGCGTCTTCCATCTCGCCTACGAACGCCGGTTCCGCGACCAGTGCTTCGACGCGCTCTCGCTCCACCACCGCCGCAAGCCCGCCGCGGTCCGGTTCCAGGTAGTGACGTGCATCGACGAGCGCGAGGAATCATTCCGCCGACACCTTGAAGAAGTCGCACCGGGCTGCGAGACGTTCGGCGCGGCGGGTTTCTTTGGCGTCGTGATGTACTACAAGGGCGTGGCCGACGCGCACCACGTTCCGCTGTGCCCGGCCGTGGTCACGCCCCGACACTTCGTCGAAGAGCGCGTTGTCGAGGGCTACGCGGACGAGGACCGTCGGAACCGATGGTTCCGGCGGCTGTTCGGGAGCGCCTCGCACTGGCTCCATCTGGGTACGCGAACGTTCGCGCTCGGGGCCGTGTTGTCGGCCGGAATCGGCGTGCTCGCGGCAGTTCCACTCGTGGGACGGATTCTGTTTCCGGGACTCGCGGCACGCTTGAAACATCGCGCGTCGGGCGTGTTCGCCGCGCCGAAGCGCACGCGCCTTCAGATCGAACGCACCGAACCGGAACCCGGCCCGGAGTGCGGTCGTGTGGGGTTCAGCGTCGATGAGATGACCGACATCGCCGATCGCACGCTCCGCGACCTGGGGTTAATTCGCGGGCTGTCGCCGCTGGTGATCGTGCTCGGTCACGGCTCGCACAGCATGAACAACCCGCACGAATCGGCGCACGACTGCGGGGCGTGCGGCGGCGCGGTCGGCGGTCCGAACGGGCGCGCCATCGCGCAAATCCTGAACGACGTGCGCGTGCGGACGAAGCTCGCCGAGCGCCGCATCGCGGTGCCCGAAGGCACGGTGTTCGTCGGCGGGTTGCACAACACCTGCAACGAGTACGTGAAGTATTTCGACCTCGATCTGCTCCCCGAATCGCTCAAAACCTTGTTCGCCGAAGCACAAGTAGCGATCGAGACCGCGCTCGGGCTGAACGCGCACGAACGGTGCCGCCGGTTCGAGTCGGCTCCGCTCACACTCACCCCGGCAGGCGCGCGTCAGCACCTCGACGCACGCGCCGAAGACCTTTCGCAAGTGCGCCCGGAGTGGGGCCACGCGACGAACGCCCTTTGCATCGTGGGGCGCCGCGAGCGCACACGCGGGCTGTTCCTCGACCGCCGGCCGTTCCTTGTGTCCTACGACGCCTCTCAGGACAACGCCGACGCGACCGTCCTCACGCGACTGCTCTCAGCGGTCGTTCCGGTGTGCGGCGGGATCAGCCTCGAATACTACTTCTCACACGTGGACCCGCCGGGCTACGGGTGTGGCACTAAGCTGCCGCACAACATCACCGCGCTGCTCGGCGTGATGGACGGTGCCGCGAGTGACCTGCGCACCGGGCTGCCGTGGCAGATGGTCGAGATCCACGAACCGGTGCGGTTGCTCATCGTGTGCGAAACGACGCCGGACGTGTTGATGAAGATCATGGATGTGAATCGCGCGATCGGTGTTCCGATCCGCAACGGGTGGGTGCAGATCGCGACACTCAACCCGACCGGCACCGGGTTGCTTCTGTTTCGCGACGGCGCGTTCCGCCCGCGCGTGCCCATTGCCGAACACCTGCCGCACGCGGCCACCTCCGTCGATTGGTATCGCGGGTGGCGCGACCATCTGGAGTTCGCCGAGATCGGCTCCGACCGGGAGGGCGCGTGAATCACTACACCGAGAGCCTCGCGTTCCTTGTGGTCGCGGCGCCCGCGCTGTTGCTCGGCGCGCTCGGCGTCGCATCATTGCTCGACCGCCGATGGTCCGAACCGGAGACCAGCCGGTTGATCCGGTGGGCGGTCGCGGTCGCACTGATCAGCGCGCTGGGCTTGGTCGCGGGGATGCTCGCCACCGGTGAGCCGCGAGTTGTTCTCGACCTCGGAAACTGGGTCGAAGTTCATCCGCACGGCGCGGGCGCCGATCACCCCGGCTACCACTTTCAGGTGAAACTCGTCTTCGACCAACTCTCGATCCCGTTCCTGCTACTGTCGCTCGTGCTGTGTGGAACGATCGGGGCGTTCGCCACGCGCTACCTGCACCGCGAACCAGGCTTCAACCGCTTTTTTGTACTGTACGCGTCGTTCGTCCTCGGCATGGTGCTGACCTCCGTGGCCGGCACCATCGAAACGCTGTTCGTCGGGTGGGAACTGGTCGGGATGTCGAGCGTGTTCCTGGTCGCGTTCTTCCAAGAGCGCCAGGCCCCGGTGCGGAACGGGTTGCGCGTGTGGGTCGTGTATCGCGTGTCCGACGCGGCGCTGCTCCTCGCGGCTGTCCTCATGCACCGGATGATCGGAGCCGGCGACTTCGACAAGTTACTCGGCGGCGGCGCGTGGCCGGGCGGAACCGCGAGCGTGTCCGAATCGCAAGCGCTGCTATTAGGGCTGCTGTTGCTCGTGGCCGCGGCTGGGAAGTCGGCGCTGGTGCCGTTCTCCGGGTGGCTGCCGCGCGCGATGGAAGGACCAACGCCGAGTAGCGCGGTGTTCTACGGCGCGCTGTCCGTTCACCTCGGCGCGTTCCTCTTGTTGCGGGCGGGGCCGCTACTCGACGCGTCTCCGACGCTTGCGGTCGCGGTGGTGGTGTTCGGGCTGCTGACCGCGCTGCTCGGGTTCTTGACCGCGAGCGCGCAGACCGACATCAAGAGCGCTCTCTCGTTCGCGTCGCTCGCACAGGTGGGAATCATCGTCGCGGAGATCGGTCTCGGGTGGCGGTACATCCCGCTCGTCCACCTGCTCGGGCACGCGTGCTTGCGAACGCTTCAGTTCATTCGCGCGCCGACGTTGCTCCAAGACTACCGGCATCTGGAAAACGCGATCGGCGGGCGGCTCCCGCGTCAGCCCGCGCTGTGGGTGCGAATCACGCCCTCGCGATTGCGCGTACTCCTGTACCGCCTCGCGATCGAACGCGGCTACCTCGACGCGCTGCTCGCGCTCCTCGTGGAGAAGCCGTTCGTGAAACTGTTCACCTGGCTAGATCGACTCGACCGGCGCGCGACGGACTCGCTCGCCGGTGAGAATCGCGACGAATCGCCGGTGGCGTGGGACCACGTTCCGCCGCCGTCGGGGAACGGCACCGGGCACCACGCGGCGCTCGGTCACGGTCACGGAAACCCTCCGCATACCCCGAACGACGAATGAACATCTACTCCGTGTCGTGGCTCGAACTGACGGTCCTTGTGCCGCTCGCCGGTGCGGTCGCGGTCGCGGTCTGCCGCACCGATGCCACGCGCCGACGGTGGGGAATCGCGATTACTGGCGCAGCGCTGGGATGCTCGCTGTTAGCGTGGATCGGCCACGAAACCGGAGCGAGTCCCGGCGGATCGGCAGCGTGGGAACTGTTCACGCGTGCGTTCGGCTTTAGGCTCTTCGCGCTCGACGGCTTGAGCGCGCCGTTGCTTCCACTCGTCGCGCTATTGCACTTTCTGACGGTGCTTGCGACCACCGGCTCGAACCATACGCGCTGGTCGGTTCCGCTTCTCCTCGCGGGCGAAGCGGTTCAGCTCGCGGCGCTCGGGGTGCGTGACCCGTGGCCGCTGACGCTGTTCCTCGCGCTGGGAGTGTTGCCCGCGTACCTCGACCTTCGCGTTCGCGGAATGGCGACGCGCGTCTACGCAATCCACGCGGGGTTGTTCGTTGCGCTTCTCGCGGCCGGCGCTGTGCTGCTCGGTGCGGGTGCGTCGCCGGCTGTCGGGTGCGTGCCGCTGTTACTGGCCGTGTTCGTGCGGAGCGGTACGGCGCCGTTCCATCTGTGGGTGCCGGACCTATTTGAAAAGGCGTCGTTCGCGGTGGCACTGCTCTTCGTGACGCCGATCATCGGTGTGTACATGGCCGTGCGCTTGGTGCTACCGGTGTGCCCGGAGTGGATTCTTCAAGCTCTTGGTTTCGTCTCGCTGCTCACCGCGATCCTCGGCGCCGGGTTGTCGATCGTGCAGACCGACGCACGCCGGTTCTTCGCGTACCAGTTCATCAGTCACGCCGCGATGGTGATGGTGGGGTTGCAGTTGAACACGCCGATCAGCCTGACCGGGGCGCTGTGTTTGTGGTTCTCGGTCGCGCTGTCACTCGCGGGTCAGGGGTTGGTGTTGCGCGCGCTCGAATCGCGGTTCGGCCGAATCACAATAACTGGTTTCCGTGGGCTGTACGAACACTCGCCACCGCTCGCGATCTGTTTCCTGTTGACCGGGTTGGGGAGTGTCGGGTTCCCAGGGACACTCGGGTTCATCGCGGCCGAACTGCTCGCGGGCGGGGCCGTTGGTGCGAACCCGCTCGTGGGCGTGGTGATGATCGTCGCGGCCGCGCTGAACGGGATCGCGGTGGTTCGCGTGTACTTCTTGCTCTTCACCGGTGGGCGTCACCAGACAAGCGTCCCACTTGGAATCACCGGTCGCGAGCGGTTCGCGGTGCTGGTGCTGGCGGCGCTGATCCTGGGCGGCGGACTGTACCCGCAACCGGGGGTCGAGTCCCGGCATCACGCGGCGGCTGTAACGCTCCGCGACCGGCAGGAGCGACTGGGTTCACCGGTCGGCGCAAAGCACGAATAGAGCGCGTTCAGGAATGGTGTCGCGATCTGCCAACGAGCCGTGACCGCGAGGGAGCGGGAAACGTAAACCGCCCCCTATGTGGTCGCGGCTCGTTGAGGTGTTACACCATTCCTGAAAACGCACTAGCCGAACAGCGCCTTGATGGGACCGCCCGCGGAGATCGGCACCGGGCGGCCGAGTTGGTCGCGAATCTCCGTCGCCGGGTCAAGCCCCAGCGCGTGGAACACGGTCGCGGTGATGTCGTCGGGACGCAGCGGGTCGTCTTTCGGGAACGCCCCTGTCGGGTCCGACGCTCCGTAGGTGATCCCCCCGCGGATGCCGCCCCCCGCGAGGACGATCGATTGACACTGCGGCCAGTGGTCGCGGCCGGCCTTGTCGTTGACCTTTGGTGTTCGCCCGAAGTCACCCGTCCAGTACACGAGCGTCTCATCCAGCAGTCCGCGGTCCTTCAGGTCGTCGAGCAGGGCGGACACGGTTCCGTCGGTGTGCGGCAGGAGCGTGTTCTTCATGGTCGGGAAAAGGGTGTCGTGCATGTCCCAACCGCGAATGCCCCGCGAGTAGTACACGGTCACGAACCGCACGCCGGCCTCGACCAATCGGCGGGCCAGCAGCACGCTCTGACCGTAGGTGTGCCTGCCGTACCGATCCCGGAGCGCCGGCTTCTCGTCCTTGATCGCGAACGCTTGCTGCGTCTTGGCCGAGGTCAGGATGTCGAGCGCCCGGGCCTGGTAGTCGCGCATCCCCCGAACGTCCGCGGTGCGGTCGGCGAGGTCGCTAAGTCCGGCAAGGTCGGCCTGGATCGCTTTTCGATCGGCGAGTCTGCCCACGTCCACCCCAACCGGAGGAGCCAACTCGGTCACCTTGAAGTCGTCCGCGTTCGGGTCGTTCAGCACCCACAGCGGGTCGTGGGCTTTCCCGAGGAGACCCGCGAACTCGCCCGGAGTGCGGAACGGTCCGTCGGCGATCATGGTCGGCAGCGAGACGAACGACGGAACCTTTCCCTCCGCCGGGCGGAAGCGATCGACGATCGAACCGGGGTGCGGGAAGTCGGTGGCTGCGGCGTTCGCGGTGACGATGTTGATGAGCGGTTCGCGACCGGTGAGCGAGTAGTACGCCCCGGAGTTGTGGGACGACTTGTTGTGCGCCACGCTCCGCACCACCGCGTACATATCGGAGCGCGCCGCGAGCTTCGGCAAGTGTTCGGTGACCAGCAACCCCGGCGTCTTGCTCTTGATCGCCTTGAACTCACCGCGAACCTCGGCGGGCGCGTCCGGCTTGGCGTCGAACGTCTCCAGGTGCGACGGCCCGCCGAACTGGAAGAGCATGATTACGCTCTTCGCGGTTGCCTTGTGCGCCTTTCCCGCTTTCTCTGCTCGGAGGACACTCGGAAGCGACAACCCGGTGAGGCCGACCGCGCCGACGCGAAGGATCGCTCGACGGGTGACGGTGGGGAAGGGCATGCGTGGATCTCGCGGTCGCGGAGCAATGTGGTGGATGGGCGTGCGGAGGTTCTGATTATCTCGGATCGCGGCGGGTCAATGCAAGTGGGTTCCGAAGAGGGTTGCCAACGGCTCACGGGTCGGTCAGAATCGGAGCTACCCGCCGCCCAGCCCACCCGAAAGAATCCATGTTCAGCCGCCTCATCACTGTCGCCCTGCTCGCGCTCGGTTTCGCGCCGCCCGCCGGAGCCGCGGAACCTGTCAGTTTCACGCGCGAGGTCATCCCGATCCTCACGAAGGCGGGGTGCAACTCGGGAACGTGCCACGGCACCCCGACGGGGAAGAACGGCTTCCAACTCAGCCTCCGCGGGTACGACACCGCCCTCGACATCCACACACTCACGCGAGGGATGGGCGGGCGCCGGATCGACCGCATCGCACCTAACCGCAGTTTGATTCTTCAGAAGGGTACGGCCCGCGCCCCGCACGAGGGCGGGCGCCGGCTCGATCCCGACGGCGACCTCTACCGCCTTCTTCGCGACTGGATCGCACAGGGGGCGCCCGACGATCGCGACCGCGCACCACGGCCGACCTCCATCGCGGTCACGCCGGCGCAGACGGTTCTCGACGCGCCTGCGTCGGCGGTGAAGCTGAAGGTCGTCGCCGTGTTCCCCGATGGGTCGAAGCGGGACGTTACGCACCTGACACGTTTCACCGTGAACGACGAACTCGCCGCCCACATCGGGGCCGATGGCACGGTCACGCGGTCGATGCCCGGCGAGGTCGTCGTGTCCGCCGAGTACATGGGGCTTATGACGCCCGCGGTGATCCTCTTCCGCGACCCGAACCCGAACTTCCGGTGGCCGAATCCACCGGTGTGGAATTACGTCGACGAACACGTCTTCGCGAAGTTGAAGGTTCTGCAAATCGAACCGGCAGCTCTTTGCACCGACGAGGAGTTTAGCCGCCGGGCGTACCTCGACGCGGTCGGCCGTCTGCCCACCCCCGACGAGGTGCGGGCGTTCCTCGCCGACAAGAACCCGACGAAGCGCGCGAAACTCATCGACGCGCTGCTGGCGCGTCCAGAATTCGCCGACTGGTGGGCGCTCAAATGGTCCGACCGGCTGGGGGTGAACCAGCGGTTCGTCGGGAAGATCGGGGCGGTGAAGTATCACCAGTGGGTCCGCGGGGCGATGGCCGCGAACGTACCCGAGGACAAGTTCTCCCGAACAATTCTCACCGCGGCCGGGGCCAACTACGCAAACCCACCGGCCGGGTTCTTCCGCCGCCTCCGCAACCCGGAGTTGCGGGCCGAGGAAGTCGCGCAACTGTTCATGGGCGCGCGGATGCAGTGCGCGAAGTGCCACAATCATCCCGGCGAGAATTGGACCCAGGACGATTACTACGGTGTCGCGGCGTTCTTCGCCCGCGTCCAGTACCGCGACGGCCCGTTCTTCGTCGGGATTTACGACAAGGAGGAAACTGTCCTGGCGAAGCGGGACGGGACTCTTCTACACCCGCGAACGGGGCTTGTGGTGCAGCCGAAGTTCCCGGGTGGGGCGGTCGCCAACGTTACGCCTGACGTGGACACGCGGGCAGCGTTCGCGGACTGGCTCACCGCACCAAGTAATCCGTACTTCGCGCGGGCTGCGGCGAACCGCATCTGGTTCCACCTTCTCGGCCGCGGCGTGGTCGAGCCTGTGGACGACCATCGCAGTACCAACCCGCCGAGCGTTCCCGCCCTGCTCGACGCGCTGACGGCCGACCTCGTGAAATCCGGCTTCGACCGCAAGCACCTGATCCGCACCGTGATGAACTCGCGGGTCTACCAGTCGTCCGGGCGGAAGAACGCGACCAACGGCGACGACGTGAAGTACTTCTCGCGATATGTGCCGCGGCGGCTCGGGGCCGAGGCGCTGTTGGACGCAGTGTGCGACGCGACCGGGGTGCCCGAGTCGTTCAAGGGATTCCCGGCCGGAACGCGGACGGTGCAACTGCCGGACGGCGAGTTCCCGTACCCGTTTTTGCGAGTGTTCGGTCGGCCGCCCCGGGCGAGCGCGTGCGAGTGCGAGCGGGACACCGACACCACACTGCACATGGCTCTGATGCTCCAGGGCGGCAACTTTCTGCAAGGAAAGTTGGTCGCCCCGACCGGGCGTGTCGCGGCCCTCACCGCATCGAAGATGACTGACCGGGAGGCCGTCGAGGAGATGTTCCTCTTGACGCTCTCCCGGCGACCGACGGCGGCCGAGACGGAGAAGACCCTCGGCTTCCTGGCGAAGGCGGAGCAACGACCGAGACAGCAACGGTTCGAGGACGTCATGCACGTCCTGTTGAACCACCCGGAGTTCCTCTTCCAACACTGACCCGCGGAAGAGGCTGATACCGAGTAGCGTCGAAGGATGCCCGTCGCGTTTGCGTCTTTGCCCCCCTCTCCCGCAAGAGGAGAGAGAAACACGGTTGCGCTTCACGAGAGTTGGTATGACTGCCCTCGCTCGGACACCGGTGTCGCGGACGCTCCCCGGTCACTTTCCGCCGAAGCAGTACACGGCCTTGTCGGACCGAGTGAACCACTGCCCGCCGCACGGGATCAGCGACGCCCGGAACGCCTCGCCCTTTGCTCCGAGCGTGTTCTCCGCTACCACCTTCAACTCTGGCCCGGGTTCGATCACCGTCGTGTCCCCCGCCTCGTTCTGGAAGAACACCCGACTCCCCACCGCCACCGGCGACGACGAGTACGAGCCTTTCAGCCGGTCCGACCAAAGGACTTTTCCGGTCGGGGCGTCGTAGCAGGTCGTCAGCCCGGTCATGCTCGCCACCACCATGAAGTTTCCCGCCAGGATCGGTGACGGCTGATCGCGCCCGCTTTTCCGCGGCGTGTTCCAGGCCATGTGAGTCTTGGTCACGTCGCCACGGCCGCCCGGTCGCACGGCATAGATGTCGCCCGGCTGACCGTTCACCACGAACAGGATCCCCCCAGCGCCCGGGGTCACGGTCGGCTCGCCCCGCCCGATGAAGCTCTTGCAGTGCCACAGCTCCTTCCCAGTGATTGGGTCGTAGCCCGTCACGGCCTTCTCGCCGTTGAGCACGAGTTCTTGCTTGTCTCCGACCTTCACCAGGACAGGCGTGGTCCAGCCGCCGCGTTCTGGTACCGTCCGAGGGGTCCGCCACACTTCCTTCCCGGTCGTCTTGTCGAACGCCAGCAGCAACCCCTCGCCGGCCGAGTCAGAGTTCTGGATCACGAGATCCCCGACGATCACCGGTGAGGCGGCGGTGCCCCACTCTCCCGGGAACTCGCCGAGTTTCTTCGACCAGAGCAGTTTCCCGTCCATCGCGAAGCAGTGCAGCCCGCCCTTACCGAAGAACGCGACCACCCGCTCGCCATCGGTCGCGCAGGTCGCGGTCGCCCAGCCGTTCTGGGCGTGGCTCTTTTCCGGCGTGCCCTTCCAGACTTCCTTCTCCCAGAGAATCTTCCCGGTTTTCCGGTCGAGGGCCAGTATCACCCGCTTGGCCCCGGCGTCTGGCGCGGTCGTGAGGAACACGCGGTCGCCCCACACGACCGGCGACGACTGCCCGGCGCCCGTGAGCGGGGTCCGCCAGACGATTGACTTTGCATTCCACTTGAGCGGCAGGTCGGTTTCGGGCGACTGGCCGTCGCCGGTCGGCCCGCGCCAGCGTGGCCAGTTAGGTTCGGCCGCGAGGGTAGACGAGGCAAGCAGGCCAGCGAGGAGGAGTGAGCGAGCGAACATGGGAGTGTTCCGGCGGGAATGGGTAAGTGCGATTCCAGATGAGGTCCGGTGGGGGGTTGTGAATAGCCTACGTCGGGCGTGGGAACGAAGCTAGTAGGCGCCGGACCCCGACCCGGTCTGCCCGACTCGACCCGTTCACCTGCCCGTGTAACAGCCGTCAGGGGTCCCATTCCCGTCCGTGCCAATCCGCGGATACGATCGGCGCGTTGCGGGCGCACGGCCCGACAGAGCGATTGGGTTCCGACCAAACCGCTCCACCGTGCCTGAATGCGCACCAAAACTCACCAGCCGAGTTTGATGACTCCGACCCCACCGAGCAGCACTTCTCGTTCGGTTTTGGGGTGACGCGCGAGCGTGTGAATCCGCCCGTCCAGACCCTGCTTCTCGCCGACCACATCGAGCGTATCGAAATCGAGTACACGCAACTTGCCGTCGTTGCAGCCAACCAGAAGAAGGTCTCCCTTCGCGGACCACGCGACCACACGCGGCACCGAGTCGAGTCGCGTGAACCGCATTAGCCGACCAGTGGTTGGCTGCCAGAGGCGCACTGTGCGATCTTCGCCGACCGAC
>CAMDQN010000092.1 GCA_945905925.1 Singulisphaera sp. GP187
CGAGGAATCCGTTCTCGAACGGGTGCTGCCCCATCCGAGCGGCTAATGGCCGTGCGTCTGCCGGTCTCCCAGTCCTCTTCTTCCGGCAACCACGTCAACCTGAGGCGACCTCGGGCCGTTCCACGCTGCGCAGAGAATATTCAACTACCATCGACGGCGTGTCGATTTCGCCCTCGGAGTTCGTCCAGCACGCGGGGGCGATCTTCCGCCACGCGCCGACGCTCCGCACGGTGCGGTTCCCGTACGCCCAGAGCGAGGTCACGGCGCTGGCCGCGTCCCCATTCCTGGCCCGGCTCGCGTCGGTGGACCTCACTCAGATGTGTACCTGCGGGCAGTGCCCGATCGACGTGGAACTCCGCACTCTCTTCAAGTCGAAACACACCAAAAATCTGACCGCTCTCAACATCTCGCTGGACCGCATTGACGCCACAATGACGCGCGAATTGATCGCGTCCGCGTGGGTCACCCGACTCGCGGCACTGGACCTTTCCGGCAACCCGCTCGGTGCGGAAGGCGCGAGCGTGCTCGCGAGCGCGACGCGATTCACACATCTGACCGAACTAAACCTGGCGCGCACCGGCCTCGGCGCGGAGGGGGTTGCGGCGCTGGCGTCCGCGAAGCACTTCCCGGCGCTGACCAAACTCAACTTGCGGCAGAATAACATCCGGGCCGGTGCCGCCCGCGCGCTGCTCGCGCTCCCGTTCTTCCAGCAACTGACAGCACTTGACCTATCGGGCAACCGGATCGGCGTGGGCGGTTCGGCCGCGCTCGCGAAACTGCCCGCGACCGCGAAACTCGAATCGCTCGACGTGAGCGGCAACCACCTGAGCGAGAAGGCACGGGCGGCACTCAAGACGCGATTCGGCGCGGGCGTGAAGTTTGAATAATGTGGTTTGCTGCTCCGCAGCGGTCTTCTGCTTCTCGAGGGCGAAGACCGCCGCGGAGTGGCGGACCACTTATCCCTCGTCTTCGCGGTTTCGCGCCGCAACCTGGCGCGATGCCACACCCACCGGTAACAACTTCGGGCGCGGCACAACCACACCCACGATGCCGCCATGCCTTTCCCACAGTTCGCGGTAGCCGACCCGCAGGAACCCAAACACGTCCGGGTCTGGGTGTTCCGCGAGGTAGTCGTCCACCAGTTCCGCCATCCGTGAATCGTACTGGTCCTTCGAGTGTGAATGCACCGCGTAGCGCCCGGGGTGGCGTCGCAGGTCGCCGTCGAACGTCGGGCCGACGTGGTACAGTTCGTGGAACACCGTGATGAGCTTCTCGCGGAACGACTGGTCGAGGAACCGCGGCAAGCAGAACGTGAGTACGTACAGCATCTCACGGCCGTTCACGAAGAACCGCTGCACCTGGTAGTCGGTCGGGCCGTGGCGCCGGGTGAGCGTGCCGTCACGGAACCGCAACGGCGTGACGCGTGCCTGCAACCCATACCGGCTGCGGTTGCGGCTCGGTGTGAAGGCGACCAGCACGCGCGGCATGTAAACGTGTCGCAGTTCCTTGCACCGCTCGGCCACGTCTTCGCAGAGGGTGCGCATTCGCTCGGTGAAATCGAGGGCCGTTCCGCCCGATTGGTTTGGGACGCGCTGGCGCGAGCCGTCCGGGATCACCCAGCGGGCAGGGAGCGGGCGACGGGCGTCCCACCGCAGTTCGAGTGGGAGCGGGCGCGGGCGGCTACGGTTCCGTGTGCCGGTCATCCGTCGGGTTAATCCATCAGGGCAGAGTCGAGCGCCAGGGTGCCATGCTAGGGCCGAACCCCGACCCGGTCAACGACCAGAGCGTTTCAAAGTAGTAGTCACACTCCGTGTGCCGTCGCGACACCATGCGTGAAGTGACGGCACACAGAGTGCGCCTACTACATTGAAGACACGGTCACTTCACGCGGTCGGTGGTGATGTGCGGCTTCGACACCGGCAACTTCATCCCGTGGCCGAGGTAGAACCCGGTGTGCGCCGGCTGGTTGTACGACACGTTCTGCCACGCGACCCCCAACCGGTAGATCGGGTCGTGTACCAGAGTGTGAATGCGGTGTTCGGTCGGGATCGTGGTGGTGAAGATGCGGAGTTCTTTGCCGTCGCGGGTGCGGGCGATGATCTCCTCGCGCCAGTCGCCTAGAATATCCGCACACAGACACGGGTTCGACTTCGAGCCGTTGTTCGACGCGACCCCGTGGTCGCCGCCGTTGAACAAGCGGTCTTCGCGGCTCTTCAGGTGATCCCACTTGCTGACCGTCACGCCGTCGAGCAGTTCGCGAAGCAGGTCGCCGTCCCACCAGCAGCCCATGTTGCACACCCGCGGCGAAGCATCGGAAATCTTCTCGCCTTTCGCGTTGAAGAGGCCGCCGACGCCATCGCCCTTGCCCCACGCTTCCATACCGTTGTGTCGCGGGTCGAGGTCCAGCGCGCACGCCCTACCGACGCCCTTAGTGCCGGTCGAAGCCACGCCCCAGATTTGTTTTCCGGTCCACGCGTCGCGGATTTGGATGCCGGCCTTGTTCGCGGTGTCGCCGTTCGCTTTGAAGACTTCGAGGCCTGGACGGTCCGGGTCGAGGTCGCCGAAGTGCATCGCGTCGCCATGGCCGAGACCCGTTGAGTAGACGCCTTTGCCGTCGCTGCCGACCACGCACGAGCCGTAAATGATCTCGTCTTTGCCGTCGTCGTTCAGATCGCCGGCGCTGATGCCGTGGTTCCCCTGCCCGCGATACGCGCGGTTGCCCGCGGTGCCGTCGTCGGTGTCGAACACCCAGCGCTTCGTCAGTTTGCCATCGCGGAAGTCCCAGGCCGCGAGAACCGCCCGCGTGTAATACCCGCGACAGAATACCGCGCTCGGCCGCACGCCATCCAGATACGCGACGCACGCGAGGAACCGGTCACAGCGGTTGCCGTAGGCATCGCCCCAGTCGTTGACTTTGCCGCGCCCGGGGATGTAATCGACCGTGGCGAGTGCCTTGCCGGTTAGCCCCTCGAACACCGTGAGGAACTCCGGCCCGGCAAGGATCTTCCCGTCGGCGTTCTGGATCGCCCCGTTCATGCTCCGGTGGTCGGCCTGCTCGTCGCCGATCACCTTGCCAGCGCCGTCCACCGTGCCGTCGGCGGTCTTGCACATCACCTCGGCCTTCCCGTCGCCGTCGAAGTCGTAGACCATGAACTGCGTGTAGTGCGCCCCCTCGCGGATGTTCTTCCCGAGGTTGATCTCCCACAGTTTGGTGCCGTCGAGCTTATACGCCTGAAGGATCGGCGGGTCGGTGATCCCGGCCTGTGAGTTGTCTCGCCCGCGACCGGCCTGGTGCAGCACGATCTCGTATTCGCCGTCGCCGTCGAGGTCGCCGACGCTCGCGTCGTTGGGTGTGTACCCCGCGGGCGTCTTCAGTGGAATCGAAATGTACGGTTGCGCCGCGGCGTTCGCCTGTAGGGTAAACGCGCCGCTCGGGTCGCCTTCCTTGCCGTCGATCACGGCGCGAACGAAGTATCGCACCGACTTCGTGAACTCAACGCCGCTATCCGCGAAGTGCGTGACCTTCGTGATCGGTTCCTTCGTGAGTTTCACCGGTTCGGCGTCGCCGGACTTGCGGTACACGTTGAACGCGACCGCTTCCGGGTCGGTGCCGAGGATCCGCCACGACACGAACACCTTGCCCTCGCCCTGATGGATCGCGACGACTCCACGACCGAGTTTCTCCATGTGCCGAACGGGAACCGGTTTCGGCTTTGGCTCCGGTTGGCTCTTCGGCTCCTCGGGTGACGCCGCCTCTCCGACCGCGAGGAGCAACAAGGGAGCCGCACCGATTACGAGAAACGAGGCAACACGGAACATGACCGTCTCCGAATGAATCCGCTCGCTGACGCGTGATGCGAGGTGAACGAACGCGAACACCGCGTTGCCAGATACTAACCGACGCGACTCCCGCGTCAATTGGCTCCGCGGGAGTCGCGTCGGTTTTCGATCACAGTTTACACGACTTCGGCGAGTCGCTTCAGTTCGGCCGCGATCGCGGACAGTTCCGCGCGGCCCTCGGCGAGTTCCTTGCGGAGCGACTCCAGTTTCGTCGCCGTTTCCTCGTTGGCCTGGCGCTTCGCCGCGAGTGACTTCTCTCCGTCCGCGACCGCTTGTTCGGTGTAGCACGCGTCCTTCTCCGCTTGCTTGACGGTGCTCGGCAGCGTGCGGATGCGGTTTTCCAACGCGATCTGGTCGGCGCTCAGTTGCGTGCGAGTCGCGCGTGCCTGGGCTCGCTTCACAACTGGGTTGTCGGCCTCACCGGTCGCGGGCGCCGACACCGCGATCACCTGAACGCGTGTCGCGGCCACTTCAACGGACTCGCGCAGCGACTTGCCCCGCGCCTTGTGGTACAGGATGGTCAGCATGAACGTGCCGAGTGCGACCAGTACGGGAACCGGGTTCGCCTCGATGCCGGTCCAGAGGCGCTCCACGGTCCGGGTCGCGTTGGCGAGGAACGGCGCAAACTCGTCGGTGTGCGTTGCGTAGACCGTGCTGGCCACGGTCCCGATGCCCAGGCTCGCCAGCGCAATGAACTTCTTCATGGTGTTCTTCCTTGTTGGTGTGCGTCCTCGAAGACGTGCGACACGGAACCGGGCCGCAGAATTGGACGTTCAGCGAAAGAGGATAGCGTCGGATAATATTTGGTTCGCGCGTGGCGCGAGAGAAAAGACACAGTGCGGTCTTCAGCGTGGTCCGCTCGCGGCCGTTTCCCCGACGCACCCCACCGGAAGAAGATACCCGGGGCGCCGCGGCCCTTTCTCGTTGCCCACCCTTCCCCGTGGTCATAATCTGCGTGCAGTTTCTCCCAACTCGCATTTCGTGAGTCTTTTCCATGAGCCAGAAGCGCGTCCGCGTCGCGATCGTCGGTCTTGGGTTCGGGGCCGAGTTCATCCCCATCTACCAGGTACACCCGGACGCCGAGATGTACGCCATCTGTCGGCGCAACCGCACCGAACTCGACGCGTGCGGCGACAAGTTCGGCATCCCCAAGGAGCGCCGGTTCACCGACTACGACACGATGCTCAAAGACCCGAATATCGACGCGGTTCACATCAACAGCCCGATCCCGGAACACGGCGCGCAAACCATCGCGGCTCTGAAGGCCGGTAAGCATGTCGCTTGCACCGTGCCGATGGCGACCAAGAAAGAAGAGATCAAAGAGATCATCGAGCTGCAGCGCAAGACCGGCAAAGTGTACATGATGATGGAAACAGTGGTGTACGCGCGCGAGTACCTGTTCGCGAAGGATCTGTACGACCGCGGCGTGTTGGGACGCATTCAGTTCCTTCGCGGGAGTCACCAACAGGACATGGACGGCTGGCCGGGCTACTGGCCGGGTCTGCCGCCGATGTGGTACGCGACCCACTGCGTCAGCCCGTGCCTCGCGATCCTCTCCGACGCGGCGAAGGGGAAAATCGCGATGGCGGAGAGCGTGGTGTGTCACGGGTCCGGGCGCATCCGCGAAGAGTTCATCCCGATCTACGGCTCGTCGTTCGCGGTCCAGACGGCGACGTTTAAGATCAAAGATTCCGATGTGTGCGCGGAAGTGACCCGCAGCCTCTACGACACGGCGCGACAGTACCGTGAGAGCTTCGACGTGACCGCGAGCAACGTGAGTTTCGAGTGGCAGCAGTTGGAAGGCGAATCACCGGTTCTGCACATGCGTGGATTGCCGGAACACCAGATCCCGCGTCGCGTGAGCGTGCCGGACTTCGCGGGTCGCCTGCCGGACCCAATCCGCAAGTTCACCGGTGCGATTCACGACGCGACGCACCTGAGTTTCGTTCAGGGCGGCGGGCACGGTGGCAGCCACCCGCACCTCGCGCACAACTTCCTGATGGCGGTGCTGGGCACGCAGCCCGCATTCCCGGACGCTCCCACGAGCGCGAACTGGACGCTGGTCGGCATCTGCGCCCACGAGAGCGCGCTGAGTGGTGAGCGGGTTGCGATTCCAATGTGGTGAGGTGGACAAAGACAAGCCGCACGATAAACGCAGACAAAAGACACGACAAAGACAGAGAACAGAGTTCTTAAAACACTGTCTTCCGTCTTTGTCTGATCGTGTCTTTTGTCTGCGTTTATCGTGCGGCTCGTCTTTCTCTTGCTCTTACTTCTTCTCGCGCGGGGCGGGTGCCAGTTCAATCGCGCCCGGTCCGGGCGCGGGCATCGGGTCGGTGCCCTTCTTATCTTCCGGCTTCGGCACCACCGGCGCGGGTTCGGGCTTCACGGGTTTCGGCGGATCGACGAGCGGGGCGGCCTTGTTGACATCCGCGAGCGCGGCGTTGTCGCCGCCGGCGCGGGTGCCCATCGCGAGCAGCACCTTCTTGTCGATGTTCGCGGGGATGAATCGCACCGAGCCGTCGCCCATCAGCGCGAAAGTGCCCGGCTTACCGCCGTGGTTGTACTTGAACCCGTGCATCGGGTCATCCTCGTCGAACCCGCGAACCGTCGCGCCACCGCCCGCGATCCACGGCTGCTGCAACCCCGGCGGAGTCTGCAACATGTAGATCGTGTTCGCTAAACCGTCGGTCACTTCTTCCGCCTTCGATCCCCAGCCGTACCCGGTCATGCCCATTTTCTTCTTCGTTTCCACGTCGGTCGTTTTCGGGTCGATCCGGGCGGAGTTGAGACCCGTACCCGAGAGCGCGACGTAGTTCGTCCCGCCGAACACGTGGTCCGGGGCGTAACGCGAGTTGGCCCTCCACGCGGACTGCGGGTAAGTCGGCACGAGCAACTCCGGCACCCACGCGCCACCAGCCGGCAGGTTCTTCTCGTCGTACCAGGCTGAGTTCTTGTTCACGGCCGCGTGAAGGTGACCACGCCCGAGGTACGGCAACAATTCGACGAAGAAGCTCACGCGATCAATCGGCGGGTACTCCATACCCAGTCGGGCGGGGTCGGTCTTCGCCCGATCCCACGTCCCACGCGGAAGTGTCGTGCCCCCAGCGCTCGCCTTCGGACCAACCGACGCGATCACGTGCTGACCGGACTCGGTCGAGAACACCGCCATCTTTCCCTTGATCTGGTTCGCCACGCCCAGGATGCGTGGCGCGACCGCCGTGCGGAACACGGCGTCCCCCCAGGTAATGTCAACCGTGATGAGCAACTGTTTCTCGCTCATCGCCAGATCGACGTGCGAGGTTGGCGGTGGTTGCTCTTTCGGGTCGCCCGTCGGCGGCATCATCGGGCCCGGCCCGGGGTCAGTGGTCGGTGGCCCCATTCCCCGCGGTGGCCCCATCGGCATCGGTAGCCCCATCGGCATTGGCGGCCCCATCGGCATTGGCGGCCCCATTCCCGGGGTTGTCCCCATGCCGGGGGGCATCGCCGTGGGGTTGGTGTAATCGCGGAACTCAATCGCGGTGGTGAGATACAGATTCAGCACCTCCACAACGACCGCCAGACCGGGGCCGAACTTCTCCTTCGCGAGTTCGCGCGCATCGTTCGGGTCGTCGAACGTGAGTCGCAAATTCGCGACCAACTGCTGCGGGTTGAAGGTCGTCACGCTACCGCTCAGGTATCGCGTGCGGGTCGCGACCGGGTCGAGCGTCGCCGCGAGAAGTTGGTAATCCTTCTTCAGCATTTTGGGGTCGTAGTGGCGTGCGTCGAATTTCTCGACGTAAGCCAGCAACGGAGTCACGCTCCGGTCGGCTTCCAGTTCGTCCAGCGCGCTCTTGAGCGGGAACTCGATCGTGCGGTACGCGTCGATCGAGGTGAACATTTTTTCGCCTGGGTTGACCGGCGCCTTCGGGTTGACTGGCGTGTTGCTCATCTCGCTCTTGAACGGCGGATACCCGTTGGCGCCGAGTTCCCCGAGGAACCGCTCCAGGATCGCGTAGTCGCCGATCAGGACGTGCTGCGTGTCGTACACGCACACGCCAAACGGCTTGTCCCTCTGCGCAGCGGTGGGCAGCATCGGGACGGTGGCGTACAGGTCGCCGAATAGGGCACGCATCGCGAGCGCGTTGGAGACCGCCTTCAGGAACGGCGCGGAGCGGAACGAGTGCAGGTCGCGACCCTTCACGGCCTTGGGCTTGGGTAGCACCGGCATTTGCGCGAGGATGTCCGGCACCTTCGCGGGAACCTTCAGTTTAATGACGCCGAACGGGTCGCGGCTCTCGCCTGCGAAGCAGTGAAGGTAGGTCGCCACGGCGTCGGGCTTGAACCCCAGCGTCCCCTCAAAGATGTCCACGACGGACTGGTCCGACAGCGCCCCGTAGGCGGGACTCGCGCTCAACGGGTCGATGTTGAAGCGGTACACGGACACCGACTGCCCAGGGAGCAGGTTCGTGGTGACCTTGTCGCTCGCCGGGATGCTCGGCACGATCGGATCGTCCGGTTTCTTGACGACCGGGGCCGTCTCTTCCTCGGGCCCGCCCTTCTTGGCGCCCGGAAGGACAGGGTTTTTCTTCGTTCCCTTGCCACCGAAAAACGCGAAACCAACGCCACCAAGAACGACCAGCGCGAGGATGCCCACGACGACGGGGACGAGTTTTTTGTTCTTCCCGGCGGTGGCCGGAGCCTTCGTCGCATTCGTGGCCTTCGTATCCAACTTCTTGTCGGGTTTCTTGCCCTTCGCCGCAGCGCCGCTGGCTTCGGGCGCGGGCTCCTCCACCTTGAAGCGGTACTTGCACTTCGGGCATTCCACCTTGGTGCCAACGAGGTTTGGGTTCTTGATCAGAACCGGCGCCTCGCAGCTCGGGCAGGGGACCTTGAAACTCGCCATGGAACGCTCCCGCAGTGCCGTCAGTAATGAGGGCGTGAAGTGGTGTGAGAATTATCTTAGCGGGACCGACGTGTGGGGTGCAAAGGCTTTTTGCGCTGCGGCACGAATCGTATTGGGTCGTGCCCGTCGTACTCGCATCGCTAAGGTCCGTGCGCCGGCGCACCGGAATTCTCTTGCACACTCGGCTCGACACGCTGACGATTTTCTTTCCAATCCATTCCCGATGCTAGAACCGGCCATTTCGCCTACCAAGATTACGTCCCCACTGCGTATGGTCACTCCACGAATGGCTGATCTCCCCACCGTACAGCGCAAGTAGGGCACCACCCGGTCGGGTATGCATCTGAAAATCGCGCAAGTCCTCGCGTGGCACTCGACAATCACGCTCACGATGGACGGGTACTCGCGTACGCTCTTCGGCGAACAGGCCGACGTGCTGACAATTTGCCCGACCTAACCGGCCCGGTTGCGAACGAGATGAAGAAAACCGGAACCGACGACCGCACCGCCCAAAATCGCTTGGCGTCCTGCTCGGCGTTTCCGGGTGAACTTCGGAAGACTTCTGTAAACTCCAGTACACTGAGTCTCGCGAACACTAAAACAGAAGTAAAAAGGCGAAGCACTTGTAAACACAGCAAATTCGAGCAATTCCAAGCGGAAGGGCAGGGATTCGAACCCTGGAACGCCTTTCGGCGTTGCCGGTTTTCAAGACCGGTGCAATCGACCACTCTGCCACCCTTCCAAGTGCTTAATTTCCTAGTTCTTTATCGCTTCTTTCTCATCCCTGCTGTCTTCGCTTTACTACCATTTCTACTACCGGCAGACTCTGAGTGAGTCAAAGTTGCTCCCGGCGGATTGCAGCCACCGGGAGCGCATCACCTGTACCCGTTAAACAAAGGTGACACTGTACCCAAGTCTACCGGTTCACGCGCGTCTCGAAAAGCCCTTGCTCGGCCGAAGAAACCCTACCCCAAATTCCCGCTGACGCCACACGCGAGCGGCAAGTGGATGAAGAAGATTGGTGGCGACCTACTTGCGCTGCACGCGCGAGGCCGTATGGCGTAGAACGACTTCGGTCAATCCGGCCGGGTGCGGACCACGGAGGTGGATCATGGACGACTTGGGGCCGTTCTGCTGTCAGAACTCAGACTGTCCCGATGTCGGGAAGCGGGGACACGGGAACCTGACCGTGACCTCGCGGTACGGACCGAATAAGGCCCGTCGGATGCTCCGGTGTTCGACGGGCAAGGCCCGATTCTCGGAACGCAAGGGCACCCCCCTGTTCAAAGCTCGGCTCACCCCGACGACGGCGGTCGCGGTCTTGGCTCACGTGGCCGAAGGGGTCGGCACCCGCAAGACCGCTCGGCTCACCGGCGTCCACCCCGACACCGTCACCCGGTACACCCGACTCGCTGGCGACCACGCGGCCGAACTCCACGACGAGTTGGTCGCTTTTTCCCCCGGCGACCAATGAGGTCCAGTTCGACGAGAAGTGGTCCTTCGTCAGCAAAAAGCAGAAGAACTGCCAACCCGACGACGACCGGTGTGGGGACTGCTGGGACCACGTGGCCCTCGACCCGGAGAGCCGACTGGTCGGCAAGCGGACTGCTGAGGCGACCCACACGCTGGTCCGGGACTTCCGGCGACGGACTGGTGGTCGTGCGATGCGGCTGATGACCTCCGACGAGTACCCGGTGTACGAGGAGGCGATCCGGGACACCTACGGGCAGGTGGTGACGCCCCCACGAACCGGGCGAACCGGGCGTCCACGCAACCCATACACGGTGGTCCCACCGGCGGTCACGTACGCGACCGTTCACAAGGAGAAGGAGAACAACCGTGTGGTGCGGGTGAGTACGCGTGTGGTGTTCGGGACGGCGGTGGCGGTGGCCCTCGCCGTGGCCGCGTCAGCGGTCGGCCGTGTGGTGAACACGAGTTTCGTGGAGCGTCACAACGGGACCGACCGGAACCGGTGCAGCCGCAAGGTGCGCAAGAGTTACGGGTTCTCGAAGGACTGGGCCGTACATCGTGCGGCGAGTGTGTTCAGCTACCTCAGTTACAACTTCTGCTGGCCGGTTCGGACCCTGCGTGTGAAGGGCGAGGACCGTCGGTGGCAGAAGCGGACCCCGGCGATGGCCGCCGGGTTGACGGATCACGTGTGGTCCTTGTCGGAGTGGCTGACATACCCCACCAGGCACGTGCAGCGCAAGTAGGTCGCCACCGACTCTTCTCTATCACCCCGAAATCAGTTTGCGGAGTTCCTTGATGTACTTCGGCACGGCTTCCTTCGGGTCCGCGGCGGCTTCGTACTCCAGCGCCACGTAACCGTGGAAGTTTGCGTCCTTCAGAATCTTCACCACCTTCGCGAGATTGGCTTCTTCCTTCTTCCCGCCAGGATATACCTCGGTTTTCACCTGCGACACCACACCGTATGGCGCGATCTTCGCGATGTCCGCGTAGGGGTCCGCGGTCTTGAAGTTGCCGGTGTCGATGTTCACGCCCAGCGCGGCACTCTTCACTGGCTTGACCAGCGCGAGCAGTTGCTCCGGGGTCGCGGTGATGCCGCCGTGGTTTTCCATCGCCAGCACGATCCCGTGCTTCTCCGCGACAGCACAGCACTCTACGATCGCCGCGACCACGCGCTTCTGCGCCTCTTCGAGCGTGTCGTCTTTTTCGAGGTTGCCCGCAAAGATACGAACCGTCTTCGCGCCCACCTTTGCGGCACGCTCGGTCCAGTCCTTCACCTTCTGAATCTCGGCCCGGTGCTTCTTCTCGTCCTTGAAGCAGAAGTTATTGCCGACCGGAACGCCGGAGATCGCGAGCTTCTTCTTGGTTGCGTGAGCCTTCAACTTCTCTGCGTAGGCGTCGGTGGTTTCGGCCCAGTAGTACGACGTGAGTTCGACCGCGTCGAGCGGCAGTCCCGCCGCGAGGTCGATGAACTCGAACAGCGTCATCGTCGGCTTCGTGAGGTTGAGTTGCTTGTTGAAACTGTACGCGGCGAGTGCGAGCTTCAGGTCCGGCTTCTCGCTCGGGCGCTTGATGGGATCGATGGCCGAGGCGAGCCGTGGGTGCAAACCCCCAGATGCGAGAACAGCGGACGCGGCGAGGAACCGACGGCGCGAGAGTGACATAGTAAACCTCTTGGGAGTGATAGAGACAGCGCCGACAGTTTACACACACACGCGAACCGGGGTATCATCCGTTTTCGCCCAAATCACTCCCGAGGAGACGCGCATGTCACGGTTCCGTTTCGCGCCGGTGTTCGCGGTGTTCGCGCTCACGGCGTCCGCCGAGTTCGCCTCGGCGATCTTTCTCCGCGTCGAAACCGAGAAGGTGCTGGTCGAGCGCATCGCGAAGAACCTCGAAGAGGCTGTCAAGAAGAACCCGAAGGACTCGCAGGCGGTGCTGAACCTCGCGCGCGTTCACGCGATGGCGTACTCGCTGCGATCCGAGGAGGTGCCGGTGAACAAGAAGGCGCCCGACGCGATTTGGTTCGGGTACGAACCGCCGCTGGTGCCGTTCCGCAACGTGGCGAAGACCGACGACAAGGAGAAACTAAAGGCCGCGAACGCGCACCTCGACAAAGCGATCAAACTTTACGAGGACGCGATGAAGATCAACCCGGACGACCTCCGCGCGAAACTCGGGCACGCGTGGCTGCTCTCGCAGACCGACAAGAAGGACGACGCGATCAAGGCGCTGCGCGCGACGGTCGAAGCGGGATGGAAGAAGGACAAGGATTTGAAGGCGATTGGCCTGGGCGGGCACACGGTCACCGCGGAGGGCGCCGGCTATCTGATCCCGCTACTCGACAAGGAGAAGGACAAGGACGAGATCGCGACGCTGACCGAGCGCGTGGAGAAGCTCAAGAAACTGCCGCGCCCGATCACGCCAGTCGCGATTCCGCTGAAGGATGGGCTCACCGCAGGCGGCCTCGAAGACCGCCACGCGTCGGTCGCGTTCGACGCCGACGGCACTGGGTTTCAGAAGAAATGGACGTGGATCAACCCGAATGCCGCGTGGCTTGTTCACGATCCGAAACACAGCGGGAAGGTGACTTCCGCGCTTCAGATGTTCGGCAACGTCACGTTCTGGTTGTTCTGGGAAACCGGCTACGACGCGATGGCGTCCCTCGACGACAACGGCGATGGCGTGCTGAGCGGCAAAGAACTCGAAGGTCTGGCGCTGTGGCACGACGCGAACAGTAACGGCGTGTGCGACGCGGGCGAAGTGAAGCCGCTCGCGGAACACGGGATCGTGTCGCTGTCGTGCAAGTTCGAGCGTGACCCGAAGCACCCGGATCGCGTCGCGTACTCGAAGACCGGTGTCACCTTCAAGGACGGCACGTCGCGGCCGACGTTCGACTTGGTGCTGCACCCCGCGACGAAGTGAGGGCGGCAGGCAGAAGAAAAGGCAGTGTTAACCACAGAGTCACTGAGAACACAGTGACTCTGTGGTTAACACTGCCTTTTCTTCTTTACTCGCCCGCTTTGCGGAACGTCGCGGTGGGCGCGACCGTGCCGACGATCACGTCCGGCGGCGACCAACCGGCTGCCTGCGACTTGTACTCGACCACCGCCTTGCCGCTCACCGACCCGACCTTCAACCACGCGTTGCGCGTCAGCGTGACGCCCACCTTCGTGTCGGTGCCGTTGATGTCGCCCTTGAATTCGACCACGCGGGCGGTGATCACGACTGTCGAGCCGTTGTCGATCTTCGATCCCTCCTTCGTGCCGGTCGTGATGGACGTGAACTTCACCTCGCCGCCGGGCGCGTTGATCTCGATGACCGACCGGTTGTCCACCTTCCCGGAGAAGTGAACGGTCCCGTTGGGCACGTTCAGTTTGAGCGTGGACTTGTTGTCGATCTTGCCGCTGATGGTGACCGTGGTGGCCTCCAGGCCGGAAGCGTCGAGGATCGCGCCGGCGTCCAGCATGTACACCTTGAGCGTCTTCACTTTGCCTTTGAGGATGACGTGTTCGCCGGTCTTGAGCGGGAACGGGAGTGTGAAGACATCTGGCGGGTTGGGGCCGACATCGATAGTGGTGACGCGCCACGGTGGGGGCGGGGGCAGAACCGGTCTGGGGGCCGGCGCGAGTGCGGGACCACTCTCAGCGAGTTGCGCGCTCGGCTCGTGGGGCATTGGCGCGACGGCCGGCCCGCGCGGTTTTGGTGGCTCCGTAGGCCGATTGGGTAGCGCGGGCGGCTCCTCTGGTTTCACCGCGACCTCGGTCGGGTCGCCGTTCTTCTCCGCCTTCGCACCGTCGAGCGCCTGAACGCCGAGTACGCCACACATGCCGACGAACGCGCCGCAGAAGAACAGCGCCGCGCCGAGCGCGCGTACTTGCGCACCGGGTGCATGCGTCGGGGCGGGTGCGTTGGGGCCGTACAGTTCGCTTGCGTCGGCCGGTAGGCCGTCGGTCGGGTCCGCGTCGGCTGGCTTCGCGCGCCGCGCGGGCGTGCTCGTCGTGATGGGCACTGCATGGCACACCGGGCACAGTTTCACACCGAGTTCGGACTCGACTCGCGGCAACCCACACTCAGGACACGCAACCGTCGCCATCTTCGTCCTCACGACTCTATTGCTTCGACAGCTCGAAACAGTCGGTAGGCTGATTCTAACCAGAAGTCTTAACCAAAACGAGTGTATTGGTCGTCAGCCCGCGAGGACCGGCAACACGTATGGCCCCTTTGGGATCACCGCGAGCGTTGCGTCGGGGCCGTACTCCGCGAGCGAATCGGACACCGCTTGTTCCACCGAGTCCACCGGTTCCACACGGCACCGGCGCAACACGTCCGCCGGTAGCCCGCCGCTCACGACCTTTACGCGACAGTGCGATAGCACCTTCTTCAGCATCACGAGTTGCCACTCGTCCATCTCGCACGTTTCGGATTCCGAGGGCCGGTCGTAGGCGCCGGTTGCTTCGTAGTGGTCCAGTTGTGTGCGGAACTCGTGACTCCCGAGTCCTTCCGTCAGGCTCGCGGCGAGTACGATCGTGCCGCCCTTGCGCACGATGGGAAGCGCACCGGTCAAGCCCTTCACCGCTTGATACCACGTCGTGTCCAGCGGGTAGCCGGCGCAACTCGTCACGACCACGTCCACCGGCTTCGGCACGCTCGCCTTCACCACGTCGCGGCAGAACTGCACACCGCGTTCCCACGCCTGAATCATGTCGCCGGCCCACAACCCGGTGACGCGGCGCTTCCCGTCGATGCACACGTTCACGATGAAGTCGCACCCGGCCATCAGCGCGATGCGTGTGTTCTCTTCGTGAACCGGGTTGCCGTCCACGCTGCCGCAATCGGCCTTTGGGTGTTCCAAGAACCGCGGGCCGTGCCACACCTTCACCGTTTCGAGGGCCGCGATGCCGGGACAGATCAGCTTCCGCCCGCCGCTGTAACCGGCCATCAGGTGCGGTTCGATCAGGCCCGTGGTGATCTTCAGTTCTGCTCGCGTGTAGCGGTTGTCGATCCAAGCGGGCACGCCCTTCGGCGTGGTGCCCAGGTAGTCGTGTTCCTCCTTCACCTTACCGCGATGGTTCTCGCACCGGTAATTCGTCGCAACGTACTCGCCGACCAACTCGACCAACTCTTCGCCTTCGTTCGGCCGGTGAAGCCCGGTCGCGACCAGAATCGTGATGCCGGATCGCGGCACGCCGGCGTCTTCGAGCGTACGGAGTACGGGCGGAAGGATCATCTTGTTCGGCACGGGTCGCGTGATGTCGCACACGACGACACACGCGGTCTTCTTGCCGCGTGCCAGTTCCGCGAGCGACTTCGTCCCGGTGGGGTTCGCGAGGGCTGCTTCCAGCGCCGCTTCTGGGTCCGCAAGCGGGTCCGCGGGGCGAATCGCGAGCGGCGGCGCGATCAAGCGGTCGTCCGGCAAGGTGATCGGAAGGCCGGTCTTGCCGTAGTCGAGAGTTAATTGCATGGTCGTGTTTGGTATTCGGTGTCTGGTGTTTGGTCTTCCGCCCGCTCCTCGGCGACTGGACGTCCGGCGGTGGCAGTAATAATATCACTTTTCGGGTTTGGCTCGCGGTGCGCGAAGGTCAAACACCAAATACCAAACACCAAATACCAAACACGACCATGTCCATCGACAAGAGCCTGAAGCGCAAAGCCGGTCTGTCCCGCCAGCGGTGCGTATTGACCCGCGCCGAGCGCATCGCGAAGATGCTGGAGAACGGGAAGTTCGGCACTGACTCCAGCCCCTACGGGCTGCCGAAAACCCGCGTCCAAAAGGTCGCGATTAAGAAGAAGGTCAAGAAGGAGGCCGCCGAGGGCGATGCCGCGGCCACCGGTGCGACCGCTGCGAAGACGCCTGCCGGCAAGAAGTAACAACCGAGTAATGTAAAAGGTAAAAGAGGGAAGACAGCAGCTCTTCTTTTACCTTTTACATTACTCGGCCTCATTACTCGGCCTCTGCATGCCAATCGCATACGTCGCAATCGGTTCCAACCTCGGCGACCGCTGGGCCACACTATCGGCCGCAGTGCGGCGACTCCGCGCCGAACCAAGTCTGCGAGTGATCGCAAGTTCAGAGTTCTACGAAACCGCCCCGGTGAACTGCCCGCCCGGTTCCGGCGAGTTCCTCAACGCGGTCGTCGCCGTCGAGACGGACCGCTTGCCCCAAGACATCCTCGAACTCTTGCTCCGCGTCGAACGACAGTTCGGCCGCGTGCGCACGGAACCCAACTCGCCGCGCACCCTCGACCTCGACCTCATCCTGTACGGCGATGCGGTCATCAGCACGCCGGAGTTAATCGTTCCGCACCCGCGGATGCACGAGCGTGCGTTTGTGTTGGTCCCGCTCGCGGAGATCGCGCCGGGAGCCGTTCAACCGGTGTTGAAGAAGTCCGTGCGCGAACTCGCCGATGCGGTCACGAAAGACGACATCCGCGCTCTGACGCGACCGGCAACCGCTCACACTCTTGCCGGACAGTGGGCGTTCGTCACCGGGTCCACCAGCGGAATCGGTGCCAGCATCGCCGACGAGTTCCGCGCTCGTGGGGCCGATGTTATCACTCACGGGCGGCGAACCGGTGAAGATCGCCATATCGTTGCCGACCTCCGCGACCCGACCGAGTGCGACCGGCTAGCGGACGAAGTTTGGAAGTGGTCCGGCTGCGGGCTGGACATCCTGGTGTGCAACGCGGGCGCGGATACGCTCACCGGCGACGCGGCGAAGTGGTCCTTCGACGAAAAGTTGGAGGCGCTGCTCGCGATCGACCTCAAGGCGACGATGCGCCTCGCACGCAACATCGGAAGGCGCATGAAGGCGCGCGGTCGCGGGTGCATCATCACGGTGGGTTGGGATCAGGCCGAGACGGGGATGGAGGGCGACAGTGGGGAGTTGTTCGCGGCGGTGAAAGGCGCGGTGACGTGCTTCACGCGAAGTCTCGCGCTATCGCTGGCGCCAGCAGTGCGTGTGAACTGCATCGCGCCGGGCTGGATCCGCACCGCGTGGGGCGAGACGGCGTCGCGGGTGTGGCAGGACCGCGTGCGCGATGAAACACCGCTGTCTATGTGGGGACTTCCAGAAGATGTGGCTGAGGCGGCGTTGTGGCTGGCAAGCCCGGCGGCCGCGTTCGTCACCGGGCAGACGATACGCGTCAACGGCGGGGCCGTGCGATGAAACGCGAACCGCCCGCTGAGGTTCAGCGGGCGGAGTCGGTCGGCACAAGTTGAGTTCACTTCGCCCCCCTATCCTTTGCCTCGTTGCCTTTCACTTTGTCTCAGCCGTCCCCACTCCGTTTGATCCGGGGATCGTAACCGTTCACAGGGAAGCCGCCCGGGGTTTCCAGGGCGTTATTGCACCCTCGAGCGAGCGGTTGCCGCAGGCGTGTGTGTTCTGTAATCGATCTTACGCCATGACACCCGTTCCTCAACCACCGAACCTCCCTGATCACCTGCCCCCGCAGGTCGTGGCGTATATCCGCGTTTTTGAGGCCAAGATCACGGAATTCGTGGTCAAGGTCGCCGAACTCGATGCCCAGTTCGACCAGAACCCCACCAACTCGTCAAAACCGCCCTCGTCCGACGAACCGCGCGTGAAACCGGCCCCGCCCAAGCCGCCCTCGGGCAAGCGCCGTGACGGCCAACCCGGGCACCCCAAAGCCGAACGCACCCTTCTGCCGCCCGATGAGATTCGGACCCTCAAGCCGGACACGTGCCGGGACTGCGAACGCCCGCTGACCGGGGACGGCCCGCACCCGTTCGTTCATCAGGTTCACGAGATCCCCGTCGCCCAGCCCCACGTCATCGAGTATCGGTGTCACCGATTGCGGTGCCCACACTGCGGCACGGCAACAGTGGCCCCGGTGCCGCCCGAGGCGACGACCGGATTCGGGCCGCGATCCCAGGCATTGGCCGAGTTGCTCACCGACTCCTGCCGCCTGGGCAAGCGGGGCAGCAGTCAACTGTTCGACGACCTGTTCGGACTGCCCCTGAGCCCCGCGATGGTGTGCAAACCCCGACACCAGACCGCGGCGGCGTTACGACCGTTGGCCTTGACCTCACTCCAGGTGCCTTCATGATCCGATGGTTGATGCCCGTTACGTTCGCGCTGACACTGTTCGCTCCAACGCCGCTCTACGCGCAACCGGCTCCAAAGCCAGTCGAGAAACCGCTCGCGGGCGCGGAACTCAAAGACTACATCCGCGCGAACTACACGAAATACGAGTACCAGATTCCGATGCGCGACGGCGCGAAACTGTTCACCGCCGTGTATGTTCCCAAAGACGATTCGCAAACGTATCCGATGATGCTCATTCGCACGCCATACAGCGTTGCGCCCTACGGTGCGGACAAGTACCCGGATACATTGCGGCCCAGCGCACAGTTTGTGAAGAGCGGTTACATCTTCGTGAATCAAGATGTACGCGGGCGGTGGATGTCCGAGGGCGAGTTCGTAAACGTGCGCCCGCACAACCCCGCGAAGAAGGCGAAGGAGATCGACGAATCGAGCGACACCTACGACACCATCGAATGGCTCACCAAGAACGTGAAGGGCCACAACGGGAAGGTCGGTATCACGGGCATCTCGTACCCCGGGTTCTACACCGTCGCCGGTATGATCGACGCTCACCCCGCCGTGAAAGCCGTGTCGCCGCAAGCACCGGTGACGGAGTGGTTCATCGGCGACGACTTCCACCACAACGGCTGTCTGTTCCTGCCGCACTGTTTCAACTTCATGTACGGGTTCGGCAAGAACCGCCCGGAGCCGACCAAGAAGTTCGGCCGCGTCGGGTTCGAGCACGACACGCCGGACGGCTACAAGTTCTTCCTCGATATGGGGCCGCTCAAGAATGCGGACGCGAAATACTACAAAGGTGAGATCGCGTTCTGGAAAGAAATGATGGAACACGGCAACTACGACGAGTTCTGGAAGGCTCGCAACATCAGGCGGCACGTGAAGAACATCAAGCCCGCGATACTCACCGTGGGCGGGTGGTTCGACGCCGAAAACGTATTCGGCGCGCTGGAAGTCTACAAGCACGCGGAGGCGAACACGCCTCCAAAGTACAACCACCTCGTGATGGGACCGTGGGACCACGGCGGCTGGAGCCGCCCGGACGGTGACCGCCACGGCGATATTCGCTTCAACGCGAAGACGGCGGACTTCTTCCGCGAGAAGATCGAGTTCCCGTTCTTTGAGTCGCACCTGAAGGGTGAAGGCACCGACGCGCGGCCGAAGGCGTGGGTGTTCGAGACCGGCACGAACGTGTGGCGCAAGCACGACGCGTGGCCGCCGAAGGACGCGAAGAAGACCGCGTTCTACTTCAGCAACACCGATAACGGACGGTTGGATGACCGGCTCGCGCCTCCGCTGCCGGGCACCCAACTCTCGCCGAAATTCGATGAATTCGTGAGCGACCCCGCGAAGCCGGTGCCATTCATCAACAAGACGACCATCGGCATGGTCGCGGAGTACATGAGCGCCGACCAGAGGTTCGCGTCCACGCGGCCGGACGTACTCGTATATCAATCGCGCGAACTGAAAGAAGATATGACCATCGCGGGGCCAATTGAGGTGGAGTTATACGTCTCCACCACCGGCACCGACGCCGATTGGGTCGTTAAGGTGATCGACGTGTACCCTGACGATTTCCCGGATCCGGACCCGAACCCGACCGGCGTGAAGATGGGCGGCTATCAGCAACTCATTCGCGGCGAGCCGTTCCGCGGCAAGTTCCGCAACGGCTTCGACAAGCCGGAGCCGTTCAAGCCGGGCGAAGTAACGAAAGTGAAGTTCGTGATGCCGGACGTGTATCACACGCTGCGCCCGGGTCACCGGTTGATGGTGCAAGTGCAATCGACGTGGTTCCCGCTGGTGGACCGCAACCCGCAAACGTTCTGCGACATCTACAAGGCGGACGCGAGCGACTTCAAGAAGCAAACGCACAAGGTGTATCGCGACAGCGAACACCCCTCGCGCATCACTGTGGGCGTGATGAAGTGACTCCGTTAGCCGCAAGCCGTAGGCGAGTGCGAACGTCCGCGCTCGCCTACGGCTTGCGGCTAACTCGCGCTTATGCCAATACGTCTTTCACCACTTCGCCATGTACATTTGTGAGGCGGCGATTGATGCCGTTGTGATAGTACGTCAACTTCTCGTGATCGATGCCGAGCAAGTGCAGAACGGTGGCGTGGAAGTCGTACCACGCGACCGGGTGTTCCGCGACCTTCCAGCCGATCTCGTCCGTCGCGCCGAATGCGGTGCCGGGCTTACACCCGGCACCCGCGAGCCAGCACGAGAAGCCGTACTTGTTGTGGTCGCGCCCGGTGCCGACCACATTCCCGGCACTCTGCGCGAACGGCGTCCGCCCGAACTCCGTCGTGAAGATCACCAGCGTGTCCTTCAGCATGTCCTTCTGTTTCAGATCTTGAATGAGTGCCGCGATCGGTTGGTCTATGCGTGCGGCTTCGGCTCCGTGATTGTCCTTCACACTCTCGTGCGCGTCCCAACTCGTTCGCGGCGAACCCGCGATTGGCCCGCCCGAGTACACCTGCACGAACCGCACGCCCTTCTCCAGTAGACGCCGGGCGAGCAAACACCGGCGTGCGCAGTCGGCGGTCTTCGCGTCATCGAAGCCATACTGCGTCTTTAGCTTTGCCGGTTCTTTGCTCAGGTCCGCGACCGCCGGCACCGCGAGTTGCATCTTCGCCGCGAGCGCGTAGCTCTGCATTCGTGCCGCGAGCGCGCCCTCGCTCCCACTACGTTCCAGGTGCATCTGGTTGAGCTTTTCCAGCGCCGCGCGCGAATCCTTCTCTTCACCTGCGGGAATCGCCTTCTCAGGGAACAGATCGCGAACGGGTGAGTCGCCGCCGCGAAACACCACGCCCTGATGCTGTGCCGGGAGGAACCCGTTCGACCAGTTGGACGCGGCGCCGTTCGCTTCGCCGCGCCCGTCCGGCAACACAACGAACGCGGGCAGGTCGTCGGCTTCGCTGCCGAGTCCGTAACTGAGCCACGAACCGAGAGCCGGGTAGCCGTTGAACTGGAACCCGCTGTTCTGCACGAACAGCGCCGGCGTGTGGTTCGCGCTGTCCGCGGTCATCGAGTTGATGACGGTGAGTTCGTCCGCGACGCCCGCGATGTGCGGGAACAACTCCGACACCCACAGCCCGCTCTTGCCGCGCTGCTTGAACTCCCAGTCCGGTTTCCGCAGCAGTCCGACTTGCCCGAAGAACACGTCCGGCTTGGTGTCGCTGCCGAGCGGCTTGCCGTGGCGCTTCGTGAGTTCCGGTTTGTGGTCGAACGAGTCGATGTGGCTCATCCCACCGACAAGGGAAATCTGAATCGCGCGTTTCGCTTTCGGCGAGTGATGCGGCTTCGCGCCGCCGAACTGGTGTAGCGCGGCCATCGCGCCAAGAGCGGATGCGGACCAGAAGAAGTCTCGACGATCAAGGTGCATGAGTTACTCCACCGTCACGAATTCGTTGCTGTTGAACAGCACGCGACACAGCGACTTCAGGCCGTGGTCGGTCACGAGCTTCGTGGCCAACTTCAATTCGTCCGCAGTCGGGTCGCGTTGGTAAGCGAGTTGCCACGCGCGACGAACTTGCTTCTCGGCACCATCGGCGTCCTTCGCGACACGCACTGCGAACGCGTCCGCGGCGCGCAGCGCGAAGCCGTTGTTCCACAGGCCGAGCGCCTGAAGTGGTGTCGTGGTGATCGCGCGGCGCGGGGCCGCCGCTGCCGGGTCGGGACAGTCGAGCGTGTCGAGCCAACCCTGATTCGCGCCGCGCGGCGTGAAGCGATAGACACTGCGCCGGTGGAACTCGGGGCCGATCGGGTCGAACGGGTCGAAGTACGCGGTGCCGTTGAAGTCGCGAATCTTGTAGTCGCTGAAGCCTTTCCCGCCGACCTCGGGGTTCAGCAAACCGCTCACCGCGAGCATCGCGTCGCGGACCGCTTCGCCTTCGAGCCGGTGCGGTTTGTACCGCCACAAGAGGCGGTTGTCGGCGTCGATCGCGAGCGCGTCCTTGCGCGGCGCGGACGCCTGGCGGTACGTTGCCGAAGTGACGATGAGCTTGTGAAGCGCCTTCAGACTGTACTTGCGCTCGACGAACTCACTGGCGAGCCAGTCCAACAGTTCTGGGTGCGAAGGGCGCCCGCCGTTGAAGCCGAAGTCGTTCGGCGTTTCGACGATGCCGACGCCGAAGTGATAGTGCCACACGCGGTTCACGATCACGCGCGCGAACAACGGGTTGTTCGGCGCCGTGATCCACTCCGCGAGTTTCCGGCGACGGTCTGCATCGGGCGCGTCCGGCTTCAGATCGAAGTCCGCGCGCGGGCCGGTCACGGCAGAAAGCCCCCCGGGCGCCACCACCGCGCCGGGGGTCGCGAGGTCGCCGCGTGCGAGGAAGCGCGTCACGCCGGGCGCGAGTGGCACGTTCGCGTAAGTTTTACCGCCCGTGGTGCGCTGACGCAGCGTTCCGAGTTGCCCCGCGAGCGCGTCGTGCCGCTTACGGAGCGTGCTGCGTGTCGCGCGCTGTTCGGGCGCGAGCTTCGCGTCGAGTTCGGCGTCGGTCACGAACCCGCCACCGGACGTGAACGATGCACGCACCTCTTCGAGTGACAACGCCTTGTCATAGAGCCGGGCTACGCTCACGGTGCCCGCGAGCATCTTGTTTCCGCCGACCGGTTCGTGCCGGCACCCGAACACGACCACCGTTTTGTCGGCCTTGAACGCGACCGATCCCTTAGACGCGTAGCCTTTGCCGTACAACTCGCCGTTGCGGTAGCCGATGATCGTGCCGTCGGCCGCGAACGCGACCGCGAAGTGAACGTGCTCCTTCGCCGCGTCCTTCTCCTCAGTGCCGCCAAACGACTTGTAGCGCACGAACCCGTTGCTGCCGGCCATCCAGCGAGCCGGTTCGTTCTCGCCGAACACGATCGCGTCGAACGTCGCGCCGTCGGGCGTCTGCACGGAGATCGCGCCCCCGCCGCGTTGCGTGAGCGAATCGAGTTTCACCCAGGCTTCGAGCGTCTTCGCGCTCAGGTCAAACGGCAGCGGCGGCGTGCGGAACAGCCCGGTCTTGCCGTCGAGCGTCGCACCGCCGGGCGTGAAATTCGCACCGCCGGTCGGTTTCGCGTGCAGCTTGCCGATGAGGTCGTCACCGCTCTTGCGGAAGTCCCACGCGGCCACCGGCGATGGTGCCACGGTCGCGAGCTTCCCCATGCCCTTCTCCTTGAGCACCGCCTTGCGTGCCGGTTCTTCGAGCACCGCGAGTTCCTTCGCGACCGCGTCCAGTTCTTTCGCTAACTTCGCGATCTCGACGGACGCCTTCGCGTCGGGCACCGCGCGCTCGCCGAACCCGACCCCGCCGAGCGCCGACGCGAGCCGATAGAAGTCCGTTTGCGAAATGGGATCGAACTTGTGGTCGTGACAGCGGGCGCAGTTCGCGGTCAGGCCGAGGAAGGTTTGCCCGACGCCGCCGACGATGTCTTCAAGTTCGTCCTGGCGCGCGACCGCGCGCATCTGGTCGTTGCCGAGAACTGTGTTGTGAACGCTCGCGACGAGGAAACCGGTCGCTCGCACCGCGTCTGGGTCGTTGGGTTTCAGCACGTCGCCCGCGAGTTGGAGCCTGGCGAACTCGTCATAAGGAAGATCGGTGTTGAGCGCGCGCATCACCCAGTCGCGGTAGTGCCAGGAGTTCTGGCGCGGCGTGTTGCGCTCGAAGCCGTCGGTTTCGCCATAGCGCACCACGTCGAGCCAGTGGCGCGCCCAACGCTCGCCGTAGTGCGACGACGCGAGCAGCTTATCCACCACCTTTTCGTAGGCGTCCGCGCCTTTATCCTTCACGAATGCGTCAACTTCTTCCGTTGTCGGCGGAAGCCCAATGAGATCGAAATAGACTCGCCGAATGAGTGTGCGGCGGGCCGTTTCCGGCGACAGTGACAACCCCTTGCCACTCAGTTTTGCGAGGACGAACCGATCGATCACGGTTAGTGTTTGGTGTTTGGTGTTTGGTGTTTCGGGCACCTTCGGCCGCGCGAGTGGTTGCAGCGCCCACCAGTCGTAGCCGGCGCGAGTCGAAGTGGTGAAGCGGAACGGGTCGATGGGATCAGCGCCCCACTTCGCTCCCGATTCGATCCACTCCTTGAGGAGCTTCTGTTCGGCCTCGGGCAGCGGCTTCTTGGGCGGCATCTCGCCGGCCGCGACGCGTTCCCAGAGCGGGCTGTTCGCGGGCTTGCCGGGGACGACCGCGGGCGTACCGACGGCGAACGCGCCGGTTTTGCGTGACAGGTCGAGTTTGCCTTTCGGCTTCGCCCCGCTGTGGCAGTCCAGGCAACGCGATGCGAGCAGCGGCGCGATTTGTTTGTCGAAGTCCGGCGGCGCGGCAGTCGTAATCGAAGTGAATGAACAAAGAGCGATGAGAGAGAGAAGACGGCGCATGGCGCATCCAGTTGTTTAGTGGCGGTCCCGCAGGGGCGCTCGCTCAACGAGGATTCTCCCTCAATCAGCGCGGTGATTCAAGGAATCGTCGCCCAACTCGTCCACCGGGCGGGCGGATCCCACGCCGGGGCGAGTTTCATGTGCCGGTTCAGGTACGGGTTGAGCGAGTGATCCAGGAACAGGTCGCGCGGGTAGGTCGCGCCAGGGCGTGCGGTCCGCGGGTCCATCAACCCCGCGTAGACGCACGCCTCGACGATGAGTTCGCTACAAAAGTAGCCGTCGCGGTCGAGGCCGTTCGGCTTGCCGACGAACGCGGTGCGGACCGGGCCGCGAGTGCGAAAGATGGTCAACTGCGCGGCAAGCCGACCGACCGCGAACTCGCGTTCGTTGGTCGCGAGCGCGAACTCGGTGAGCCGGGCCGATTGCTCTGCGGTGAGGGGGCCAGCCCGCCGGCGCACCCAAACGCGGCCCTCTTCCTCGTAACTGAGCATGTGCGGCAGCGCCTCCAGCACGCGACACTTCAGCGTGTCGTGCGGGCCGCCTTCGAGAATGCCCATCTGTCCGTTGGGCATCGCGAATACGATCATCGAGTGCGTCGGATGGCTCGTGCCCGCGAGGTTGTGCATCAGTTTCCAGAACACCGACCCGTCGGCGCTCATCACGATGTCGCCCGGTTGCGGTGTGTAGGACCGCGCCGGGGCGCGCAGAATCTGATCTTCCTTGAAGGCCGATTGCCAGAGATACGAGCCGTTTGGGGCCGGTTTGCCCGCACCCGGCAGCGCAAGGTTCGCGACCTTCTCGCGCAGGCGATTCTCCGCCGGTTTGAGGAAGAACGGCACGCGCCGCTCCGCGACGTAGGGCGGTGTGAGCGGCACGGTACTCGGGTACGGGTACGGCACCGGTTCAGCGCCGATCGCGCACAGGGCTACCAAACAGAGCGGCGTCATGCCGGGGCACTCCGAGCGGAGAATGTCTCGCATCGGACGGTATCGGACCGCCCGTCCACGGACTTCCGTCCATCGGCGAAGGACGGGTGAATCGCGGTCCGGTCGTTCCGATTATACAGGACCGGATACTTGCGAACGATCGTGTGAGGGAGTACAACGGGCGGCATACATTACAAGGAACTCAACCCCCCAGCGGGAATGCCATGAGTACCACGTCCATCACCTTGTTGGATCAACTCTGTCGCGGGTCGACGCCCGAAGCGTGGCAGCGGCTCGTGGACATTTACTCCCCAATCCTACTCCGCTACGCGGTCAGTCGCGGTGTCCACCGGGACGCGGCCGCCGACCTGATTCAGGACGTGTTCGTCGTCTTGGTGGAGAAACTCCCCACGTTCGAGTACCAGCAAGGCGGTGGGTTCCGGCGGTGGCTGTTCACCATCCTATTGAACAAGTGGCGCGACCGGGCGCGTGCCGCGGCCCGCGTGCCCGTCGTGTCGGTCGGTAACCACCTGCCCGAACCACCCGCGAACGACGACTCAGCCGACACGCTTGGCGAAGCCGAGTACCGGCAGCAGGTGGTGGCGCTGGCGGTCGATCTGATGAAGTCCGAGTTCGAGCCGGCGACGTGGAAAGCGTGTTGGGAGCACGGCGTTCTCGGGCGCCCGGCCGCGGAAGTGGCTGCCGAACTGGGGGTGACCGTGAACGCGGTGTACCTCTCCACGTCTCGCGTGCTCCGTCGCCTCCGGGGTTCGCTCCGCGGCCTGCTCGACTGATCCGCGCACAATTCTTCCGAAATCGCTGACAGGTTCAGCGTGACATGACGTACCTGGGGCAGAATCACGACGCGATTGAATCCCACTCACCCGGAGGTTTTCAGATGCCCAACACGACCCTGTGCCCGCCGAACGACGTAATCGACCGGTATCTGGACGACCGCTTAGGCGTTCGGCAGGTGAAGTATTACCTGCCGTTGTTTTTCAGTGGCCGGATGGTGATGTCGTATTTGGGTAGCGTCTTGGACCGCTCCAACCGGGCCTCAATGAGTTTCATTTCCTTCTTCGTCAACCGTACCCCGTCTTGGTACTCAC
>CAMDQN010000093.1 GCA_945905925.1 Singulisphaera sp. GP187
GAAAGTGCCAGGTGTCCTTGAGAAATTTGGCTCTTCAAGTGCCGAGGAGTCCGAAATACCAACGGTGGCAAGTCGCTTCAAGACAAGGAGTTATTACAATCTGATAGAGTGCCAATCATCATCGCGCGCAAACCGTGTCGTACACCCGTTACGACTTTCGACTCGAAAGAGATGTTGACACCGCGCACGGCGGTCGCGCACCATAGGTGACTCCCGCATGGACGCGACCCGATGATCATCAACCAGACGCCGCTGCGCATCAGCTTCCTCGGCGACGGCACCGACCACCCCGAATACTTCGGTTCGCACGGCGGCGCAGTTCTCGGCACCGCCGTCGATAAGTCGTGCTACTTCACCATCTCCCCACTTCTGAGCCGCATGTTCGAGCACCGGTTGCGGCTCGCGTACCGCAAGGTGGAATGCGTCTCACACATCAACGAAATCGAACACACTCAGTTCCGCGAATGCCTGCGATGGACCGGCCTCACGCGCGACGCCGAAATCACGCTCACCGCCGAACTGCCCGCGATGACCGGCCTCGGGGCGTCGTCCGCGTTTACGGTGGGACTGCTAAATACGATCTACACCCACCAGAGGCGAACTGTGCCGCCGCTGGAACTCGCCAACCTCGCGATCGAGTTTGAGCGCGACGTGCTAAAGGAATCCGTCGGCTGTCAGGATCCGGTGTTCGCGGCGGTGGGCGGCTTCAACCTGATCGAGTTCCCGATGCGCGGCCCGTTCGTCGTGAACCGCGTCGCGCTCGCGCCGGCGCGACTGCGCGAGTTGGAAAGTCACCTCATCTGCTTTTACACCGGAATCCGCCGGCGCGTCGAAGACCTCGCCCGCGCGCAGACGCGGCGCATCGCCCTGAAACTCGACCGGCTCCGACAAATGCGAGCACTCGTCGATGACGGCTACCGCGTCCTCTCCGGCACCGGTTCTCTGATGCCGTTCGGCGAGTTGCTCGATCGGTCGTGGCAGTTGAATCGCGAGTTGGAAAGCGGCGTGAGCAGTTCGCAGCTCGACCGGTGGTATCGCGATGGCATCGACGCGGGCGCGGTCGGCGGCAAGTACCTCGGCGCCGGTGGCGGCGGGTTCCTGATGTTCTTCGCGCCGACCGAGACGCATGGTTTCATCCGCGCGGCGCTCGCGAACCTGACCGAAGTGAGCTTCGCGCTCGACGCGCAAGGCTCGCGAGTCATCTTCGACAACTCGCGCGAGCAAGTGCAACTCGCTCCACTCGCGCAACCAGCGCAACCGGGGACTTACGCCCCCCGCTCACCCAAGAAACTGGAGGTCGCGTGACACTCGACCTTCCCGTGATCGTGCTATGCGGCGGCTTGGGTACGCGACTCCGCGCCGCGGTGAGCGACCGCCCGAAGGCTCTCGCCCCCGTGGGTACGAGTTCGTTCCTCGCGGTGCAACTGGAACTCCTGCGCGAGCGCGGCGCGCGGCACTTCGTGTTGTGCGTCGGGGAAATGGCAGAACAAATCGAAGCCGCGTTCGGCAACGGCGCCGCGCTCGGCGTGCGCGTTGATTACGTCCGCGATGGCACAACACTCCTCGGCACTGCGGGCGTACTCAAACGCGCGGAGCGATTCTTCACGCCCGCCGCGATCGTCGTGAACGGCGACACGTACATCGACGTTGATCTTGCCCATCTTGCGCGTGTTCACGCTTCAGCTTCCGCGCTGGCGACGCTCATGCTCACGCGCGTGCCGGACGCGACCCGCTACAGGCGCATCGACTGCAACGGTACTCGCGTGACATCGTTCCGCGAGAAGGAACTGGGCGATGCGCGAGGCAACTGGGTGAACGCCGGCGTGTACGTCATAGAGCGCGAACTACTCTCACGCATCCCCAGTGACACCGCGATGTCACTGGAACGCGACGTGTTCCCGGCGGTACTCCGCGACGGACTAACGGTCGCGGCGTTCCCGCAGGAAGTAGAGTTCCACGACATCGGCACGCCGGACGCACTTCATCGGTTTGCGGCGTTGCGGGAAGCGACTCATGCCGCGTGACGCCGTCTTCCTCGACCGCGACGGCACGCTGATCGAGGAGGTTCGTTACCTCGCGCACCCAGACCAGGTGCGGATGATCCCCGGCACGGCCGACGCGGTGCGACGACTCAACGACTTGGGCGTGTTGGTCGTCGTTGCAACGAATCAGTCCGGGGTCGCTCGCGGGTACTTTCCCGAGAGCCGCGTCGCAGTGGTCCACGAACGCGTGTCGGAACTCCTGGCAGAACGTGGCGCGAAGATCGACGCCTTCTACCACTGCCCTCACCACGCGACGGAAGGCATTGGCGAATACCGAGTGGCGTGCGCGTGTCGCAAGCCGAAGCCGGGGATGCTGCTCGCCGCGGCGCGCGACCTGGACATCAACCTGTCGCGCTCGTGGATGATCGGCGACAAGCCATGCGACGCGGAATCCGGGCGCGCCGCGGGTTGCCGCACGCTGCTGGTACGAACCGGTCACGGGGAAAACCACGCGGTCGCGGTCGATGACCTCGCGGCGGCGGTAGCGTTCATGTTTGGAGGCGGGCGGGGGGCGTAAAGCAACCCTGTGGCAGAGTCAGAGGCGCAGAGAGAGCCATGCCGATGAACGTGCTCATCACCGGCGGCGCCGGGTACATCGGTTCAGTCCACGCGCCGGTGCTCCTGCGTGAAGGCTACGGCGTTCACGTTCTCGACAACTTCAGATTCGACCAGACAAGCCTCACCGATTGTTGCCTCGACCCGAACTTTACGGTCACGCGCGGCGACTGCCGCGAGAAGGACACGCTCACACGCCCTTCGCGACGCCGACGTGATCATTCCACTTGCGGCAATCGTAGGCGCGCCGGCGTGCGACCCGACTGCGGCCGTCAGCACGAACCTCGACGCGATCAACCTCCTGCTCTCACTGCGATCGAACGCGCAGCGCGTGATTCTGCCGAACACGAACAGCGGTAACGGCATCGGCGATAAAGAAACAACGATCCGCGAGAGGGCGAGAACTCAGGCGATTCGCGATACCTCCGCTCCAAATCGGCCAGGAGCACTGGCCGTTGCTTCTTGGATCGTGCCTTTTCATGATCTTGCGTTGTTTCATTGCCTCTTGCTGAGATTGGGGCACTTGAGCATTCCGATACGGCAGAAGGTCATCCACGGTCAACGGACTCGGTTGCGCGGGTAATGAAGTAGTGAACGTCGCATCGGGTGAAGAATACACTATCCGCGACTTCGCGCGCGATTTGTGGCCCCATCGGCTACGATCCCGCTCTTCTCCAGTACGACACGTCGAAATACGTCGGGGCGCGGTCGAAGGTGCTCGACGTGTCGAAACTCAGTTGCCTCCTCCCGCACCGGAAGACCACGTCATTCGAAGACGGATTACGCGCAACGATCAGTTGGTTCTGCGACGCGCTCCCGGCTACAATCGTCGCCATGCCCTGAGGGTCCAACATGCCGAAGCCGTTCGCGATCTACCACGAACACCCCGACTGGTTCCGCCCGCTGTTCAAGGAACTCGAACGCCGCGACATTCCCTTCGTGCGCCTCGACCCGCGCGCACACGTTTACGACCCCGCCGAAAAGTCGTCGCCGTATGCACTCGTGTTCAACCGCATGAGTCCCTCCGCGTACCTGCGTGGCGGCGTGCAGGGGATGTTCTTCACGGTCGCGTTCATGGCCCACCTGGAGCGTCTCGGCGTGCCGGTCGTGAACGGTGTGCAGGGCTTCTCGATGGAGATTTCCAAGGGGCGGCAACTTACCCTTCTCGAATCGCTCGGCCTCGGGTACCCGCGAGCGCGTGTCATCAATCACGCGTCGAAGGCGGTGGAAGCGAGCGATGGAATGCGGTTCCCGGTGGTGGTGAAGGCCAACATCGGTGGGAGCGGCGCCGGCATCGTGAAATACGGGAAGCGCGAATCGCTCGTCGCCTCCGCGGACGCGAACGAACTCGATTTCGGTGTTGATCACACGGCACTCGTTCAGGAGTTCGTTCCTGCGAGGGGCGGGCACATCACGCGCGTCGAAACGCTCGGCGGGAAGTTCCTTTACGCGATCAAGGTCTACACTACGGGCGAATCCTTCAATCTCTGTCCGGCTGATATCTGCCAGCGTTCCGACGGCGTGGAGTTGATGCGCGGCGCATGCGCCATCGACGCCCCGAAGACCGGACTAAAGGTCGCAGGTTACACGCCGCCGCCGGAGGTGATCGCGGCGTGTGAGAAGATCATGCAAACGGCCGGCATCGATGTGGGCGGCATTGAGTACATGATTGATGATCGCGATGGGAACATTGTGTATTACGACATCAACGCGCTCTCCAACTTCGTGGCGGATGCTGTGAATGTTGTGGGGTTCGACCCCTTCGCACGACTCGTCGATTATCTTGTGAATCGCGCGTTGTAGGGCGAATCGCACCCAAGATATAGATGCCATCCAAATGCCCTCCCTTACCATCCACACGAAGTTTACCTTCGGCGACCGCGTCCGTTTCGACTCCCAGATGCAGCATTGCACTGGGGAAGGAACTGTTTTCGGCGTAACCATCGATCGATATGGACACTTGGACTACATCATCGAGATTGCCCGCAGTGGGTCCACCGATCTGCAACCTGGCATTCTTGAGAGTGAAATGGTGTTGCTCGAAAGTGCTGCGTAGAGTGATCTGAATAGGCATTGCGGGAGGGACGCCCGCGCTCCACAGAGAAATGTAATGCGATACGGTTACTGGATGCCCGTCTTTGGCGGCTGGCTACGTAATGTCGATGATGAGAACATGACTCCCACCTGGGAGTACAACAAGAAACTCGCTATCCGCAGCGAGAAAATAGGGTTCGATCTATCGCTCGTCGCTGAACTGAACCTCAACGACATCAAGGGCGAAGAATCGCCTTCCCTCGATGCGTGGAGTACGGCCGCGGCGCTCATGGCGGTCACGTCGAAACTGGAACTGATGGTCGCGGTGCGGCCCACGTTTCATAGTCCGGCGCTGCTCGCGAAGCAGGCCGCGAACATCGACCATATCGGCGGCGGCGGGCGATTGTCGCTCAACGTCGTTTCGAGTTGGTGGAAAGATGAAGCCACCAAGTACGGCGTCCATTTCGAGCAGCATGACGACCGCTACGCTCGCACCGCGGAGTGGCTCAGCGTGGTGGACGGCGTATGGAAACAGGATCACTTCAACTTTGACGGCAAGTTCTACAAGGTTGCGGATAACGTGCTCCAGCCGAAGCCCGCGACCAAACCGCGACCGGTGATCTACGCCGGCGGCGAGTCGGAAGCGGCGAAAAACCTGATCGCGAAAACGTGTGATGCCTATGTGATGCACGGTGATCCGCCGGAACGAATCGCGGAAAAGATCGCCGATATGCGCCGGCGCCGCGAGGGGTTCGGGCTGGGGCCGATGATCTACGGCGTCGCTGGTTATAGCATCGTGCGGAATACAGAAACCGAAGCGAAAGCGGAACTGAGTCGCATTACAGACGTGAAGCAATCGGCTGCGGGCTACCACAACTACCAGCAGTGGCTCGCGGGCACGCAGCTCGAACAGCGCGTGTCGCTGGAAGACTACTCCGTGTCCAACCGCGGACTGCGGAGCGGGTTGATCGGCACGCCCCAACAAGTGCTGGATCGCGTGAAGGCGTTCGAGGCCGCCGGCGTGAACCTGCTGTTGTTACAATGCAGTCCGCAGTTGGAGGAGATGGAACGCTTCGCGGAGCAGGTGATCCAACCGAGCCGGTGATGGGCGCGTCCCGCGACGCCGCAAGCGGCGGAAAACGGCTCACTTCCCGCGCGTCACCACTTTCACCTCGGCCGTGCGGAACGACTCCGCGACCACGCCGGTCGCGTGGCTCCTCACGGTGACCGCACCCGCGTTCGGTGTATCCCACACGGTCGCGCCGACCCCGCCGTAACTCGCTTGGAGGTGGTCCGTCGCGGAACCGGCGCGCTGGCTCGACACCACGAGTTTCGGGCGCGCCCATGCCGCCATCGCCCCCGGTCGTGGCTCCTCCGCGGTGCCTTTCGGCGCGTTCGCGTTCTTCGCGCCGTGGTGCGGTGCGAGCATCACATCGACCGGCGAAATCGGCCGCCCTATCACGAGCGACTGACCTTCGCCTTCAAGGTCGCCCGTGAGTAGAAACGTGTGCCCCGCGTGCCGCATCAAGAGGACGAGGCTCCGCGTGTTCTCGTTTCCCTCAGGGCCGCACGACGGCGGATGAAGTACCTCGAAGGACACGTCTCCGGCCGTGAATCGCTCGTCCGCGACCACCGTTCTCCGTGGAACGTTGTTCCGCTCCAGCGCGGTCAGCACCGCGCCGACTCCGGGACTTTCCTTGTCGGGAAACGTTGGTGTCATCGTCACCCGGCCGACCGGGAACCGCTTCATCAGTTCTAGTAGGCCGTTGAAGTGATCGAGGTCGGCGTGCGAGAGGAACACTTCGTCGATGCGGTTGATGCCGCGACTCCACAGGTACGGCGCGACCACACGACGAATCGCGTCCGGTCCCGCCGTGGTGCCGGTGTCGTAGAGCAGCACGCGCCCGTCCGGCGTTTCGATCACGACACAGCCACCGTGCCCGACCGCGAGGAACGTGACTCGAAGTTCGTCCGAGGTTCGCGGTTGCAGACCGAGCGTGAGACCAAACACGACCCACACGCCAAGAGCCGCGAGAAACTGCTTCGCCCGCTTCCCATCGAGCAACACCAGACCAGCGACGAGTAGGTAGAACCCGATGAGCCACCACATCGGCGGGCCAGGCGAGTAGACGTGCCCAAAGGGAAAGCGATCACCGAGGTGAACCAGCCATTCGCACGCGGCAAGCGCCCCTTCGGTCAGGCGCGCGAACGGCCATGCGGCCCACACGCCCAGCGGTGACACGATGAGCAGGAGGAACCCGGTCACGAGCGCGATCGCGGTCAGCACGACGAGCGGTGGACCGATGAACGCAGCGATGGGCGAAGCGACGTTCTGCCACGCGAGCACAAGCGGAGTGTTCACAACGGTGAGAATCGCGCCGATGGCGAAAAGTTGCCACATCCCGCGCAATACCCCGCGCGCTATCTTCGCCGGTACGCCGCGTGTCTCTTCGATGAGTTGTTCCACCGGTGTGAGTTCGCGCGGGCGCAGCCACCGCACCGCGCCCCAGAATAACACGAACACACTCAAGAACGAGAGCTGGCACCCGGCGGTGAACGGGTCCGTCGGGTTCGCGACGATCACGACGAGCCACGCGAACGCGAACACGTTCGCCATGATGATGCGCCGGCGCAGGATGATTCCGCCGCACACGAGGCACACCATTACCGCCGCGCGAATAGCGGAAGGCCGCGCGCCGGTGAGCAGCGCGTAGCTCAATAGAAGTATCGCGACGGCCCAAGCCGCGTGTCGGCTGCGCACCCCGCACAAGCGGAGCACGAACCACGCGAACGCGCCCAGAATCACGAGGTGCTGCCCGGAGATCGCGAGCACGTGAATCACGCCGGTGCGGATGTACACGTCCCATTCTTCGCGGTCCAGCGCGGTGCTATCGCCGAGTAGCAGTGCCGTCGCGAGACCGGCTTCGTCCTTCGGCAACGACTTCGCGAGCGCCCGTGCGCCCCAACCCCGAACCACCGCGAGCCACCCGAACAGCGACGCGCGCCAACCTTCTTCGAGGCGCACGACCGCGTCGGGAGTCCGCTTCACGCGAAGGTCCGCAGTGATCCGGCGATCGAGAAGGTACGCCCGGTAATCGCGCTCGCCGGGGTTGTGCGGCCCCTCCGGGTGCGACAGGCGCCCGGACACTTCGACCATGTCGCCGCAATGAAGATCGTCGAGCCGACCTTCCACAGAGAGCCGCACCCGACCGGACGCGGGGCGCCAGCCTTCGACACTCTCCACCGCGGTCACTTCCAGCACGCCGGAGCTGCTCGCTTCACGTTGAACCGTCAGTAGTGGGTCGTACTTCGGCGGGTGCAATCGGTCCGGTTCGTCGGCCAGCACTCCGCGCACGCGAACCGCGATCGGCGCGTCTTTCGTGAAGGTCGCAATGTCGTCGGCCGCGAACGAATGCCGGTGCGAATGATGGTGTGCTGCCGCGATCGCCGCAGTGCAGACGAGCAACCAACCCAGAGACGTTTGTGGCGTCGCGATGCGCGTGCATAACCAACCCACAAGCGCGACCGACGCCACAATCAACCCGGCCCCGAGCGGAACACCGATGTACCGGTCCGCGAGCAACCCGACGGTCGCCGCAAGCGCGACCGGCACGAGCGGCGCGCGGGCGAATCCCCGCCGCGGCTCTTCGGGGGGCTTTATCGGTATGTCATCGAATGCGGGCGGGGCGTAGGACATCGGCGAATATCGTACCCGGTCGCTACTTGGCGAACCTCCACGTTCCCGCTGAAATGCAGATATGGAAACCGTTCGCGTCAATCTCGGTCCGCGAAGTTACGACATCGCGATTTCACCCCGCGAAGCCGCAAGCGGCGACTCGTTCAGGTCGTTCGTGCACGCCGCCCTGCCGAAGACTTCGGCGGCGCTGGTCGTGTGCGACTCGAACACGCAACCTCACGGCCGCGCCGTCGAAGCGGCGCTCGCGTCGGAAGGTCTTCGCACCGAGTACGCCACCGTGCCCGCGGGTGAATCTTCCAAGTGCACGGAGCAACTCGCATCGCTCTACGACGCGCTCTACGACCTCGCAGCGGATCGCAAGACCGCAGTTGTCGCGGTCGGCGGCGGGGTGATCGGGGACCTCGCGGGATTCGCCGCCGCAACCTACAACCGCGGGCTTCCGCTCGTGATGGTGCCCACGTCGCTGCTCGCGATGGTGGATTCGAGTGTCGGTGGGAAGACTGGCATCAATCACCCACGCGGCAAGAACCTGATCGGTGCGTTCCACCAGCCCGCGGGCGTGTGGATCGACCTCGCGTTTCTCAACACTCTGCCCGAACGCGAGTATCTCAGTGGCCTCGCGGAAGTGGTGAAGTACGGCGTCATTCTCGACGCGGAGTTCTTCACCCATCTGGAAGCGAACGCGAAGTCGGTCCGTGATCGGAAGGCCGCGGGTCTGGCTCAGGTCGTTGCCCGCTGCTGCCGACTGAAGGCCGAGGTGGTCGAGAAAGATGAGTACGAACTCACCGGGTTGCGCGCGGTGCTGAACTACGGTCACACCTTCGCGCACGCTTACGAAACGTGCGGCGGCTACGGCACGCTCTTCCACGGCGAAGCGGTCGCGATCGGAATGCACTGCGCCGCGCGGCTCGCACAAAAGCTGAACCTCATTGGCGCGAACTTCGTCGAGCGACAGCAGAAATTACTTGAGGCGTTTTGGCTCCCCACTGCGCCCCACGCGGAATTCGCCACGGACGAACTGATCAAGGTGATGCGCCGCGACAAAAAGGCCGTAAGCGGACAAATGCGGTTCATTCTGCCGACGCGAATTGGCGAAGTGAAACTGTTCGACGACGTTCCCGAACCGCTCGTGCGGGCCGTGCTGGAAACACGATGATGTGTCTGCCGTGCGTGAAGCGGAAGTGTGGCGCGCCGGTTGCTGTGCTGTCTCCGACTGCGGCGAGTCTCGTCACGCGATTCCTTCCGAGTGGATGCGGCTCACCGGTGTGGGCACCAACTGAGCAGCGATGAGCAACCTTTGCCCACTCGGTTGGGAAGGCGACATGCGACCGTCGTTCGGATAGTAGCGATGGGCGAACTTGACCGGACCGCTCACGGTTTCGACAATTCCGGTAGAATGGGTGTACCCGCTCGCTTCACACCTTTGACGGACGTTCTTTCCCATGGCCCAGCGGCGCGTCGGATTGTGGTTGATCGGTGCGTGCGGCGGAGTCGCCAGCACGACCGCCCTCGGCTTGTCCGCACTCGCGCGCGGCCAGACCCCGACCACGGGGATGGTCACGGCACTGCCGCAGTTCCGCGGCCACGACTTCGACGAACCGGCAGCGTTCGTCCTCGGTGGTCACGATATCCGCAAGGGGAACTTCGTCACCGCCGCGCGCGAGTTGCACGAGCGGTCGCACGTGTTCGACGAGCGGACGCTGGCCGCATGTTCCGGCGATCTGGAAGCGTGGAGCGCGAACATCCGCCCCGGCGTGGTGTACCGCCCCAACGCCGCGATCACCGCACTCGCCGATCGCAACGACATGCGCCGCGCGAACACCGCGCGCGAAGCCATCGATGCGATTCAGTCCGACCTGAAAGCATTCAAGACTTCGCAGAAGCTCGATCAAGTCGTCGTGATGAACGCGGCCTCCACGGAACCGCCCTTTGAAGCGACGGACGAACAGAAATCGCTGGAACGACTTCTGCCCGCGCTGGAACGTGCCGCCCCCGCTGCACTCCCGACGAGCAGCGTGTACGCGTTCGCCGCGATCGACGCGGGGTTCGCCTACGTGAACATGACGCCAAGCCGCGGCGCGACGCTTCCGGCACTCGAAGAACTGGCACGCAAGCGCGGCGTGCCGCACGCCGGGCAAGACCTCAAAACCGGCGAAACGCTCATCAAGTCGGTGCTGGCTCCGATGTTCGCGCGACGCAACCTTCGCGTCCTGAGTTGGGTTGGGCACAACATCCTCGGCAACCGCGACGGACAGGTGCTCAACGATCCCGATAACAAGGCCAGCAAGGTGAAGAGCAAGGACTTGCTGCTCGCGGAACTGCTCGGTTACAAGCCGCAGTCGCACGTGAGCATCGAGTTCATCGAATCGCTGGACGACTGGAAGACCGCGTGGGACCACATCCACTTCGAGGGCTTCCTCGGCACGAAGATGATGCTGCAGTTCACGTGGCAAGGCTGCGATTCGCTCCTGGCTGCACCGCTTGTGATCGACCTCGTCAGGCTCACGGCGCTGGCGCAGCGCCGCGGCGAAAGCGGCCCGATGCCGCACCTCGCGAGCTTCTTCAAAAGCCCGGTGGGTGTGACCGAACACGACTTCGGCAAACAGTTCCTGATGCTCGAAGAATACTTGGCGAACCCCGGCCGCAAGGCCGGGGGTGCGTCGTAGCAACCACCCGGACACCCGGCTTCCGTCATACCCCCGGCCTTGCGGCCGGGGTTCGCCCGGAGCGCTCATGCAACTGGCTTTCTCCACCAACGCATACCTGCACCACTCGTTCGCCGACACCACGGCCAGACTCGCGGGCATCGGCTATCGCGGCGTCGAAATCATGGCCGACGTGCCGCACGCGTGGCCCGCGTACCTGCTCCCCGAACACAAACAGGCTCTTCGCGACGCACTCTCGCGCAACAACCTCGCGATCTCGAACATCAACGCGTTCATGATGCACGCGGTCAACGACCACCGCCAGAAATACTGGCATCCGTCGTGGATCGAACCGGATGTGAACTACCGCCGCGTCCGAATCGACCACACGAAGCGGTCGCTCACGCTGGCGAAGGAGTTGGGCGCGAAGTGTATCACCACCGAACCGGGTGGTCCGCTCGAAGGGCGATCGTGGGCTGAGTGTCTGAAGCTGTTCGTTGAAATGCTGAAACCGGTCGTGGAACACGCGGAGCGGGAGCAGGTGCTGCTCCTCGTAGAACCTGAACCGGATCTGCTCATCGAAACCGCGGACCAGTATCTGGAGTTCGCATCGAAGATTTCGTCGCCGTACCTGGGTCTCAACTTCGACATCGGGCACTCGTACTGCGTGAAGGACGATCCGGCCGACACGGTGCGCCGACTCGCGAAGCTCATCAAGCACGTTCACCTCGAAGACATCGCCGCGACCCGCGTTCACCATCACCTCATCCCAGGCGAAGGCGCGATCGACTTTGGACGCACGCTCGCGGCGCTCAAGGAAGTGGGTTACGACGGGTGGGTGACGATCGAGTTGTACACGTGCCACGAGAACCCGGACCACGCCGCGAAGATCGCCCGCGAGCGCGTGCTGAAGATTGCGGCGGGCGTCGGGGTGACGTTCTGACCGACAAGCCCGCAGCGCAAGCAAGGGTTCTGAGCAAAGACCCTTGCTTGCGCTGCGGGCTGGTTACTCTTCCTTCAACAGCGCCTTCGCGCTGGAGTCGCGAGCGTCTTCGAGCCACGCGACATCGCCCGAGTCCGCGAACCGCTTCACGCCGACTTGCTTGATGGCCGCGTCCGGCACTACGTTCAGCGGGGTGTATCGCGGGTGGTGTGCTTCTTTGTAAGGGTCGTTGGCGCGCGCGTTGTAGCAGCAGATCATCGCCCAGCGCGGGTTGTCGCTCGTGTTCTGGTCGCTGCGGTGCAGCAGATTCGAGTGGAAGAACAACGCGTCGCCCGGCTCCATCACCACGTACACGAGTGGGAACTGTTCGGGCCGCTTCAGTAGTTGTTCCACGCGTTCGCGATCCGCGCCGGCCTGATCGCCGGTCAGGATGTGGTTGATGCGCCCCGCGTGGTGCGAGTTCTGGATCACTTGAAGGCAGCCGTTTTCCTTCGTGCAGGGATCGACCGCGACGAACGCGCTGGTGAGGTTCGGGGTCAGCACGCCGTTCTGATACCAGTAGCCGTAGTCCTGGTGCCACGCCCACGCGCCGCCGACCTTCGCGTCCTTCAGAATCATCTTCGAGTGGTAGTGGTACACCTCGCCACCGAGCAGTTTCTCCGCACTACGAACCATCCGCTCGCACCGGGCGAACATGCCGTAAATGCCGTGACCGGGGTGGTTCCACAGCGAGAGGCGCACCACGCCGCCCTCGCCGTCGGCGCGTCCGAACGAACGCTTGTCGAGTTCGTTGTCTTGCTTCGCGGAGCGCTTTAGGAGGTCGGTTTCCTCGGCGTCGAAGAACCCGCGTGCTAGGTAGAACCCTGCGGCGTGGTACTCGCGGACCGCAGTGTCGGTGAGGATTGCTGGCATGGTTGAGGCTCCTTATCCTCGCGAGCGGCGCGGCGTCAGCCCGCCGGCGCAATGCGAAAGAAGAAACCGGCGGGCTCACGCCGCTCCGCTCGCGAGATCACGTTCGATTCTCGCCCGCTGTGCGGATACGATATCCAAACTCGACCCTCTACCCAACCTCGCCAGTTATCACCATGCGAACTCTCGCTCTGATTCTCGCGCTTGCCTTCGGCGCGCGGCTAACGGCTGCTGATGCCGACAAGCCCATCCCGCCGAAGGTAGCCGCCGGCAAGATGACACTGCCGGAAGGCTTCAAGGCGACGTTGTTCGCGGGCGAGCCGGACGTGGTACAGCCGATCGCGTTCACGTTCGACGATCGCGGGCGAATGTGGGTCGTCGAGTGCCTCAGCTACCCGAAGTGGACGAAGGACGGCACCGGCAAGGATCGCGTCATCATTCTGGAAGACACCGACGGCGACGGCGTTCACGACAAGAAGACGATCTTCCTCGACAACGGGTCGAACCTCTCCGGCATCGAGTTCGGCTTCGGCGGCGTGTGGCTCTGCTCGTCGCCCAACTTGCTGTTCGTGCCGATTCTCGAAGGCGACAAGCCGGGCAAACCGGAGGTGAAGCTCGACGGCTGGAACATGATCGACACGAAGCACAACATCTTCAACTCACTCGTGTGGGGGCCGGACGGCTGGCTCTACGGCTGCAACGGCATTCAGGCGAAGGCACACGTTGGCGCACCGGGCACACCCAAAGACAAGCGCACCTACATGGACTGCGGCGTGTGGAAGTACCACCCGACGCGCAAAGTGTTCGAGGCGGTCGCGCACGGCACCACAAACCCGTTCGGACTCGACTTCGACGACCACGGCGAACTGTTCATCACGAACTGCGTGATCGACCACCTGTTTCACTTCGTTCCCGGCGGGCACTATCAGCGCATGTACGGCCAGGACGTGAACCCTCACGCTTACGGCCTGATGAAGAGCTGTGTGGACTACAAGCACTGGGCCGGCGGCGACTGGACCAGTTCGCGCACGACCGGCATCGGCGGGAAGCCGGAACACAGCGACGCCGGTGGAGGTCACGCGCACTCGGGCGCCGCGATCTACCTCGCGGACAACTTCCCGAAGGAGTACCGCAACACGCTGTTCACCGCGAACATCCACGGCAACCGTCTCAACAACGACGGCTTGGAGCGCACGAAAAGCGGCATGAAGGGCGTTCGGCGGCCGGACTTCCTGTTCGCGAACGACTCGTGGTTCCGCGGCATCTGCGTGAAGACCGGTCCCGAGGGCGGCTTGTATGTGAGCGACTGGTGCGACACCGGCGAGTGCCACAACTACGACAAGGCCGACATCACCAACGGCCGCATCTACCGCGTCGTGTACAAGGGCGCGAAGCCGTTCACGGGCGATGTGTCCAAGATGACGGACGCGGAGTTGGTGAAGTTGCAACTCTCGCCTAACGACTGGTTCGTGCGGAAGGCGCGGCGCGTCCTTCAGGAGCGCGCTGTTAGCCGCGAGCCGAAGGCGAGCGCGGAGGTGGCCGACGCACTGCGGAAGTTGCTGAAGGACGAGAAGGGCGTACCACAACGGCTACGCGCGCTGTGGTGTTTGGAGGCGACAGGGCAGTTCGCGCTCGCGGACGCGAAAGTGCTGCTCGCGTCCGATGATGTCGCACTCCGCGCCTGGGCGATTCGGTGCGCCCTCGCCTGCGGTGAACCGGATTACACCGTCGGCCTCCTCGTCGGTGAGGCGCTCCAAAAGGAGGTGTCGGAGTTCGTTCTCCTCCAGACAGCCGGCGCGCTCTCGCGCTCGCCTTCCCGCAGCGGCATGGCCGTAGCACTCGCGAAGGGCTTGGTGGGGAACGAAGACCCGCACCTGACGCTGATGATCTGGTATCGCTTAGCAGAACACCTGACCCGCGACGCGCGGGACGCACACATCGTTCTGCAGGAAGTTCACAGCCCGCTCATCCGGCGCAACATTGTGCGGTTGCTGTTGAGCGGACCGGACGACAAGACGAACGCCGAAGTCGAGCGGCTCGTGAAGTTACTCGAACCCACCAATCCGGTCCTCGCGTTCCACGTGCTCCGGGCAATGCGTGAATCGCTAGCCGGACGGCGGAACCTTCGCCTGCCGGACGGCTGGACCGCGACTCGCAAACGGCTGGACGAAAAGGCATGGGCAGACGTAACGCACGAGGCGGAAGCACTATCCGTTCTCTTCGGTGACAAGGATGCGATTGCCGCGCTCCTGAAGCGCCTCACCGATGCGAGCGCGAAGGCCGACGACCGTCGCGCCGCGGTCGAACTTCTGACACCGCGAAAGCTCCCGGACTTTGCGAAGACGCTTCACTCGCTCCTCGAAGAACCGGCGATGCGCGGCACCGCGGTTCGCGCGCTCGCGGGCATCGCCGACGCGAACACGCCGGCCGCGATCATCAAGGCGTACCCGAAGTTCACGCCACAAGAGAAACTCGACGCGGTGCAAACCCTCGCGGCCCGCGTCGGCTTCGCGAAGGAACTGCTCGACGCCATCGAGAAGGGCACCATCCCGCGAGCGGACGTTCCCGTGGTCACCGCTCGACAGGTTCTCGCGCTCAACGACAAGGACGTGACCGCGCGGCTTGAGAAAGTCTGGGGCAAGATCACCCCCGTTGCGAAAGAACGCGCGGCGCTCATGAAGAAGTGGAAGGACTCGCTGCCCGAAGACACGCTCAAGAAGGCGGATGTCGCGAACGGTCGGGTGCTGTTCACCAAGCACTGTGCCGCGTGCCACAAGATGTTCGGCGAAGGGCAAGCCGTCGGGCCGGAGTTGACCGGCTCGCAGCGCACCATCCTCGACTACATTCTCGAAAACGTCATCGACCCGAGCGCGGTCGTGCCGCGCGAGTTCCAGATGGTGAACTTCGCGCTCAATGATGACCGCGTCGTAAGCGGCATTATCCTGCGCGAGACGAAGGACGCGATCACCGTGCGCACCGTGAACGATACGCTCACGGTGCCGGTCGCGGACATCGTGACGCGCAAGCAAACGCCGGTGTCGATCATGCCAGAAGGCATCTTCGACCAGATGAAACCGGATGAGGTGCGAGACCTCGTCGCGTACTTGCGCGCGAAGGAACAGGTTCCGATACCGAAGAAGTAAGCCGCTCGCGGCTTCGCGAGTCGCGCACGCGCCCACTCGCGAAGCCGCGAGCGGCTTCACCACGAGGTTCCCATGCTCACCCGCGCGCTGTGCGCCGTTGCGCTCGCCATTCTCATGACACCACTGCTCCCCGCGGAACGGCCGACACCGCAAGCCGGCAAAGCCGCGCGCTCGGTCACGGTCGCGAACAACGGCATGGTCGCCACCAGCCACCCGCTCGCCGCGCAAGTTGGGTTGGATGTTCTCAAGAACGGCGGGAACGCCATCGACGCGGCCATCGCCACGAGCGCCGCGATGGGCCTGATGGAGCCGACCTCGTGCGGCATCGGCGGCGATCTGTACGCGATCGTCTGGGACGCAAAGACGCAGAAGCTCTACGGCCTCAACGCCAGCGGCCGCGCACCGGGCAAGGCCACGCTCGCGTACTTCAACGAGAAGAAGCTGAAGGACATTCCCACAAGCGGGCCGCTGTCGTGGTCCGTTCCTGGGTGCGTCGATGGCTGGGACCAACTGCGCGTCAAGTTCGGCACCAAGAGCTTCAAGCAACTTCTCGCGCCGAGCATCGACTACGCCGAAAAGGGCGTGCCGGTGCCGGAGGTGATCGCGGGCCACTGGAAGTCGGTCAACAAGATGACCGATCCCGGAATGCGGCAGACATTCCTCATCGGTGAAGGAAAGAGCCGACGCTCGCCTCAAGCCGGCGAAGTCTTCAAGAATCCCTACCTCGCGAACTCATACAAGCTCATCTGCGAGAATGGACGCGACGCATACTACAAAGGCGAAATCGCGGAGAAGATCGTTGCTCTCTCAAACGAGGTCGGCGGATTGTTTTCGCTCAAAGACTTCGCGGACCACAAATCCGAATGGGTCGAGCCGGTGAAGACGACCTATCGCGGGTACGACGTGTGGGAGATTCCGCCACCGGGTCAAGGCATCGCGGCGCTTCAGATGCTCAACACACTCGAACCGCACGACCTTGCGAAGATGGGTCCGGAGTCGCCGGACTACTGGCACCTCCTGGTGGAAGCGAAGAAGCTCGCGTTCGCGGACCGCGCCAAGTTCTACGCGGACCCGGCGTTCGCACGTGTGCCGGTCGCTGACCTCATCAGCAAGGAGTACGCCGCGAAGCGGGCGAAGCTCCTCGACCCGAAGAAGGCGCTCACCGATATCCCGGCGGGCGACCCGAAACTCAGCACGTCCGAAACGATCTACCTCACGGTCGTGGACAAGGACCGCAACTGCGTGTCGCTGATCCAAAGCAACTACTTCGGCTTCGGCTCGGAGCTGTCCGCGCCCGGCACGGGCTTCGGCATCCAGAACCGTGGGTGCCTCTTCGCGCTCGACGACAACCACGCGAACAAGCTCGAACCGGGCAAGCGCCCGTTCCACACGATCATCCCCGCGATGGTCACGAAATCGGGCAAACCGTTCTTCACCTTCGGCGTGATGGGCGGCGACATGCAACCGCAGGGACACGTTCAAGTGTTGGTGAACCTGATCGACTTCGGGATGAACGTGCAGGCAGCCGGCGACGCACCGCGAGTCGAACACGTCGGCAGCGCAACGCCCACCGGCTCGCCAACCAAACCCAAGGGCGGCACGATCAAGGCGGAAGCCGGCCTCCCGGACGAAGTGGTGAAGGCGTTGGAGCGCCGTGGGCACGTGGTCGAGCGCGTGAAGGTGAACGGCGGCGGCTTCCAGGGTATCCTGATCGACCCGAAAACGAATGTGCTGCACGGTGGGAGCGAGTCGCGCAAGGACGGCGCCGCAGTCGGCTACTGAACGGGGAATCGTATGCCCGTTATCACATGCGAGCGATGATGGCGTCGGTGAACGCAGTGGTGGTCGCAGTGCCCCCGATGTCGCGGGTACGCACCTGTCCTTCCGTCAACACGCTCTCCACGGCCTTCTGAATGCGAGCCGCAACCACACCTTCGCCCAGGTCCTTCAACAACTCGATCGCGGGGAGGATCAGCGGGAGCGGGTTGCCCATGTCCGGCGGCACGCTCTCGTGACTCGCACCGTACACCGCCTCGTACACGGTCACGCCGGCCCCGCTATTGATCGCGGCCGTCGTGCTCACGCCGCCGACCAACCCGGCACCGAGGTCGGAGAGCAGGTCACCGTACAGGTTGCCTGCGACAAGCGCGTCGAACTGCTGCGGCCGGCTCACGAGCTGGTTGCACGTGTTATCGACAATCAAGTCTTTGGCAACGATGCCTGTGTCCTTGAACTCGCTCGCGACGCGGCGGAAACAGTCGAGGAACAACCCGTCGGCCATCTTCAGAATGTTCGCTTTGTGGATGCAGTGGATCGTCTTACGCCCGCGTTTGCGTACGGTCTCGAACGCGAGCCTGAAGAACCGCATACATGCGACTTCCGTGACGATCTTGAAACTCTGAACTACGCCGGGAACAAGTTCGTGTTCGCTCGCAGTGTAGAGGTCTTCGGTGATCTCGCGGAACAGCAAGAAATCGACCCCGGTGTATCGGCTCGGAATACCGGGCAGGTTGTGAACCGGGCGCATCGACGCGAACAGTTCGAGCTTCCGCCGGAACGCGACGTTGTAGTTCGTGGGCACGTTCGGGTTGTGCGCCGTCGGCGTCCCTACGCCCTTCGGCTGCAGCAACTTCGTTTTGAGCGCGATACCACAGGCGCGAACCGCGTCGAACGTGGACTTCGGCAGCGCGTCGGTGCCGTGCTCCTGGGCCACGCGCCCCGCGAGATGCACCTCGAACTCGATAGGCACCTTCGTGGCCTCGAACAGCCGCCGCACGGACAGTTCCTGGTCCTCGCCCAACCCGCCGCCCTGAACGAAAATCACCTTACGCATCGACACACTCCACGTGGTGCTCGCGTCGCGGGGTATCTTATCGGTGCGGGAGGTCTTGTCGAATCGCCCGAGCAAGCAGGCCGGGGAGAAAGACAGAACCCAGCCCGCCGACTCGGGCGGTTCGACAAGACTCACAACCGATGGCGGATGGCCCACAGGTCGGGGAACACCGGGTGGAACAGCGACCGCTTCAGGAACTCCACGCCGAGCGAGCCGCCGGTGCCACGCTTACTCCCGATGGTGCGTTCCACCAACTTGATGTGCCGATACCGCCACTCTTGCAAACCTTCGTCGAAGTCGGTCATCAGTTCGAACAGAATCTCCAGATCGGGCTGAGTCTTGTAGAGCCGCAGAATCCCTTCTTCGACGGTGTCGTCCGGCTGAGTCGGTTGCGTGAGGTCGCGTGTCGTGAGGTGTTCAGGGACCGTCACACCGTGGTGGCGGAGGAACACGTAGAACGCATCGACCACGGACGATTCGTTGAGGCGCTTGATGAGTTGGTCGTAACTCGGCGTGCCGGGCTTTTGGTGCGTCAGCATTTCCGCGCGCTTGTAGCCGAGCAGAAACTCCATCTCGCGGAACTGACTCGACTGGAAGCCCGACGCTTTATCGAGCCGGTCGCGGAAACTGTTGAACGACATCGGCGTGAGCGTTTCGACGATATCGACCTGTTCCACCGCGACCTTCATGACCGTGCGTAACCGCTTGAACGTGCCGATCGCGGGGTAGATGCGGTTCGCGACGAAGTCCGTCTTGATCTTGTCAAGTTCGTGGAGCAGAAGTTTGAACCACAGTTCGTAGGCCTGATGCACGACTATGAAGAGGAGTTCGTCGTGTTCTTCGGGCTGCGAGCGCGGCTTCTGGAGTGAAAGCAGTTCATCGACGTGCAGGTAGTCGGAGTAAGTGAGATCCATGGTGTGGCCCCCGGTTGTGGCGACCGGGGTAGTTTACGCACGGGGCAAATCTTCGCCTCACGCCGGGCGCATGACTCGATCAACTAATCGATCTTCTTCGGCAGGAGCATGTGCGGATCAACGCTCGGGCCGAAAAAAGGTGCCGGCGGGACCATCGGTTTCGGAGCAGGCACCTTCTCCAAAGGTGGGTTCGCGAGTTGGCGGATTTCTTTCGCTTCCGCTTCGGTGACGTAGACCAACAGCGCGTGTTCGTCCGGCAGCGGAACAATCACCGTGCCCGCCGGGAATTGCTTCCGCAACGTCTTCATGACTGCGTCGAGAGCGAGCGACTTCGAGACCGGAATCACGGCCGGCTTCTTCGGCGCGTCTTTGAGACCCAACAGCGCCAGCGGATTCGGTGGCGGGTTCTCGTCTGCGGTTCCAGGGGAGCACCAACACACGAACACCACTACGCAGCACACCAGCACGCGATTCGGGAACATGACTTCCGCCCTCCACGAAGGATGCGTTCCATGTGACTCGCACTCCGCATCAAAGATTGATGCGCAACTGTGTTGTCGGAGCCGCAAGCGGCGCTTACGTGCCCAGGTTCTTGATGATCTGCTCGGTAATCGTCGCCGTGGTGCCGGTGCCGCCGAGGTCCCGGGTAAGGCCAATCCCCGCTTCCAGCGTCTTGATGACGGCCCGGTCGATCCGCGCGCCGCTCGCGCCCTGGCCGATGTGTTGCAACATCATCGCGGCGCTGCGAATCACCGCGATCGGGTTCGCCACGCCCTTCCCCGCCAGGTCCGGCGCACTCCCGTGAACCGCCTCGAACACCGCGTACCGGCTTCCCAAGTTCGCGCCGGGCACCAGACCCAGCCCGCCGCTCGGGTTCGCACCGCCGATCAAGCCCGCCGCGAGGTCCGAAATCACGTCGCCAAACAGGTTCTCCATCACCAACACGTCGAAGTTCGACGGGTCCATGGCCATTTCCAGGCACACGTTGTCGATCGGCTTCTCTTCAAATTGCAGGTACGGGTAATCGTTCGCGACCGTCCGCGCGCATTCCAGGAAAAGCCCGTCCGACAATCGCATCACGTCCGCCTTGTGACAGAACGTGACCAGCCGCCGGCCGTGGTGCCGAGCCAACTCGAACGCAAATCTAACGATTCGCTCGGCCGCGGGCCGCGTGATGAGCCGCACGCTCTCCACCACACCGGGCACCACTTCGTGTTCCAGACCCGCGTACAGTCCCTCGGTGTTCTCGCGGACGACGATTAGATCGACCTTCTCGTAAGGCGTGACGATGCCCGGCAGCGTCTTCACGGGGCGCACGCTCGCGAACAGTTCCAGCCCGATCCGCAACCGCACGTTGATGGACCGGTAGCCCTTCCCGATGGGCGTCGTACACGGTCCCTTGAGAGCGACGCGATATCGCCTAATCACCTCCAGTGTTTCTTCTGGAAGGGGATCGCCGAACTGCTCGGCCGCAGGGATTCCGGCGGGCGCTTTCACCCAATCGACCTTCACCCCAGTCGCCGCGACGACGCGGCACGCGGCCTGTGTGACTTCCGGCCCGATCCCGTCGCCTTCGATCAGCACAATCTGCATGTGAGTCCTCGCGGAGAGGTCGCCCCTGATTCACAATGCCGTTTCGACCCCTGCGCGGCAAGCGCCGATCCGTTTCGCCGTGGCACGGGTTTCATGCTTACAACGTGATCGACCCACAATGCGGACGCGGGGAATGCGGGCGGCTTCCCGGAACCTAATCTGATAAACTATCCTCTCATGGACATTCTGCTGCGACCCTCCCCAAGCGTGTGGAGCAAATGCCGCGGCACCGGAGACGACTGATGGAATCGACGGTGCGGGCCACCTGCCCGAAATGCCAGACCTCACTCCGCATCCCCGCGCAGTGGCTCGGCCAGGCGGTGAAGTGCAAAAAGTGCGGGGCAATGGTGCGGACGAAGGCGCGCCCGACCGAAGACACCCCGTCGAACGCTCCGCTACCGCAATCGGAGCCGGCACCGACTGCCGCGGCGCAGCCCAACGCATTCGATTTCAGTAAGCCCTTGGACGATGACGACGGCCTATTCCAGATGCCGTACGCGGACCCGCCGGCCCCCGCGCCCACCCCTGCCCCCGTTCCGGCTCCGACCGCACAACCGGGCGTGGACGCGAACGGCTACCCGCTACCGCCGGGCTATCCCGCCCCCGGCTACCCTGCACCGCCCGCAGGATACCCTGCGGGCGCGTACCCGCCACCGGGCTACGGTCCACCCCCGGGTTATCCTTACGGCCCGCCCCCGGGCTATCCCTACCCGGCGACTCCCGGTTACGGACCGCCCCCGGGTTACCCTTACCCCGCGCCGCCAGGTTACCCGCAACCGGCCCAGACCGGGTATGCCCCGCCCCCTGGATACGCACCACCGCCAGCCTACCCGTACCCGCAAGCGGCCCCCGCGACGGCGCCGGCCGCGCCGGTTCCCGCACCCGCGGCGGCTCTGCCGATTCCGACCGCACCCGCCAAAGCCGCTCCAGGCGCGCCGGCCCGGCCCGGTGCGCCCGCCAAACCCAGCGCGAAGCCGGCACCCACGCAACCGATCCCGCAGAGCAACGAGTTAAAGATGGACTCGGACGGCCGCCCTGCCGCCACCAGCGGGCGCGGGCGATACCAGCGCCGCGGGAACAAGAGCAAGTTCGTGTGGATCGGCGTCTCCCTGGTGCTGACCGCGGGTCTCGTCGCCGGCGGCATCTACGGCGCCAAGTACCTCAGCAATCCCGCCGTTGCGGAGAAAGCCAAGGGCGAAGGCAACACGAACGCGACCCCGAAGCCCCCGCCACCCGCACCGGGCACCGCAGGCACCGCGTACCCGCGGCGCGTGCTCTTCATCTCCGTCACCAAGTACATGTACCTGAACCCGCTCACCGCCGGGCAGCAGGGCGCCCCGGACCGCATTCGCGGTTCCGCATACGGGCTGGCGTTCCAGTGGCGCGTCCCCCAGGACAAGGAAAACAACCAGGTATTCCTCCTGTCCGACACAACCACCGGCGCCGACGAGCGGCTCCCGATGAAGAACGTGGTGCAGGGCGCGTACCAGGAGTTCTGCAAGACCTCGCGCGGCCAGGACCGTGTCCTGATCTACTTCGGCGGGCACGCGATCGAGAAAGACGGCAAGGCATACCTCGCGCCGATCGAGGCCGAACTTGACGGCGAGGACTGGGAGAAGACGCTGATCCCGCTCTCCGACTTCTACGACGAACTCAAGAAGTGCAAGGCCGCGCAGAAGGTGGTGATCTGGGACGTGTGCCGGTTCAACCCCGAGAAGGGCAAGGTGCGCCCCGGCTCCGAGGTGATGAGTCCGGGGCTTTTCAAGGCTCTCACGACCCCGCCCCCGGGCATTCAAGTCGTCACCACATGCAAGGATGGCGAGAACGCGCTGGAGTTCACCCAGATCCGGCCCGAGGGGGGCGTCAACGCCCCGACCTACACCGGCAGCGCGTTCCTCGAATCGCTCAAGTACGTCGGCGCTCCGTCGAACAAGCGCCTCCCGGTGTCGTCGCCCTCCCAAGCCGACCCGCTCCCGATCACCGAGTGGCACCCGGCGATCGCCAAGCGCGCCGTCGAGATGTGCGACCTCGCGGAGAAGGTCGGCAGCGGCGGCAAGCAAACAGTGACGCTCACCGGCACGCCGCCCGCGGCGCTGCCCGCGCCCGACGGCACGGAGCAGATCGCGATTCGGTTCGACATGCCGAAGGCACCGAAGGGCGCGTCGCAGGCCGAGATCAAGGGCGTTGAGGGCGAGTTCAACCTACCCGCGCTCAAGCCGGGGTTGGGCGAAATCGGGCTCGGCGACTTCCCGTTCCCGGCAGACGTCATGAAGGACTACGCCGCCGACGCGACGCTCGCGGCGATCGCCATGGACAAGGATAAGTACAAGCTCCGCAACGCGGTGCTGGACAGCATCGGCAAGTTGCGCGAGAAGTGGTCCACCGGGGCCGGCACGACCAAGATTCGCGACACCGTGATCGGCCCGATCAACGACGCGCTCAAGGGCGAGGTGAAGAAGGAGCAAGAGTTCTGGGCCGTAAGCATCGCCGAACTGGAACTCGAACTGTTCAAGTTGGAAGCGCTGAAGGAGGACCGCGCCGCGGAACCGAGTAAGCGGTGGCAGGCGCACTACGATTTTGCGCTCGCGTCGATGAAGGCCCGGCTCGCGTACATGAACGAGTACAACAAGCTGCTCGGCAACCTGGTGACCGAGTCGCTCCCGCCGCTGGACGCGAAACTCGGCCACGATGGGTATACGCTGGTCGCGTCCGACATCCTCAAGAGCGGGAAGGACGTTAAGAAGATGGCCGAGGACGCGCAAACACTCTTCGGCGACATCGTCAAGACTTACAAGGGATCGCCGTGGGCGATCCAGGCCAAGCAGGAGAAGGCCGTCGCCATCGGGTTGAACTGGAAGCCCGCGTCGCTCAAGAAGGAACCGACGCCATAGGGTTGAGGACAGCGGACGAAACGAGCCCCTCAACCAGTTCGCCACAAGCCGAAGGATCGCGCGACGTCCACGTTGACGTCGCGCGATCCTTCGGCGTGTGGCTTATTTGATCAGGCGTCCAGAGCGATCCTCAACCCGATAGCACTTTCAGTTAATGCGTAGCGTCTGGTCGTAGCCGCGACCGTCAGTGAGCGAACGTTCACACGCTCCCTGATGCTCGCGGCTACGCTACGAATTTTCTGAAACCGCTCTAACTGAACGTGCTCAACCAGTGGCACTCGCACGACGGTGGCAAGGGCAACGATCCGGTGATGCAGTCGATGTGTTTGTTCCCATCCAGATCCTCCACGATGCCCCGGACGCGGACTTGAACACGACCGGGAACGCCGTGTCGGCCACGGTCGATGCGGCGTACCGGCGCGCTATCCGCCGATGTCGGGAGCGTCACGGCGGGCTTCCCTCCGGGGCAACGTGGGACGCGCGGACGTGGCGTTCGATCCGCTCGACGACGCCGGTGTACGACCGAGTGAAGCGGTCGCGGCGCCCGAGAACGGGCAGATCGTAACACCTGAACCCGGGATCCCAGGCCGGCGCCCCACACACGAGAAAGCCCATCCGCATGTCCATACGGACGACCTCCGGCAGAGTGCGCTCGTCGGCGGGCGTGACCGGCACGTCGCGCAAGCCCGCGACCCGGTTCGCCTCCCACGGCGGGACCACCCACTCGGGGTCGGTTCGATACTGCCGCACGAACGAGTTGATTCGACAGACCTCGTCGAGGTCGGCCCGGAAACTGTCCATCCCCAGGAGGTAGCGACAGCCGTATTCTCGCAGCAGCAGTTCCATCCCGTAGGAGAGGTACTGGAACGCGAGCGTGCTCCGGTACTCGGCCGCGACGCACGCCCGCCCGCCCTGGAGGATCTGGTGTGCGATCGGTTCGAGCGGAGAAAGGTCGAACTCGTCACCCGCGTAGAACCCGCCGTGCCGCAGCGCATCGGTTCCGAACAGCGCGCGGTAGGTTCCGACGACGCGTCCCCGTTCCTCGTCGTAAAGGAACAGTTGATCGCACCAGGAGTCGAACGCGTCCGCGTCGAGGCCGGGTCCGGCGTTGGTTCCCGCGTGCCCGTACCCCATTTCCGTCACGAACACGTCGTAGCGCAGGCGGAACAGCGCGTCGCGTTCTCGATCCTCGGTGGCCACGCCGAGGCGCCACTGGTATCCGCACATCGGTCGACAGTCGAGCAACCACCGCGCCATCGTCCCGCCTCACGTCGGCCCCGCGCTCCGCTCCCCGTGATGTCCTACGAACTTCCTTCCCGTGGCAAAGCGGTGGTTCCGCCCCAGTGCTTCATCGCGGGGTGAAAGGTTCCGAGTATTCGGACGAACGGCGTTCGCCGTGCGCATCGCTCGCATCGCGTCAGCGCGTGTAACAGCCGCCCGGAGCGGCGTTCCCACGAGCGATCGTTTGCGGCTATGATCTCCGTGTCGCGGCAGCACCGCCGGACCTTTCCCACCCCGGGATCGGGGCACTCTTCCTTTGAGGACGAATCATGGCAAGCAAGTGGCTGCTGGTGGCTCCGGTTGCGGGCGTGCTGGGCATCGCGGCGGGCGTCGGCGCCGACAAGTTCCTGAGCGCCGCAGGTGAAGCGAAGCAAGACCTTAAGCCCGCGACCACACTGCCCATCACCCGCGTGGTGCTCCTCAACAGCGGCGTGGGTTACTTCTCGCGTTCGGGTGAGGTGGACGGCGACGCGCGTGTCGATCTCACGTTCCCGGAAGCGGACATCAACGACCTGCTCAAGAGCATGGTGCTCGAAGACTTCAGCAAGACCGGACGCATCAGCGCCGTGAGCTACGACTCGCGCGAGCCGATCGCGCGCACGCTGTCGAGTTTCGCGATCAACCTGAACAACAACCCGACGTTC
>CAMDQN010000094.1 GCA_945905925.1 Singulisphaera sp. GP187
GGGAGGCGACATACAAGTCGGCTAACCGATCCGGCTGGAGCCGTCCTGTCCGCAAGTCGTCCTTGAGTTGCTCGGCGAAATCCATGGCGAATCAATAACCGATCCGGCCGAGCGAGAGAATATCGGCTTCAGAGATTAGACAGCTACCCCACAACTCATCCGGCACGGGCATCACGGATAGGCGTGCTTGCCTCACCAACTCCCACTCCACGAACGCCGGGTCCGCTTTGATCGCGGTCAGCGTGACAGGCGAAGCGAGTTTGCGCACTGCCTGCACCGTTACCGCGACGCACTTCCCGGTAGCGTCGGCCGGGTCCGGGATCGGATCGCCGGACACTTCCATCACGCCGACGACCGCTTTCAACTTGCCGGTTGCGTAGAAGAAAACGAGGTCGCCTTTCTTCACCGCGCGAAGGTGTTTCTGCGCGAGAGTGTTGGTAACACCGGTCCAGGTGGTGGAACCGTCGCGTCCGAGGTCCGCGAAACTGTACGACTCGGGTTCTTCCTTGAACAACCAGTGCGCCATCGAATCTTTTCTCCTCTGCGAGTCGCAACCGAGCGGTCGGCCAGCTACAATTTGGTGGCGTGGCTCCGGCGGTTTGTTTCCGTGTCCTGCACCATGAGCGCCGGGGCCACGTCGCTTGTTTTGGTAGGTGCCGCTTGCCGAGCGGCACGGCTGTCCAACTCGTTTCGCTCTGCGAATGTCTGTATCGCTCCAGAACCCGCGAAGGCGCCCACCTCGGCAAGGGCGGGCCTACTTCTCACGCCGGAACAACCCTGGGCGCGTGGCCGTTTCACCCGCGAGAATCTTTCGCGCCGCGGTCACTTCGTCGGCCGACCAGCGGGTGAGTTTTCCGTTCGCAAGTTCGGCGATCAACTTCGCGGTGTCGGCGTCGCACATCGCCTCAGTGTGAGCGACCTGCGACAGCACGGCCGGCACGCCGAGTTGCTGCAGGTCTTCCGGCCACTGACTGCGAACCTGAACCACGCCGTCCGTTTCCGCGCGCTTCAATTTGCACACGACACACGCGAACTCCATGTCCGGCCCGAGCGCGAACTTGCTCGTGCGGGTCGCGTCCTTGCGCACCTCTGGCGCGAGCGACTTCACAAACGGCGCCTGGACCTTCGGGAATCCGACGTTGAGCGTGGCCATCTCCGCGCCCGCGAACGGGCTGCCCACAGCAATGACCCGTGACACGCCCGCGTTGGGGTTCACTTCCACGAACTGCCGCCCTATGACGCCGCCGGCGGAGTGACCGACGAGAACGATTTCCTTGTACCCGGATTTGCGGAGGTTCGCGACCGCGTCGCGCAGCCCGGGCGCCTGCGCGATTCCATCGACGCTCACGGTCTGAGCGTAGCCGAACGCGAACACGTCAAAGTCCTTCGCAAGCGCCTTGACCAGTTCGCTCTTCGGGAGTTGCCAGGCGCGCAGTTCGGGCTTGGTCGCTTTGGTCGGGCGGAGTGGGTGGACGTGAAGCCCCGGGATGAGCACGAGCGCGCGTCCCTTCTCGACGGGCTTCTCCGAGACGGTCCACACGCGAGCTTCGGTGCCCGGCGCGACCTGCCACAGCTCCGTGGGCACGTCGGCGATTGGGGCGCTAATGGTCGCGGCGATCACGAAGACGATGGGCAACATCGTGTTTTTTGCTCGGTTGCAGAGTTGCGTTGCGTACACAGTATATCGTCAGGACGGGAGGCACTTCTCATGCGGTTCGGGCAGGTTTCGTGAAGCCGGGCGCCATCCGTGGTCGATCATGCTTAAGGACCCGCTGCGCGTGGAGATTGGTTATGGGTGTTTTGCCAGACTGGATGATCGAGCGCGACGTGAAGATCGTGCCGTTCGCGCCGCAGCAGCACCGGCCGGGGATCATTTCCTATGGCGTGACGAGCTACGGCTACGACGTGCGCGTGGCCCGGAACTTCAAGGTGTTCACGAACGTATGGGGCAGCACGGTCGATCCGAAGAACTTCGACCCGAAATCGTTCGTTGATGTGGAGGCGGACTTCTGCATCATCCCGCCGAACAGCTTCGCGCTCGCGGAGACGGTGGAGTACTTCGAGATTCCGCGTGATATCCTCGCGGTTTGTCTGGGAAAATCGACTTATGCGCGTTGCGGAATCATCGTGAACGTAACGCCTTTGGAGCCGGAGTGGCGCGGGCGGATCACGATCGAGATCAGCAACACGACGCCGTTGCCGGCGAAGATCTATGCGAACGAAGGCATCGCGCAGATCCTCTTCTACAAGGGTGAAGCGGTCTGCAAAACGAGCTACGCGGACAAGAAGGGTAAGTACCAAGACCAAGCCGGGCTGACGCTGCCGTTTGTGCCCGGCACGGGTGGGTGAAGCGAGTTTCGCTGACTTGGCGAGTGGGGGCGTAAGCCCCCCTGTTAGACCCCGAAGCAACCGTTCGCTTTGAGGTGTAACAGGGGGTTACGTCCCCACTCGCCTTCACGAATCACGCGAGACAGGCGCAACTCAAATCTTGACATCGGAATGCGAATAGTGGAAAATTGTCCATATAGCCAGGCGGGCGCAGACTTGCGGGTTATTCCGGTTCTACCGGAGGCGCACCGGGCGCCTTGGCGGACGCGCGGCGGCGGCGAATCTTACTCGCGACTCATAACCCTCACCTGTCGATCACTGACAGGCTGAGGCATTATGAAGATCGGTTCACGGATGGCCGAATTTCTACGCCTCCTTCTCGTCGGACTCAGTTATGCAGATCACCCGCCGCTTCACCCGCGAAGGACAAGACCCGTTCGCTGGCATTGAGTTCGCCTCGCGGACCTCAGCCATTCGCAACCCAAACGGTTCGGTCGTTTTCGAGATGACCGACGTGATGGTGCCCGCGAAGTGGTCGCAGGTTGCGGTGGACATTCTCGCGCAAAAGTACTTCCGCCGGGCCGGTGTGCCCGCGAAGCTCGTTCACGTTGCCGAAGAGAGTGTGCCCGCTTGGATTCAGAACAGCGCGCCGGAAGCGGCGGACACGCCCCTCGGTGGCGAGACCGATTCACGCCAGGTGTTCCACCGCTTGGCTGGGTGCTGGACGTATTGGGGGTGGAAGGGCGGGTACTTCACGTCCGAGCGCGATGCACGCACGTTCTACGATGAAACTTGCTACATGCTCGCGATGCAGATGGCGGCTCCGAACAGCCCGCAGTGGTTCAACACGGGGCTGCACTGGGCCTACGGCATCGAAGGGCCACCGCAGGGGCACTCGTTCGTCAACCCACACACGGAAGAACTCGAACGCTCCACGAGCGCTTACGAGCGCCCGGCGCCGCACGCTTGCTTTATCCAACAGGTCAACGACGACCTCGTGAACGACGGCGGCATCATGGACTTGTGGGTTCGTGAGGCGCGCATCTTTAAATACGGATCTGGTACGGGCTCAAATTTCTCCTCGCTACGCGGCGAAGGCGAACCGCTGTCCGGCGGTGGCAAATCGTCGGGCCTCATGAGCTTCTTAAAAATCGGCGATCGGGCGGCCGGCGCAATCAAGAGCGGCGGTACAACACGTCGCGCCGCGAAGATGGTCGTACTCGATTTGGACCACCCAGACATCGAAGAGTTCGTGAACTGGAAGGTGACCGAAGAGCAGAAGGTCGCGGACCTCGTCACTGGGTCACGGGCCATGAACAAGCATCTCAACCTCATCATGCACGCGCTGCACGGGCACGCGGTCGCGGAGGAGCGGTACGACCCGACCAAGAACACCACGCTCCGCAAGTCAGTCCTCGATGCGCGGGCCGCGCTCATCCCCGAAAACTACATCGCTCGCGTACTCCAACTTGCTCGCCAGGGGTGGAAGAGCATCGAGATCGACGAGTACGACACCGACTGGACCTCGAAAGCGTACTACACGGTTTCGGGGCAGAACAGCAACAACACGGTGCGCATCCCCAACGAGTTCATGAAGGCCATCGAAACGAATGGCCCGTGGCACCTGTACTGGCGCACGGAACTGGAGAAGGCGAAGAACGAGAACCGCGCGCCGAAGGCGAAGAGGACGCTCCCGGCACGCGACCTGTGGGAGCAGATTTCCTACGCCGCGTGGAGTTGCGCCGACCCCGGCGTACAGTTCCAGAGCACCATCAACGAGTGGCACACGTGCCCGCTGGACGGTGAAATTAAGGCGAGTAATCCGTGTAGCGAATATTTGTTCCTTGACGATACTGCGTGCAATCTCGCGTCGCTGAACCTCACGACGTTCTTCGATGTGAAGGCCAACAAGTTTGAGATCGAAGCGTACCGTCACGCGGTGCGCATCTGGACAATGATTCTCGAAGTCAGCGTGTACATGGCGCAGTTCCCGAGTCTGTCGGTCGCGCAGAAGTCTTACGACTTCCGCACGCTCGGCCTCGGCTACGCGAACCTCGGCGCGCTGCTGATGGTGCAGGGCATCCCCTACGACTCGCCCGAAGGGCGTGCGCAGTGTGGGGCACTCACCGCGATCATGCACGCGGGCGCCTATGCCGCGAGCGCGGAAATGGCTGCGGAGGTCGGGTCGTTCTCGCGCTATGTCGCGAACCGCGATCACATGCTACGTGTGATTCGCAACCACCGGCGGGCAGCGTACAATGCGGCGCCTGCGGAGTACGAAGGGTTGACCGTGTTCCCGGTCGGCATCGACGCGCGGTATTGCCCGCCGGCCATGCTCGCTGCGGCGCGCCGCGAGTCCGACCGCATGCTGGAACTTGGCGAGAAGCACGGCTTCCGCAACGCTCAGGTTACGGTTGTCGCGCCGACCGGCACCATCGGTTTGGTGATGGATTGCGACACTACCGGCATCGAGCCGGACTTCGCGCTGGTGAAGTTCAAGAAACTCGCGGGCGGCGGGTACTTCAAAATCATCAATCAGTCGGTGCCGCCAGCGCTCGCGAAAATGGGCTACGCGCCGTGGCAGATCGAAGACATCGTGCGGTACAGTCGCGGAGCGGCCACGCTCAACGGTTGCCCGCACATCAACCCCGCCGTGTTGAAAGCGCAAGGCTTCACGGATGAAGTGCTGAAGAAAGTTGAGACGCAACTGCCCGGCACGTTCGAGTTGCCCTTCGTGTTCAACACATGGACCCTCGGCGAGGATTTCGTCAAGAACACGCTGAAGATTCCTGAGGAGGCGCTCAACACCCCGACCTTCGACCTCCTCGCGTACCTCGGGTTCTCGAAGAAGCAGATCGCGGAAGCGAACGCTTACGTGTGCGGTACGATGACCATCGAGGGCGCCCCGCACCTGAAAGCCGAACACTACTCGGTGTTCGACTGCGCCAACAAGTGCGGCAAGAACGGCAAGCGGTATCTCTCGTGGGAAGCCCACATCCGCATGATGGCTGCGGCGCAGCCGTACATCAGTGGGGCGATCTCGAAGACCATCAACATGCCCTACGACGCGACCATCGAGGACGTGAAGCGGGCGTATCTTCTGTCTTGGCAACTGATGACCAAGGCCAACGCGCTGTACCGCGACGGCTCGAAGTTGAGTCAGCCGTTGAACTCGGTCGCGGACTCGCCGGAGGCGGCGCTACTCGCTTCCGTCACGCCGGAGGCCGAGAACGTCGAAGTGAAATCCGCCCCAGTGCAAGTGGCCGAGAAGATCACGGAGCGGATCGTTCACCGGTACATCGCGAAGCGACGGCGCCTCCCGGACCGCCGCGCGGGCTACACGCAGAAGGCCCGCATCGGCAGCCACAAGATGTACATTCGCACGGGCGAGTACGAAGATGGCACGCTCGGCGAAATCTTCATCGACATGCACAAGGAAGGCGCCGCGTTCCGCAGCATGACGAACTGCTTTGCCATAGCGGTCTCGCTCGGTTTGCAACACGGGGTGCCGCTCGACGAGTACATCGACGCGTTCCTGTTCACGCGATTCGAGCCGAACGGGATCGTGCAGGGGAACCCGTACATCAAGATGTCCACGTCGATCATCGACTACATCTTCCGCGAACTGGCGATCACGTACCTGGACCGCAAGGACCTGGCTCACGTGCTGCCGGAAGATCTGCGTGGCGACGCGATGCACGACGACGAGGAAGGCCCGGACTTCGACACGGAAGAAGTGATCAGCACGCGGACCGTGGACCCGAAAGCACCGCCGAAGTCGGCGATCGCGCACCCGCGCTCGCCGCACACCAAGCCGAACAGTGGTAGCAAGTTCGGCAGCGATGTGGTGCAATCGCCCCCGCCCCGTGACACGGGTAGCAACGGCAACGGGAATGGCCACACAAAGGCAACGAACGGAGCCGCCGTGCTTCCGCCGAGGAACAGTTACACGCCGGTCGTGGGTTCGCCGTCGGAGAAGATCCGAGCGGCGCGCCAGAAGGGGTACGAAGGCGACCCGTGCTCCAATTGCCAGCAGCTCACGCTGGTGCGCAGCGGGGCGTGCATGAAGTGCGACACCTGTGGCGAAACCACCGGCTGTGGCTGATCGGAGTCAACGTGAGGCGATAGAAGCGAAGGCCCTGGCGTTAGCCGGGGCCTTCTGCGTTGCGCGCTCGACCTTGTGCCTGCGCTGCTGTAGGGTTCAAGTACCGGTGAGCCACGGGGCCGAACGTGCGGCGACATCGGCTTGCTACTTCAGTTGCTTCAAACTGTTCGCATACACCGACACATCCGCACGGCACTTCCGCCCGTCCTTCGTGCCCCGTGCGGACGCAAATTGAATCGCATCGTCGGTTCCGCTGAACCACTTCATGCGTCGAACAACTTCACCTTGTTCTCGTCGTAGCGCCTGCTTTGGGGGTCGTCGGGGTCTATCGACGCGCCGACCACACTCGCCCGGCGCTGCGCCACCGCGAACACCGCCGGCAGCACCAGTAGTGTCGCTAGCGTGGACGCGGCCAATCCGCCCACGACCGCACGGCCCAGCGGAGCCGTTTGGTCACCGCCCGCCGACAACCCAATCGCCATCGGCAGCATACCCGCGATCATCGCACAACTCGTCATGAGGATCGGTCGGAGACGCGACCGGCCGCCTTCGACCGCGGCACGCACCGCGCCACCGTGAACCGAGCGAGCCCGCTCCGCGAACGTCACTAACAGAATTGCGTTCGCCACCGATACGCCCAGCGCCATGATCGCGCCCATGAACGACTGGAGGTTGAGGGTGGTGTTCGTTGCCCACAGCGTGAGACCGACACCGCAGAGCGTCGCGGGCACCGCGGCGACCGAGGCGAGCGCGAGTCTGATCGACTGGAAGTACGCAGTAAGGAGAAGCGCGATCGCGAGCACCGCGAGCAGAAGTCCGCGCCCGAGGCTCTTCTGTACCACGCCGAGCGTGTTCAATTGCCCGCGAACGTCCACGCGAACCCCGCGCGGTGGCTCGCCCGATTCCGCGATGGCCCGCTGCACCTCGCGCCGCACCTTCCCCAAGTCCCGCGTCGCAACGTTCGCGGTGATATTCGCGGCGCGGCGCATGTCGTAGCGGTACACCTCCTCCGGTGTGGTCGTGAACCGCATTCCGCCGCTGGGTGTGAGGACGTCGTGAAGGTAAATGGTGCCGTTCGTGGTGCCGTTGCCATTCGCGTGCTTGTGGCCCACCGGCACGTTGCCGAGCGCGCCCGCGGACCCGATCTGGGGTGGCGGGATCTGTACCTGAACCAGGTACGCCTGTCCGCTCTTCGGATCTCGCCAGTTGATCGGCTGCATGAACCGGCTCGACGCGGTCGCGGGGATGAGTGACATCGCGATGTCACGCACGGTGAGCATCATCGTTCCGGCCCGCGCGCGGTCGATACTCAGATCGAGCGTCGGGTAATCCTGCGCCGGATTGAGTTGCACGTCACGCAGTTCCGGAATCGCGGCGAGCCGGTCGCGCAGCCGCCGCGAGTAGGCCAAGTTCACCGCCATGTCGGACCCGCTGACCTGCACCTCCACCGGGGTCGGCGAGCCGAAGCTCATCACGTCGCTCACGAGGTCGCCCGGCTCGAACGAGAGCCGTAGGCCCGGGAACCGTGCGTCGATCTCCGATTGCGTCAACCCGTCCTCCTTCCACCGGTCAGCGAGCCACTTCTTCAGCCCGGCGTCCAGCTTTGTACGCAGCGAGTCTTTCCGCTCGTCGAGGCGTACGCCGGTGTTCTCCTTGAGTGCGACTTTGAGCAGGCACTCGCCCGGTCCGCTCGTCCACTGGAAGACGCCTTGCACTGGGTAGCTCGACGGGGTCGTTCCGACGTAGCCGACGGTCGCGTCCACGTTCTCCGCACCGAGTTCTTCCTTGATGAGTCGCGTGGCTTCTTGCGCGAGTTCTTCGGTCCGTTCGATGCGCGTGCCGGTCGGTGCCTTCAACCGGAGCATGAACTGGCCCTTGTCCGTCGGCGGGAAGATCGCGGTGCCGGTGTTGAAATAGAGGAGCGCCGCGAGCGCGATCGCCGCGAGCAGGTACAGCGACACCACCGAGTAGCGAAGATGCACGATCCGCGCGACGACCGCTTCGTAGTGGTCCATGAGCTTCGTGAACAGCGCCGGCTTCGGCGTCACGCGTGCCGGATGGTGCTTCAACAGCCACACGCACAGTACCGGCACGAACGTACTCGAAAGGATGTACGACGCGATCATTGCGTAGCCGACGGCGAGCGACAACGGCACGAACAGGTCGCGAGCCGTGCTTTCCATGAAGAACGACGGGATGAACACGGCGAGAATGCACAGCATCGCGAGCAGTCGCGGCACGGCGGTTTCGAGGTTGCCCTGCCGCACGGCCCGCGCGACGCTGTCGTAGCGCAGGAGTTGCGTGTGGATGTTCTCCACCTCCACCGTGGCCTCATCCACCAGGATGCCGACCGCGAGTGCCAGCCCGCCGAGCGTCATCAGGTTGAGGGTTTGCCCGCTGGCCCAGAGCGCGAGCATCGCCGCGCACAGCGCGAGCGGGATGTTCAGCACGACGACGATCACCGAGCGCCAGTCGCGCAGGAAGATCAGCACCATCAGCCCCGTGAGTAGTGCGCCGACGATTGCCTCGGTGCCCACACCCCACATCGCGTTGGTCACGATGGGCGACTGGTCGAACGCGAACTTGATGGCGATCCCCTCGGGCACCGCTTTCTCCATCGCGGGCAGCGCGCCCTTTAGTTCGTTGACCACGCTCACGGTCGAATCGCCGGCGCGCTTGGTGACAAGCAGGTACACGGACCGGCGGCCGTTGACCAGCGCGTACCCGGCGGTCAGGTCGGCCGAGTCTTCGATTGTCGCCACGTCGCCGAGTAGCACTGGGTGTTCACCGAGCTTCACCGGTATCTGCGCGAGTTCTTTCACGGGGTTGGCCCCAACCATTGCGTTGTTCGTGACGAGGAACTGCCGGTCGCCAATCTTGACCGTGCCGGACGGCGCGACCACGTTGCCGGCGGAGATCGCCTCCGTGACTTGCCAGAGCGTCAAGCCCTGCTTCGCGACCGCGTCCGGGTTTACGTTCACGAGGATCGCGCGCTGGTTGCCGCCGAACGGTGGCGGGGCCGACACGCCGGGCAGCGCCGCGAACATCGGGCGCACCTTGAACAGCGCCTGATCCTGAATCTCGGCGATGCTTTTCGTTTCGCTCGATAGCACGAGGAACCCGACCGGCACCGTGCCGGTATCGACCCGTGTGACGAACGGTGGGTGTGTGTTAGTGGGCATGAACGCGCGCGACCGGTTCACGTAGCCAACCGTTTCGGACAACGCCTGCGCCATGTCCGTGCCGGGGTGGAAGTAGATTTTGATGAGGGCCATGCCCTGAATGTTGCGGCTCTCGACGTGCTGAACGCCGTTGATGTAGAGGAAGTGATACTCGTAGTAGTTGGTGATTAGCCCTTCCATCTCGGCCGGTGTGAGTCCGCCGTACGGCTGGCAGATGTAGATGACCGGCTGGTTGAGCGCCGGGAACACGTCGGCCCGGGTGCGAGTCGCGGCGAGCGTGCTGCCGATGAGGACGGCGACCACGCCCACCATGATGGTGACCGGGTTCCGCAGTGCGAAGACGATGGGGTTCATGTGGAATAGTATGCGCGAAGAGGACGGAAGCCGCTACTCCGCGCTCGTTGACGCGCGGGAAGGGCGGGGTTAGGATCGCGTGAACTGGTTCCGAGTCTCAACAGAGAACTTGCCGAACTGAAGACCGTTGAGGGACGTTCATGAAGCGGTTCGTCCGGAACGGCTCTGAGGTGTGGGTCGGCGTCCTCCCGAAACTGGGTATCGTGGTGTACGATCCGCAATCTCAAGTGGAGGTTCCGGCCGACCGAGTACGGCTTTACATCCGCGATCAGGAGCGGATGGCAAACTTCGCGAAGGAGATTGTTCGGGACCGGCTCGCTGAGTCCGCCGACGGGGAGGACGCCGGGCAGTTCGCCGAGTCGGTCGAGTTCTACCTATCGCTCCGCCGCCGGTACACGCACTGCTTCAGTTGCAAAAAATGCCTCAACAGCTTCGACTTCGAGGTGTGCGACAAGTGCCGTTGGATCAGGTGCGCGTGTGGTGCATGTGGGTGCAAATTCCACGGGTGAAGTGATCTCGCTCCGTCTGCTTTCAACGCTGGTCGAGTTGGAAGCGACCTACACGCGAACGTGCGTCGAGCACCGCGTGCAACCTGCCGCGTAAGGCTCACGCGGTGAGCAACCTTTCGATGAGCGCAACTTCGTCAAGCTCCAACTGGAAACCGAACACGTCGAGATCGGCCCGCATGTGCTTCGCGCTGGTCGTGCCAGTGAGGATCATCATTCCCACATCGAGCGCGAACCGGAAGACGATCTGTTCCACGGTCCGGTCGTGGTGCTTCGCGATGCGGAGTAACTCGGGACGGGCCAGCGCGTCGCGGTTGCCCGTTAACAGCGAGAACCCTTGATAGGTGATGTCGTTGGCAGTGCAGAACGACCGGATTGCGCGGTCCCATCCGCGAGCCGCGTAACACCGGTTCTGTACGAATCGCGGCTTCACGCTCGCGCTCGCGCAGAGCAATTCGAGTTGTTCCAGCGTGACGTTGCTGATCCCGAGCAATTTGGTGCGACCGCTCGCGTGAATCACTTCCATCGCGCGCCACGCTTCCCTGTCGGCTGCGGCCAGACCGGTGCGCGTCGTCGGGCCGTGCAACACGTAAGAGTCGATTACCTCAGCGCCGAAGTGCTTCAGCGAACTCGCGAACGACTGCGCCACCTGGTCGGCAACCGGTGCGCTGGGGTCGTAGGGTAGGCGGTGATCCTGACCGCCGCGGGAGGTGAACTTGGTTTGCAGAAACAAGTCGTCGCGCTTCACGAAACCACTCGCGATAGCGGTTTTCACCGCGTCGCCGACGGCGGCTTCGTGGTAATGCTTGCGCTGGTTCGCGGTGTCGATGCCGCGGAAGCCGTTTTGCAACGCGAGCGCGGTTAATCGCTGAGTCGCATCTTCCTTCCACGCGGTCTCGTAAAGGAATCGCGGCACGCGAACGCCGTCGAGCGAGAGGGTGTTGGCGTCTGTCATGAGGCTCTTCCGACCCGTGTCGAGCAGTGGTTACGCGGGCAGCGCCGAACCGAAGAACCGCAGCCAGTTGCCGTAGAAGATGCCGTCGATGTCCGCCGAACTGTAGCCGCGGCGCGCGAGGATGTCTTCGAGCTTGTGAACGTCAGTGATGGTGTCGAGATCGCGCGGGGTTTGCTCGGTGCCGTAACCGCCGTCGAGGTCCGTGCCGAACGCGATGTGCTTCGCGTTGCCCGCGAACTGACAAATGCGGTCCATGTGATCCACGATCGCTTCGATGCCCACCACTTCCGGCTGCGTTTTGCCGCGCTCCCAACCCGGGTACATCATCCACGCGTCAAACGCCGAGCCGATCACCGCGTTCCGCTTGATGAGTTCTTTCGCCATCTCGTCGGTCATTTGCCGGTCGTTGGGCACGAGCGAACGCAGGTTGTGATGACTCGCGAGCATGGGGCCGTCGTACACGTCCATCGCGGTCCAGAACGACTGGTCCGAGAGGTGCGTCACGTCGAGAATCATTCCGACCTTCATGAACTCCTTGAGGAGTTTCACGCCCGCCGGGGTCATCGGGCCGTCGGTCGCGGTGCCATAGGCGTACTGACCGCGCCCGTAGTGCGCCGGACCGACCGCACGCAGACCCAACCCGAACCAGTGCCCGACTTGCTCCGGCGTTACGATCGGGTCGGCGCCCTCCATGCTCAAGATGATGCCGAGCGGCGTGTTTTTCGGGTCCGTTTCCCACGCTTTCCAATGTGCCGACAGTTCGCCGCGAGTGTGGATGAATTTCAGGTGCCCTTGCGATTCCAGCAGCCGGTAGTAACCGAGCGAGCCGAAGCAGTGCGAGTACGCGACCTGTTGAGTGCAATAGTCGATATCGGCACGCTTGAAACCCCAACGCTGCGCCGCGTCCGGCCCGCTGCGCGCGAGAACCGTTGCGACGCACACCGGGACTTTGCAGCGCTTTAGCTCCGGGAACGTGAGCGTGTTCCGCCCGCGGCCCTTGATGTCGGTGAAGTCCTTCTCCACCGCACGTAGTTCGGCCACCGTCAGGAACAGGTCGCGGTTGTAGTTCAGCGCGTTGAGGGCGAGGTCGAGGTGTGCGTCGATCATCGGGCGCATGAGCTGGCTCCGGGGAGTGGAGTGGTGGGATCGTGTTGAATTGTATTGGTCAGCGGCGGCCTGCGAAGCCGCAAGCGGCAAGTACGTTCGGCCACTGGCGGCTTCGCGGGCCGCCGCCATATTCTCGAAGTGACGCAGTGGGCGGTAGCACAACTCGAACAGGTCTACCGACTCGTAGAGCCGGTACAGTTCGCGGAGCAGTTCGGGGCCGTCCGGTTGCGCATCATACGGTCCCGCCGCGAGTCACTTCTTGACCTTGCTCGCGTCCACCGTGGTCATCGCGCTGTATCCTTCGGCCCAGCGCCCCTGGAACTCGACCTGTCCGACGTACTCGTCCGCGCCGAGCGGGGCTTTCCAGTCCTTCTTCGCCTTGTCAGCCGAATCGATATAGACCTTTACGAGGTACTTGCCAGCGGGCAGCGCGGGTTTGGCCTTCGCCCATGCTTTCGCGCGATCCGACCCTGGGACCGCGAGCAGCGTCACTGTGTGCTGCCATAACTTCCCCTTGCCGAACACCACGCGGTCTGAGGTCGCGATGGGGTCGCGTTCCCACGCACTGACTGTTGCGTCCCACGCGTACACGTCAGCCTGCAACAGCTTGTCGCCCCAGGCGTCCGGGGTCTTCTCCAGTTTGAGCCACGCTTCCGTACCGAACCGCTTCGGTCCGGTTTCCGTTGGTGGCAGGTCCGTGGACTTCGTGTACTTTTCTTTCTTGATCGCGGCCACATCTTCGATCCACGCGCGGAGCGCCTTGTAGCCCTGATCCCCGACCACGATCTTGACCCCGCCGCCGTGCTTCATCTCGTTGAGCGGCTTTGTCAGCAGCAGGCTCTTCTCAGGCTTGTCGAGGTCGATCAACTTACTCGCGATGAGGTAGTCCATCGTGGCTTCGGCCCCGCCCTTCTTGAACCACGCGACCCGCTCCCCGTGCTCCTTCACAAGTTTTGCGCTCTGCGGTGTGCCCTCGGTGTGGCAGTTCATGCACCGAAACCGCATTGACCAGACGTTCGTCTCGAATGACTCCAGCATCCGGTCCTTACGGGCGTGCCGGACCACCTCGACCGGCATCGTCGAAAGCGCGGGCGCCTTCTCCGGCTTGGGCGCGTTCTTGATCGCCGGGTCGGCGGCGCACGCCTTGATCCACGCCGCGAACGCTTCGTGCTCGGCCTTCTGGCGCTTCGCGGAGATCAACCCCGCGGCTTTCGGATCGTCCGCCCCGCGATTGATGAGGGCGAGAATCTTCGAGTCTTCCGGTTTGTTGAGGTCGATCAACCCTTGATCGCGGAGCGCGAGGAACGTGTCCTTCGCGGACGGCAGGATGTACTGCTTGATGTCCACGGTCGCGAGGTGGCATCGTGCGCAGCTCGACGGGTCCGGTGACTTGAAGATTGGCGCGATGCGCTGCTCGAACACCTTCGCGGCCTCGCCATCGTCGGCGGCCGGTGCGGGTGCCGACGGTACGGGCGCCGCGGGTGCGACGACCGCCGCGGGTGCGGTCGGTCCGTTGCAACCTGACAGGGCCACGACAACGAACGCCAGGAAGAAAACACGTCGCATGTGGACTCCGAATAGAGGCGTGCAGGTCACTTTGCGGTGTCCACGGCGCGGCTTTCGCGGATCACCGTAACCTTGATCTCGCCCGGGTAATCGAGTTGCTGTTCGATGGCCCGCGCGATGTCGCGACAGATGCGCACCGCGTCGGCGTCGGTGGTGCGGTGGGCGTTCGCGATCACCCGCAACTCGCGCCCGGCTTGAATGGCAAAGGCCTGGTCCACCTCAGGGAACCCGCACGCGACCGCTTCCAGGTCCGCGAGCCGCTTCACGTACTTCTCCAGCGTTTCGCGGCGCGCACCGGGCCTGCTCGCGCTGATCGCGTCTGCCGACGACACCAGCACCGTGTAGATGTTGTCGATGGTAATGTCGTCGTGGTGCCCGGCGATCGCGTGGAGCACTTCCTTGCTCGTCTCGCCGTAGCGTTTCGCGAGTTCCGCGCCGACTTTCGGGTGCCCGCCCTCCATCTCGTGGTCTGCTGCCTTGCCCACATCGTGGAGCAACCCACACCGCCGTGCGAGTTGCGCGTTCAACCCCAGTTCTGACGCCATGACACCGCACAAGTGCGCCACTTCGACCGAGTGTGCCAGCACGTTTTGACTGTAACTGGTGCGGAATCGAAGCCGTCCCAGGAGGTAAACTAACTTCTCGTGCGGCATCTGCACGTCCGCTTCGATCACGGCCTTCGTGCCGAGTTCTTGGATGTGCTTTTCCATCTCGGCTTGCGTTTCCGCGACCACCTCCTCGATACGCGTTGGGTGGATGCGGCCATCGATGATGAGTTTGGTGAGCGCGAGCCTAGCGGTTTCGCGCCGGACGTTGTCGAACGCGGACACAATGACCACACCGGGCGTGTCGTCCACGATCACGTCCACGCCGGTAAGCTTCTCGAAGGTGCGGATGTTGCGCCCCTCGCGCCCGATGATGCGCCCCTTCATGTCGTCCGAGGGGATGTCCACCGTACTCACGGTAGTGCCCGCGGTCTGGTGCGCCGCGTACCGCTGGATGGCGATGGTGACGATCTCTCGCGCGGTGGTTTCGGCTTGCTGTTTGATGCGATCATCGTGCTGGCGGATCTTTCTCGCGATCTCGTCAGACAGTTCGCGATCCAACTTCTCCAACAGCATCTTCTTGGCGGTCTCGGACGACAGCCCGCTGATCTCGTGGAGGCGCTTCGTTTGCTTGTCGAGGGTGTCGTCGAGTTGCTTGGCCTTCTTGTCCAGTGTCACTTCGCGCTCGGTCATTTTCTCCTTGAGGCCGTCGAGGTGCTTCTCCTTGCGGGCGAGTTCGCGCTGCTGCTGTTCGGTGGCGTCTTCGCGCTTTTCGACGCGTCGTTCCAGGTCGCGCAGTTCGGCGCGGGCCGTGTCGAGTTCCTTGCTCAGGTCCTCGCGGCGCCGGACGGCCTCGTCGCGGGCTTTCAGTTCGGCGTCGCGGACGATGCGATCGGCGTCGCGTCGGGACGCTTCGACGAGTTCGTCACCGCGGGTCTGGGCGCGGCGCAGTACTTCGGGGTCGGGGGGGGCCGGTTCGCGTGTGGCGTCTGGTGGGGGTGTTCGGCGCACGACGAGGTATGTGCCGCAGACGCCCAAAAGGACAGCCGCGACGACAAGCCCGCCGGCCAACAGCGGGTCGATCATGAAAGGACCACTCCTGATCGGTGGCCCGTCGCGAGCTTCGGCGGAATCGGGCGACTCAATGACCGCGGCGCGCGAACAGGTGTGACGCGCGAAGCGATCCGTGGACGTGGTCCCAACTCCGCGTGATCGGACAGGCGCGGCGCGAGTATTCGCGGACCGCGGTCGTCCTGTCAAGCCCCGCCGTTAGAGCGGGTCCGAGGTGCGACGGGCGAACCGGTGTCAATATTGAGGATAAATCGGGTGTGAGCCGTCCGTGGTGGATCGGTGGCGGCACATCCGCGACCGGGGTAATCTCGCACAGTCCGTCCTGACCGCACGAGGCTTGACGGTATTATGGCGAGAGCAAACACTTCCTGCAACGGAATCGTGTGTTTCGTGTTTGGTGTTTCGTGTTTGGTGTTTCGTGTTTGGTGTTTAGCGGTGACCCCCGGAAGGGTCACAAACCGTCGCCGGGGGCAACCGCGCTCAAGACAAAACACGCATTCTCGTGTCCGCGCCGCGCCCTTTGCGGGCAATCCACGGTAGAGACGCGAACCCAGGAGCAAGGGTGAACGCGACACTCGCCAAACTGAACCGGCAGACCACCAACCCCGGCGCGGCACCCGCTTGCCCATTGCTCCACACGTTCCTCGCGGGCGACCAGACCGCGGCACCGCCGCGCGCCGACAAGCCGCCGCTCAGTTTTGGCCGCGATTCTGGTTCGCGATAACTTCACAGATCGTTAGAAGATGCTCAATTTCCCTGGTATTTCGTCGTGGAGTCGGGTTCGCGAGGGAAAGAATGTTGAAGAGTTAATGAACCCGGTCTCGCGGTGTCAGAACGGGGGTACCGTAGGTGGTAGGCACCGTTGTTGGTGCCCTTCCCACAACTCCTCACCCTTGCTCATTACACCCCGAGGACGACCAGTTATGACGCGACTCACCGCGCCCAGCACTGACGCGCGCCGCGCCTTCACCCTGATTGAATTGCTCGTCGTTATCGCGATCATCGCGATCCTGATCGGCTTGTTGCTTCCTGCGGTCCAGAAGGTGCGCGAAGCTGCCGCGCGGATGCAGTGCAGCAACAATATGAAACAGCTTGGTCTCGCGTTTCACAGCTTCCACGACGCCAACTACCGGCTCCCGAAGGGCGGGCGCGACGGCGACGTCGGGGCGCCAAACAACGCGCAGACTCGTGACTGCTGCAACTGGACCGACCCCAACGCTGCGACGAAGAACGCCGCCGGTCAGATGGATGATCGGAGCGGGTTCAACTGGCGTTACCACGTCCTTCCCTACATCGAACAGGACAATCTGCACCGTATCGTCTCACGAGCGCAACTGTATTCCACCCCAGTGAAAACCTATTACTGTCCGACTCGCCGCCCCCCGACTGTGTATGGGGCCGGGACGCGGTGCGATTACAATGGCAACGCCGGCACCGATTTCGACAATGGCACCGCCCGCGACGGCGGCCTCGGCGGGACCGACCGAGTGCAACTGTTCAACGGGGCGATTGTTCGCGAGAACGTGGGTGATGTCACGATCACGGGCATTACCGACGGCACGAGCAACACTGTGATGCTCGGCGAGAAGTGGCTCAACCCGAACCGGCACAACGCCGACGGCGGCGACAACGAGAACACCATGAATGCCGGGTGGGACCAGTGCGTCGTGCGCATCGGTGGCGGCACGTACTCCTACCCCTACAACGACGGCCAACCAGCCGTTCAGGGAACGGCTCCGACCCGCACCATTCCTCGCACCCCGCAACCCGACCGCGACGCTCCCTACGTCGTCAGTGCGACCGGCGCCTCGGTCACCATCTGGAACGAACTGTTCGGCTCGTCCCACCCAGGCGGATGTAACTTCGTACTCTGCGACGGTTCGGTGCGGAGCGTCCGATTCGGGATCAACCCCACCGTTTTCGCTGGTGTCTGCACGCGCAACGGTGGCGAAGTGGTCACCCTGGATTGATCCCAACCGGAACCGTAAGGAGACCCCGAATGACCATTCGAGTATTGTTTGCGGCGTGCGTGTTGGTGCTGGTGGTTGGGTGTGGTTCGTCGCCCCCGACCGGCGGGTCGGGCAAGGACATCGAGAACCAGCAGACCGCCGAACAACACAAGGCGGACGCAGAGGAGCACGCGGAGAACAAGGCCCGCTCTACGAAAGGCAAGAAGCCGAAGTAACTCCCACGGGCTCGCCATAAAGCGCGCCCGACTCGATCTGTACGCACTCACCCGAGACTTCCATGACCCCGCGACACGCCACCCTCGTCGGTTTGCTGTTCGTGTTCTTTAGTGGCTGTGTCGCCGAACCGATCACGCCGCCGCTCTACCCCTTGACCGTCACGGTCGTTCAGAACGGTAAGACGGTGAAGGTCGGGGGACTTATCTTCATGCCCGAATCAGGAGACTGGGGTGGCCGGGTTGTGAACGCCAGCCCCAACTCGGACGGCATCTTTTCCGCTCAAACGTCGCGCGCGACAGGGACCGCAACGACCATTCAACCCGGTATCCCGGCTGGGCGGTATAAGGTGGCGTACCACCCTGTGAGCGACGGACAGAAAGTCGGGTTGGAGTACGAGTTTCCCGATTCGATTGCGATTGAGGAACGCGATAACACGCTGTGGCTTTTACTACCGGCTCGGTTTCCGGGTGAGCAGCCGAAGCAGAAAGTGGAGGAGACAATCCCGGCTGACGATCGGTGAGCGTCTCTTCGCTTACCCCTTAATCACGCCCAGCGGGCGCATCCTCGCGACGCGGCGCGACAGGTCCGCTTCGTGAACGACTTCGACTACGTCGTCCACGTTCTTGTAGGCTTTGGGCTGCTCCTCCGCGAGTCCGTTGCGGCTGCTCGCCATTGCGATCACGCCCTTGTGTTCGAGTTCCTTGTCGATCCGGCGGCCGACGCCGTCCTTGAGCGCCGCGGTGCGGCTCATCGCGCGCCCGGCCCCGTGACACGTTGTGCCGAAGGTCTTGTCCATCGCACCTTGCGAACCGACCAGAATCCACGACGCGCGACCCATATCGCCTGGGATGATGACCGGCTGACCCACCGCGCGGAACGCATCCGGCACTTCCGGGTGTCCGGCCGGGAACGCGCGCGTCGCGCCCTTGCGATGCACCCACACCTTCTTCTTTTTGCCTTCGACCGTGTGTTCCTCGAACTTCGCGATGTTGTGCGCCACGTCGTAGAGTTGTTCCATGCCGAGGTCTTCCCACGACCGGCCGAACACCTCCGCGAACACTTCGCGCGCCTGGTGCATCAACAGTTGGCGGTTGCAGAATCCGTAGTTCGCGGCGGAGCGCATCGCGGCGATGTACTTGCGGCCTTCGGGCGAATCGGCCGGAGCGCACGCGAGCTGCCGGTCCGGTAGCTCGAAGCCGTACTTCGCGGGGCAGTTGCGGAACGCCGCGAGCGCGTCGTCGCACACCTGGTAGCCGAGGCCGCGGCTCCCGGAGTGGATCATCACGCACACCTGATTGAGTTCCAACCCGAACGCTTTCGCGACGTCCGCGTCGAAGACGCTGTCAACGACTTGCACTTCCAAGAAGTGGTTGCCGCTGCCGAGCGTGCCGCACTGTTCGGCGCCGCGCTTCACCGCGTGGTCGGAAACCTGGCTCGGGTCGGCGTCGTCGATCTTGCCGTTCGCTTCGGTGTGGTCGAGGTCGCGCGCCACGCCCAACCCGCGATCGATGACGAACCGCGGTCCTTCGGCCATGAGGCGCCGCGTATCGACGGCGTTGTACTTGTACTTCCCGGTGCGCCCGGCCCCGCTCGGAACGGTGTGGAACAGCGCCTTCACCAGCTCGCGCATGTGGTGCTTCACGTCGTCCAGATACAGGTTCGTTTTGATGAACCGGACGCCGCAGTTGATGTCGTAGCCGACGCCGCCGGGGGAGATGACGCCGCCCTCTTCGGGGTCGGTGGCGCAGACGCCGCCGATGCAGAACCCGTAGCCCCAGTGGATGTCCGGCATCGCGATGCTCGCGACCTGGATGCCCGGCAGCATCGCCACGTTCGCGACCTGATCCGGTGCCTGATCCTTTCGGATGGCTTCCATCAGTTTGTCGTTTGCGTAGATGTGGCCGGGCACGCGCATCCCCGGCTTGTAGCTCGTCGGGATGCGGTGACAGCAACAGCCGATGTGTTCCAGCGGCCCAGAAAACGCTTCCTTCGCCATGACTTCCTCAAATGTCAACGATGACTTCGGCCAACCACCCGTCACCGTCTCGAACGATTTTCAACTCGTGATACGTGATCGCCTTCACTTCGTGCGCGAACGTGTGTCGCTCCGAATCGAACGGCTCGCCACGAACGGTCGCCGTTAATCCCGACTCGCTCACCTGCACCTCGAACGACGCGAACACGGCGCGATCCGTGTCGAACCGCGACAGCAGTTCCTTGAGCCAGTCGAAGAGGAGGAATTCGCGGTCGGTGCCCGCGAGTTCGATCCGCGTCTCTTCGAGCGGTTGCACGGTCGCGGGGTCTTCGACCATCGCGGAGACGAGGCACTCGGCCATCTCCACGAACAACGCGTCGAGGTCCGGTGCGGTTGCCCGCAATCCGAGGTCGGCTGTGTGTTCAAACAACTCGTGCATCGCTGGAACCACGGACACAAGGGGATGGGCAGGGGTTCGCAACGCAAGAAGTGATTAACGCCAACGGTCGCTGCCGTCGTCGTATTCTGGGGGGAGGTCGAAGTCGAACCGATCCGCGAGTTCTCCTGCCAGGGGATTATCGTCGTAGTCGTTGTCGAAGAGTTCGAGGCGCAGGTAGCGAGGAAGCTTTCTAGAGGCGAGTAAAGCCCGAACGCTCCGATTGGTCAGTCTGTTGGAATCGAGGTTTAGGTTTTCAAGGTAAGCAAGCCGTGGCGACTCGGCGAGTGCCCGAATCGCTTGTGTTTGCACCCGATCACTCTGATTCTCAAGTGCTCATGCGAGCGTGAGCGGCTTCAGTTCGAACCCGGCCGGCGAGTTGGCAATGGCCCTTATACCGGCTGCGCCGATGAGGTCGTCCCACGAGATGTCGATATCGCGGAGGTTGGTGAGGTGCGGCGACTTCATCAACCGCGCGAACCGCTTCGGCCCGAACCTACCGCCGCTACTGACAATTGTGGTGATTGCGCGTAGTCGCGGATCGGCCGCGAGCGCATCGACCGCCTTGAGTGCGATCGGTTCCTCGTCGTCGTTGGCTTGGAGCGATAACTGAAACGTGGCCGGTTCGATTGAGAGGACACGACTGACTCGGCCGTCGAAATCCTGTGGGTAGAGTTGCACTCGCGTGAGAAAGCCACGGGAGTAGGTGCCATCGTCCGACGCAATCCCGATGGCTTGGCGCCATGCGTGTTCGTGTTCCTTCTGTAATGTCACTGCTCGTTGATCGCTCTTGCTTTCCGCTAGTTCCGCCTCCGGCAGTGTTTCGGCTTCGATCTGCACGCGGATGAACTCGGCGCGCTCGGGCTCGCCATTCTCTTGAAGCCAGTCAGCGAACACGAGTCGTGCGGTGTCGTCTGCGGGGTTGTCGAGAATGGCGTCGATGAACGCCGCGCGCTCGGACATGGTGTGCTTCCGTTTGGGCCGCTTGTGGCTTCGCGGGCCGCGCCGCCGGCGCGTCTCCCGCGAAGCCGCAAGCGGCCGAAGAGAGACAACGCGCTACCACCGGATGACGGCGGTGCCCCACGCCAGGCCCGCGCCGAAGCCGCTCAGCACCACTAAGTCGCCGTCGTTCACGCGACCCTCCGCTGCCGCTTCGTCCAGCGCGATCGGGATGCTCCCGCCCGATGTGTTGCCGTAACGTTCCAGATTATTGTAGACCTTCGATCGCGGGATGTGCAGCGAGTCGATGGCCGCGTTGATGATGCGGATGTTCGCCTGATGCACCACGAACAGCGCGACGTCTTCGACCGTGAGTTTCGCCGCGGTGAGCACTTCGCGGATCGTGTCGCACAGGATGTTCACCGCCCACTTGAACACCGCGTAGCCGTCCATGGACATGAAGTGCTTGCCCGCCGCGAGCAACTCCGGTGTCGGCGGTGTGCGGCTGCCGCACGCTTCGCGCTGCAACAACGGACCGCCCGAACCTTCCGAACCCATGCTGTACGCGAGAATACCGCGATCCGGTCCCGCCGGTTCCACGAACACCGCGCCGGCGCCGTCGCCGAACAGCGGGTAGGTCTTGATGTCGGTCGGGTCGAGGACTCGGCTGTTCGTGTCGCCGCCGATAACGAGCGCGCGGTCGCTCACGCCCGCCTTCACATAGGCCGCAGCCGTGAGCAGCGCGTACATGAAACCCGCACACGCGGCTTCGACTTCGATCGCGGGGCCGACCAGACCGAGTCGGTCCTGCACGAGGCACGCGGTCGAAGGGAACGACATGTCCGGCGTGAACGTGCCGAGGATGAGCAGGTCGCAGTCTTTCGCGGTGTGCCCGGTTTTCGCGAAGAGGTCGTTGGCGGCTTCCACGCAGAGGTCGGAGGTGGCCTGATGCGGCGCCGCGTGCCGGCGCTCTAGGATGCCGGTGCGCTTGACGATCCAGTCGGAATCGAAGCCGAGTTTGGCGTGCAGGTGGTCGTTGCCCACGACCATGTCCGGGACGTACTTACCCGTGCCTACGACGCGGAGGCCCATCATGGAGCGGCACTTCGGCCGCGTCGAAACTCGTTCGCTGCTCATCGGTTCGACATCCGCGGTTCCCGGCCGGATCGCTCGCCTGTGCCGTGAACAGGGATTATATGAAGGCGGCGCGCGTGGTCATGACTTGCTGAGGCGAGCGGTGGGAGTAAGCCTACCGCTCGCCTGCAAACACGTCAGCGCGATTCGGCCCCAGACGAGAGGAACCGCAGCAACCCGGTCACGGCGCACGCGGTCGCGTCGATGCGCAGGTTCCCGTCGGTCGGCGTCAGGTAGAACGCGCCAAGCAGCATCTTCGCACGGAAGTTGTCCTCGAAGTGCCTGGTGTTCGTTTCTAAGAACTGCAGCCCGTAGAGGAACTGCACCGCGTCGCCCAAAGCGGGGCGGTACTTTGCTTCGCGCGTGAGGTCGCCGGTCACGCGCGTGAGGTGGTACGCGCACGCGAGGCTCTGCACATGGCGCCCGGTGTCACTCGCATTCGGCGGAGCGTCGGTCAGTCGCCCGTCGGCCATCGCGCGGAACCCGCCGGCCCATTGCGGGGTGCGTTGATCGTTCGCGCCGATCTGAATCGCGCAGAGCCAGTCGTTCATCTCGAACGCCGCTGTCGCGGCCTCGGTTAACTTGGTCTGGAAGTAGAGTTCGGTCGCGGCCGGCGTGAGCGTGACCGCGAGCGTCGGGTGCGGCTTCGCGCGGAACAACGCGTGATAGTGTGCGACGCCTTTCTTGACGGCATCTTTCTTCCACTCGGCAGGGCGGACGCGGTTACTCATTGCGAGCACGTGCAGCGCGGCACCCGGGTATTCATTCACACCGGAAGGGTCGATCTTCGCGGGGTCGTCGGATGGGCCGTCGGTATAATGAACCGAGCCGTCGATGCGGCACTGTGTGCGGAGGAACGTGCAGAGGCGCTCGGCGTCGTCGAGAAGTTTGTCGCTCGCGTTCGGGAGTTCGTAGATCGCGAGCGCGATGAGCGACGCGAACCCAACGCGGTTGCAAACGAACGACAGTTGCACCGGGACGCGGCAGGTCGGGTCATTCGCGTCGAGCTTCGTGGACGCGAGCAGCGCGAGAACCGCCTGGCTCGCGACGGCCGCGTGCTTCTCGTCGCCGCTGAATTTCGCCGCTTGCGCGAGCGCGACTGCGGCCTGCGCCTGCTTTAGATCGTGGTCGCCGCTCATCGGGTGGCGGAGCGCCGGCAGGTAGCCGTACAGGAACCGGCCGTTGGCCTGGTTCATCATTGCGAGCCAGGTCGAACCCATCAAGGACGCGCGCACCGCGAACTGCGTGACCGGCGGGTACGCGGACAACGGCTCGAACTTACTGAGCGGCGTTTCGGCGAGTGCAACTGGTGCCGCAGCCGCGCCCAGAACGGGGGCGAACGGAAGTGGCTTCGGTGGTGCCGGCAGAGCGGGTTCGCCCGGCGCGATGGGAGGGAATACCGGGGGCGAGACCGGTGGTGGGAGTGGGGGGGCGATCGGCGGTTGCGCGACGACCACGACCACGACGAACAGAACGAGAATTCCAGACGCGAACAGTACCCGCCGCATATGCTGTGCCCCCCGTGGCTGCGAACCAACGAAGCGGCACTGTAAACGAACCCGTCGCCGGCACGCAATGGGAACGTGCATTGAAGGCGAGCGGAGGGCTTACGCCCCCCGCTCGCCAAAACAATGCGCTAACTCGCGGCGGGCGCCTCGGCCTTCTTCTCTTGCGGCGGCGTGGCTTCTCCGGCCGTCAAGATGTGCGTGATCTTCACTCGCACGTGTGGCTGCGTGTGGCCCTTCAACCGGCGCGAAGCCTTGCGGCGGCGGAACTTCTGGGTGATCGTCTTCACCCGCGGGAAGTCCACGACCTCGGCCAGAACCCTGGCGCCTTCGACGAGCGGCCGACCGATCAGCGTGTCGCTGCCCGTCGAGAGGAGCAGCACCTTGCTCAGTTCGAGGCGTGCGCCGAGTTCGATTTCGCGGTGGTCGATCACGACCGTGGCGCCCGTCTCGACGCGGTATTGCCGAGAACCGTCTGTGAAAATCGCGTACATGGGGACTCATCCAATGCGGAATGCGCAACCAGAAGAATTTATGATAGAAGAGCGTCAACCCAGCGACCACTCGGCTTCGCGAAACTCGACTCGACAGTCGGGCGCCGTTTGCTATACCCCGCCCAGTTTACGACGGCTTCGGGGGAAGCTGCGCGAGAACTTGGGGGAATAGCCATGCAGCGGTTCGGGGCTTTCGCGTTGGTAGCGGCAATGGTCGCGACGGGTGGGTGTGCGTCGTCGGCCAAGTATATTGAGAAGAAGGACGATTCGGGCATCGTCGCGGTGCCGGATGAATCCAACGGGTGGCCGAACAACAACCGCCGTGCGGCACTCGAACTGATCGAGAAACACGTCGGCCCGAACTACGAGATCGTGGACGAGCGCACTGTCACCACCGGCCGCATGGCGCGGACTTCGCTTCCCGACACCAACGAGACACTGAACCCGCGGAACCAGGCGTATCCCGCCAAGCGCACGACCGGCACGGCTGCCACGGCACAGCATGACGTGACACAGTACCGGATCACGTACCGGAAGACGGCGGGTTGGCCGGCGCCACGTGACCTTCGCTCGCAGGAGGAACCCGGACTGACGCCGGCCAGCGGAACCGTTCAGACACAGCATGCGCCGGGCATGGCTCCAAATGTGCAACCGGCCGGTGGGCCGGTCTCGGTGTTCAACTCCGGCTCCGTGCGCCCCGCGAGCGGTGCTGACTGCAACCACTGACGGTTCAAGTAACCCGGTGCGGTCGCGCCGGAATTAGACTCCGAATCAGGAATCGCCTCGATGAGTGACGAACCCGAACTTCGCCGCGATCCGGTGACCGGTCGGTGGGTGGTGATCGCTCCGGAGCGGGCGCGGCGGCCCATTGCATTCAGCGACCACGCCCCGCGACACCGGACCAGCGGCGAGAACCGCCCGTGCCCGTTTTGCGCCGGCGCGGAGGCTGAGACGCCGCACGAGGTCTACGCGATCCGCGACCCGAACAGCACGCCGAACGCTGCGGGCTGGCAACTGCGCGTGGTTCCGAACATGTACCCGGCGGTGCGACCCAACGCGACCGCCACGGCATCAGTCAACTCGCCCGGACCGATGAGTGGAATGCTTCGCGGCGCGAGTGACGAGGGCGGGGAAGGCCAGCGCCCACCGCGCGGCGCGCCGGACGAGTTCCCGTTGTTCAACGTGGCGCCCGCGGCTGGGTTCGCGGAAGTGCTGATCGACTGCCCCGATCACATCGACGACCCCACCAAGCTCACCGACGACCAGTTCGCGGACGTGTTCATCGCGTACCGGGAGCGGATGATCGCGCTGTCCGCAGACCCGCGACTGGCGCACGTTTCGGTCTTCAAGAATGTGGGCGCGGAAGCGGGCGCGTCGCTGGCGCACACGCATTCGCAGATCATCGCCACGCCGATCGTGCCCGAACTGCTTCGCACCGAACTGACCGGTGCGGAAGTGTACACCGCGCGCTACAGTCGGTGCGTGTTCTGCGACTTAATCGAGAAGGACTTGGCCGAACGTTCGCGCGTGGTGGCGCGGTCCGCTCATTTCGTCGCGCTGACGGCGTTCGCGCCGCGCTTCGCTTACGAAATGTGGGTGCTTCCGATCGCGCACGAAGCGCGATATGAGTCGTTGAGCG
>CAMDQN010000095.1 GCA_945905925.1 Singulisphaera sp. GP187
CGAGCCGGAGGCGAGCGTCACCGGTGACGCTCGCCTCCGGCTCGCGGCTAACGAATGAACACTGTGATAAAGGCGGCTTCGCTCTTGCGAAGGCTGAGGCGGGAATTCCCGAACCGGATCTCTATTGGGTCACCGAGAGGTGCGAGAGCGACCACTTCGACCCGTTCGCCTTCGAGCAACCCGAACTCGTAGAGGCGCTGAACGAGGGCGGGGTCGCCACTGAGGGAGAGTATTTCCGCGGTCTGTCCGGGAACGAGGTCGGCAAGGGTGGGCATCAGCCGGTCACCGGGCGGACCAAAATCTGTGAGCACTCGCCGCCGCGCAGACAGAGCTTGCAACCGGCCACGTTCAGCAGGCACGTCGTTCCGGGCTGAACCACCTGGACGCGACTCCCGCGACGGATACCGAGTTCGGCGAGGCGCCCGACCCAGTCGGCCTGGCCGGTCACCTCTTCGACTTCGGCCCATTCGCCGGCGCGCACCATATCGAGGGGCAACAGCATGGACGGCTCTCTTATTGAGATTTCATCTCAGTGCAGTTTCGCGGTTTTCGACGAGCGAGTCAAGAGCAGCGCACGGGAATGCGGAAAAGAGCGAGGGGGCGAACGCGATTCACACGGACTTGTTTTGCCGTTCGGTGAGATAGGCGGCGAGTGCTTCGTGCCACGGGCGCAAGGGTGGAATGCCGTGTGCGAGCAACTTCGCGGTGGAAAGCACGCTGTACGCAGGCCGCTTCGCGACGGCGCCGAATTCGGCACTGGTGACCGGAACGAGTTCGGGTTTCAAACCCTCCTGACGGAAAATCTCGGCCGCGAACTCGTACCACGTGCAATCGCCGCTGTTCGTGACGTGGAACAGACCCGTCGCGCCGCGTTCGAGGAGTGCGACGGTCGCGGCGGCAACGTCGGCGGTGTAACTAGGCGTGCAGCGTTGGTCGTTCACCACGCGGAGCGGTTTTCCTTGTGTGGCTACTCGCAACATCGTCTCAACAAAGTTGCCGCCCTTGCCGCCGCTGCCCCACATGCCGTACAACCCGCACGTGCGGACGATCAGGGAGTTCGGGGCGGCAGTTTGGGCAAACGTCTCACCTGCTGCTTTGCTCGACCCGTAGCTGTTCAGCGGACCCGTGTGGTCGTCTTCGGTGTAGGGCACGGTTCGGGCCGCGTCCTTCCCGAAGACGTAGTCGGTGCTGAAGTGAACGAACTTCGCGCCGATGTCGTCACATCCGAGCGCGAGGGAACTGACCCCCTGTGCGTTGACCTCGAAGGGTGTGATCGAGTCCGCTTCAGCCCGATCGACGAGGTTGTACGCGGCGCAGTTGACCAGAACGTCGGGCCGGAGAGCGATTACCGCCGACGCGATGTAGCGGGGAACCGTGATTCGGAGATCGATGTCGGCGCGCGACAGCGCGACGACTTCACCGAGCGCGGCGAGTCGCGGGCACAGGTCACGCCCAAGCTGCCCGTCCGCACCGAGAACGGCGATCTTCATGGGGAACTCCGTCAACGAAACCGCCCGGCGCGGTGGCCGGGCGTATCGGTCGCGCTCGCGCGGATGTTACTTCTTCTCGGGCACCACGGGCGGCACCACGGGCTTCGGTGTGACGTAGCTCGCGTCCTGCGTCTTGATGACAGTCTTCTGCACCTGTGTCAGTTCGACCCGCGTGTCGGTGCCGCCGATGACGACGACCAGGTCGCCCTTCAACGTGATATTGATCTCGGCTGAGTCGATGCGCTTGGTCTTCGGGTCGTAGAGGACCGTGCCCTTGCTGCCGGCTGGGTCGCTGGTCAGTTTGCTGCCGTCCTTGATTCGGAACAGCAACCCGTCCGGGTTGTCTTTCGGCGCGGTGTACGTGATGACGGTTTCGATCTCGAGTTTGTCCTTTTCCTTCTCCACGGCCGCGTACTTGATCTTGTAGACGAGTTCGTAGTTTCCGATTGGGCCGAGGTTCAGGCTCGACTTCTTCTCCCACGACTCGCCGACCTTCTTCGCGGTATCCGGGAACAGTTTGGCAGTCGGGTCCACCATCTCCTTGAGCGCGTCCTCGGTCATCACCTTCTTTAGTAGGGTGTCCATTTGCTGACTCCCGGCACCCAGTTTCTTGATGAACTCATCCTTTCCGTCCACCTTCTCGACCTTGTAGTTCTTGCCAATCGTCGCGGTGAATTCGGTGTCCTTCAGACCCTTGAAGAACTCGACCAGGCCCGGGTTGCCGGAACTGCCGGTGGCCTCGGCTTTGGAGGAGTAGTTGATCGGGTTGCCGGAGATGTCGATGTTCATCTCCAGACCCTCGATCTTCTGCTTCACCGTCCAGCGCATGAACTCTTCTTTGTTCTCGGTGACCTTTTCCTCTTTCACTGGGGTCCACTGATACCAGAACGTGCTCTTTTGCTTCTGGGTAAGGTCTTGCCCCTGCACCTTGATGACCTGCGTGACGTCGGTGGTCATCTCCTGGTAGTACGGCGTGTACTTGCCGTCCTTGTCCTTTGCGAAGGCGAGTTCAAATTTCTTGGGTTCCTGGCCGACGGCGAGGGTGGCGACGGCAACGCCCAGGAGCGCGGCAACGGCGAAGCGGGTGCGGAGCACGGATGAATCTCCTCAGGACCGGAAGTCGGCCGGAAGTCCCGGTCGCGGCCGGGACAGGGGTTTCGTTCCTGAATGTTCTACCCGCACCGAATAGGGAAGCAAGGGTGTCGGGGAAAACCGTGCGGCCCGAACGCGGCGGGAAGAATGGGGAACAATCGGGCACGAGCGTGGGAAAAACGGCGCGGTCAGTTGTGGTGTTCGTCCTCACCCGGTGCCACTCGGGAACGCGCACAGCGTGCGGACGTGTTCGGCCGAGCCGTCGCGGAGCCAGCCGTCGAGTTGAGCCGGGTCTTTGAGCTGCTGCCCGCGGACACGCGGCACCACGACGAACCCGCAGTCCGCGCCGGCCAGCGCGGTCGTGTCGCCCCACAGCTTCTCGAACTGGCACACCGGGTACACGTCCTCCTGCCCGTGGCCCCAACGTTTCTTCACGTCCTTCAGCGTGATGTAAGTAGGAAGACGCGCCGCCATGCGACTGATCGCGTCTGCCACCTTCACCGAGTCCCGCAGGTCGTCGCGACTCAGCCCAAACTGCGCCAGCAGTCCGTCCAGATTCACCCACGTCGTGAGCGAGTTGTAGAAGGACAGGTTGAACTCTTCTTCCTCGCGTGGCATCGCCAAGCCTTCGAGGATGCGAACCTTTCCGTCCACACGCGCAAGCCCGCCGCCACGGTCGTCGATGCGGCGCCCGATCACTTCGTAGGTCAGCGTCCGCCCCGAGTTGATGTGGAAGCCGAGCAAGCCTGGGTCGAGGTCCGCGCCGAGCGTGTCCACGTTGTGAACAAGCAGGTACTTCAGTTGCGGGCGCTCCGCGAGCAGTTCGCGAAGCACGCCGTTGCGGAGCAGGTTCGGCACCTCGTACCAGTGGCCGACCGGGTGCAGGCACTGGAGCGGTTCGTTATCGGTGTAGTCCGCGCCTTCGCCGGCCGCCTTTGCCCACCCGATGAGCGCCGCGTGCGTACCCTCGCGCACGCGCTGTTTGCGCTCGTCGAGAACTTGATGCGCGGTTTCTTCCCACGCGAACCGCAGGTCTCGCTCCATCGGCACCAGGCGCAGCCCCACGGACATGCCCCGCGACAGCCGCACCGGACCGGCGTAGCCGTAGGAGTCGTTGCCCGCCAGATGCGCCGCGATCGGCTCGTGGGTGAGGTAGCCCGTGGTGAACACGTGCGGGACCGGTGCGCCGAACTGCTCCGAGGTGCGCCGGCTCTTCGCGAGGTGAATTTCGAGGAACGTGCGGTGTCTGGCCCCGAACCGCACAAACGGGTGCAGCGCCTTTACCACACCGGCGCCCTGTGTCCAGCGTGAGCCGGCACCGGCCGCAAGCGTGACCACCGCGACCTCGCCCGCCGCCAGTGCCGCGCGACCGCGCGCGACGTACTCCGCGCTGAGGCCGCTTCGTGCGTCGGCCACGTCTCCCGGGCGCACGTCCTCGATCACGGTCAAAGCCGGCAAGCGATTCTGCGCCAACCCGATTAAGCCGCGGCGCAGGTCGGCGCGGATGCGCTCGTGCTGTTCGCGATCGAAGCCATTTGCCAGGAGCAGTTCAGGAATATTGCCACTCCGCGTGGCCGATGCCGGCGCGCTCGGCAGCATGCGATCAAACAGCGACTCCACCAATCCTGAGAGGTCCGGGTTGCGGCGCGCGGCCTGCCCCACGCGATCGAGTTCCGCGCGCTTCGACGCGGGCACGGCGCGTGGGTCTTCGCGCAGCCAGCGCGGGACAAGAAGGGCGTAGTACCCGCGAGGGAGCAGCGAGTCCTCCGTGGGGAGCAGGTCAGCTGTCGTGCCGTTCGGGTTGATCGCGAAGTCGTAGACGACCGGTTCCATCGCGAACGGCAAACTCGTTCGCAGCGCGTTTCGCAATCGCGACATCTCGGCGCGAAGGAAGTGCTGCGCTTCGGGCTTGCGCTCCGGGGCGACCATGAACCCCATGCCGCCACCGGACATGCCGCCGAGCATCCAGAAGCCCCAGAAGTCCGAAGCGAACTTCGCGCGTGTGGCGTCGATCAGCGATTCGGTGAACGCGTTCGTCGCGGCCGGGATGATCGTCTGAATCGGCCCGACGAAGTTACGGGTCGTGGATCCGCCGAGTTTGCGGATGTCGCCGCGTTCGAGGTGATCGACGATCACGTTGAAGATCTGCAACGCGTGTCGGCGCGCGTCCCACTCGTCCTCCTCTCGCAGCAGGTATTTCTCAGTGACCATCTCCAGCACCGGCCCGACATTCTGGGCCATCCCGCCGTGAACGAGAACCAAACTGTCTTCGAGGCGCTGCCGCGCGTCGGGCGGAACGCGGTCCGGCCCCAACACGGTGTGCTTCGGCAACAGTCGGCCACGACTGACGCCGAACTCGGGGTCGCCTTCGGCCGCGAAGGTTCCTTCGATTAACTTGATGCCGGGCCACACGCCGCCGGAGTCCTGCCACCCGCCACCGGACCCGCCGAGCCACTCGCCAAGGATCGCACGCGCCGCGACCAGCCGCCGCTCAGGTTCGCTCAGGCCACCCGTGAGCGCCTTCGCCTGACCGGTGGCGCGCATGCACACCGCAATGAGCGCCGCGAGCAGGTTAGTCGAAACCGCGAGCCGCGACCCTTTCGGGATGTCGTTCACGACGCTCACGAGTTCGATGCCGAGTCCCGGACCGACCAGCGCTTCGAGTACCTGCTTCAACTCCTGACGAACGCCTTCCAACCCCGGCGGGATCAGCCCCGATGCGATGACTGCGGCTTTCAGCAATCCCAGGTAATCGCGGGCGAAGTCGAACACTTCCGCGAGCGAGGTCACGTCGGTCGCGGCGTCGAGATCGACACTCACCAGCCGCAACACCGGCTCGTCGATCACGCGGAAGTACACCTCGATCGGCGGGCGCGGGCTGGCGTCTCGCCCGTTCACGCCGAGGTCGATGGAGACGTTCAGCACTCGTGCGCCTTCGGGGTAGTCCATGCCCAGAAAGAAGATGTCGCTCCAGCACGAATGCGACAGATCCATGCGCACCGGCGTGCGCTCGCGCAGCACGGGGAACCGGCCGTTCGGTTCCGACCGCGTGCGCAGCTCGGGCCGAACGCGCAGCGGGTGTTCGTCGGCCGACCCGGTGCGGAACATCCACCGGTTGCCCGCGGCGCCGCGCACGCTCGCACGCACCCGATCCGCGAGCGTCTGGAACGCGAGCGCGTGGTACGCCGCGGAGAGCGCGCTACAGAGCGGGTCGCTCGGTCCGCACGTGGCTTCCTCGGCGCGGAACAGCCGCACGGCTTCGTCGAACCTTCGCCCCAAGAGGCGCTCGACGCCGGCGTAGGGCACGCGCCCGGTCGCCGGGAGTTCGGCGCGCGCCGGAAGATGAAAGCGGTCGATCGCGTAGAGGAAGAACAGCGCGCGGACTCGCTCGTAGAGGTTCGGACTTTCGCGACGAAACCGGTCGAGGCTGGCGCGTTCGGCGAGTAACTCGCGGTAGCTCAACGCACTGCACGCGGCGGCGAGCGAAGTGTTCCGCACTCTGGGTTCGGCGGAAGTGATGATGTCGATGAGCGGCATGGGGAGTTCAACCTCGGTGGGCGAGGAGGTCGATGATCTGCGCCAGGATCCGCTCCCGGTCCACGCCGTCGAGGGCCAGCGCGAGTTGTGCTGCCAGCAGCCCGTACTTCAGCCCGATGTTGTGCCGCTGACCGGCAACCTCAAGGGCGAGGTATCGTTCGCGACGGCTAAGTTCGGCGAGCGTGGACGAGAGGTCGAGCGCCCGCCCGGCGCGGTCCCGCGCCGCCAGTTCGCTCAAGATGTCCATCACAAGGGGCGTGAGGACGTGGATGCCGAAGAAACACAGGTAGAATCCGGCCCGCACGCCGGGCACGGAGAGCACCTGTTCAGCCTCGCTCGGTGTCGGCTTCTCAAGCACCTGTTGGATCTCGTACAGATCGGGCCGAAGCGCGACTCGGCGTCCGCCGACGGCACCGTAGAATCGCAACACGCTCTCGCGCGTGGGTTGAACTGCGGAAACCGCGCACCCTTCGGCGCGGGCGAGGTCCGCGACCTGCTTCGCGGAGCGGGTCGCGCCGCGAGCGAGGTACAGATGGTCGCTGACGAGGTGGAGGAACGGCTGCCCCGCCGTGAAGGTGCGTGCGAGTAGCACCGCGTGACCGTACCCGAGCGGTTCCGGTTGCTCCACGAACGTGAGCCGCGGCGAGTGCGAGCCGGCAGCGGCGCGGTACGCAGCCTCGTCGCCGGGCGCGATCACAAGGCAAATCTCTTCGGCCCCGGCGTCCACCGCTTCGTCGAGAACGATCTCCATCGCCTTTTTCTCGACTCCGTCGCGGTCCACGAGCGTCTGCACAGGCAGCGCCCGCTGGCCCTGGCCCGCCGCCGTGATTACCGCTTTGGTCACTTTCATCACGTTCCACCCGCGCACAGAACGAGACGCCCCGCGATGGGTAGGAATACAACCCGCGGGCGCGAATGACAGTCGCAGGTTCGCTCCAGATTTCCGGCCGCCCGGTTGCTACAATTCTCGCATGTCGCTAATCACGAAACTGCTCTCGCAAGTGACTCCGACCATCCGCGACCGCGGGCGCGAGTACTTCCAGTCGGGGGCCGTGACCCTCGACACCGTTTCCGCCACTGCGATCGCGGCGACGGTCGAGGGATCCTACGACTACGAAGTCGATCTCCTCCTCGAAGGCCGTACCGTTGGCGCGTCGTGTTCCTGCCCCTCCGCCACCGACCACGGGGTCGTGTGTAAGCACATCTGGGCTACCATCCTCGCCGCCGATCCACGCGGATTCGCCCGCAGCGCCGCAGCCACCGGTTCGCTCTACCTCGTCCTCGATGAGTATGAAGACGGGTATGAGGACGAATACGACGCGGGCTGGCCCCGGCGACTCCCAGCCGCTCGGCCTGCACCCAAGCCCGCACCCGCACCCAAACGAGAAGCTTGGTCGGATCTGCTCGCCGCGGTCCGCCGCGAGATTCAACCCGGTGGCGCCGACGCGCGCCCGCCTGGGCGCGCCGACGACCGGCAACTGGTGTTCGTCATTGACGCACAGGCCAGCGAGCAGGCCCGAAAGCTCGTGCTGGAGATCAACGTTCAGGAACGGAAGCTGAACGGCGAGTGGGGTAAACCGAAGGTGCAGTACCTCTCGGCTTCCCAGACCGACTCGCTGACCGACCCGCTCGACCGGCAGTTACTCGCGCTGCTCGGCGGGGCCGAACGCGGCGAGAGTTACAGTTACTCCTACGGGTACGGTTCCAGCTACGGCTCCAGCAGAACCCGTTACCGCGTCGTCGGTCCGCTGCTCAGTACCCTGCTGCCGTTGCTCGCCCAAACCAACCGCGTGAAACTCCGTCGCGACGCAAAGCCTCCCATCGTTCTGCAAGACTTGGTCGCCGATCTCGACCCGCCGTGGGAACTGACCGCTGATGTCACCCGCAGCGACGACATGCAGTGGGTTCTCGGCGGGAGTCTGCGCCGCAGTAGTGAGACGATGCCGCTGTCCGCGCCGGCGCTGCTCATCCCCGGGTTCGCCGTCTGGGACGGGCGATTCGGTCGGTTCGACGACGCCGGCGCATTCGCGTGGGTGCCGACACTGCGCCGGGCCGGGGCAGTCACCGTTCCCGCCGCGAAAGCTGACGACCTGGTCGCACAGTTGCTCCAGATGCCAAGTCTCCCGCGACTGAAGTTACCCGAAGAACTGCGGGTCGCCGAGGAAACGGTTCCGCCCCGTCCGCGGCTCGTCGTCAAGCTCGCAAAGCAGCAATATGGCGCACCAGTGCTGCACGCGGAGTTGTCGTTCGACTACGACGGTGTGATCGTCCCCGCGCGCCCGATGACGCGTGGCACCTTCAAACCGGGTAGTCGCAAGTTCCTCCTGCGTAACGCGAACGCCGAACAAGAAGCGGACCGCGAGCTAACCCGCCTCGGGATGCGCACCGGTTGGTCCGCCGGCGGGCCGGTGCTCGAACTCAAACCGACCCTGCTGCCGAAACTCACCCGCGAACTGGTCGCCGCCGGTTGGATTGTGGAAGCGGAAGGAAAGCTCTACCGGCAAGCGAGTGAGTTCAAGCTCGAAGTCCACACCGATCGCGACTGGTTCGACCTGAACGGGGCCGCCAGCTTCGATGGCCGCGCGGTTCCGTTTCCCCGACTTCTCGAAGCACTCCACAAGGGCCAGACGAGCATCCTCCTCGACGACGGCAGTTTCGGCATGGTGCCAGAGGACTGGCTCAAGAAGTACGGCCTGATCGCGAAAATGGGGACCGTGGAAGGCGACGCGGTGCGGTTCTCGCGCACGCAAGTGGGCGTTCTCGACTCGCTGCTCGCGTCGCGCCCGGAGGTGGCGTTCGACGAGCAGTTCGGCCGCGCCCGCGACGAACTCCGCAAGTTTCAGGGCATCGAACCGGTCGATCCGCCGAAGGCGTTCAAGGGCACGCTGCGCGAGTATCAGCGAGAAGGGTTGGGTTGGCTCAAGTTCCTGCGCAAGTTCGGATTCGGCGGGTGTCTCGCCGACGACATGGGGCTGGGCAAAACCGTACAGGTGCTCGCGCTGCTCGCGGGGAAACGCAACGGCCCGGCGCTCGTGGTCGTCCCGCGATCGCTTGTGTTCAACTGGAAGCAGGAGGCCGCGCGCTTCGCCCCGAAACTGAAGGTACTCGACCACACCGGGACAGCGCGCGACCGGACCGGCGAGAGCTTCAAGAACTTCGACCTCGTACTGACCACTTATGGGACGCTCCGCAACGACGCGGCGACGTTCGCCGACATCCGTTTCGACACCTGCATTCTGGACGAATCGCAAGCGGCGAAGAACGCCGCGACCGAAACCGCGAAGGCGGTGCGCGTGGTTCAGGCCGACCACCGGCTCGCGATGAGCGGCACGCCCGTCGAGAATCATCTCGGCGAACTGTGGACACTGTTCGACTTCCTGAACCCCGGGATGCTCGGTCGTGCGACACTGACCGGAAGCGGTAGCGGATCGATCCGCAACCCGGACGCGGAAACGCGCGAGTTTCTGGCGAAGGCGCTGCGCCCGTACATCCTCCGGCGCACGAAGGCGCAGGTCGCGAAGGACTTACCGCTGAAGACCGAGCAGACCGTGTACTGTGATCTCGAACCAGCCCAGCGGCAGGTGTACGACGAACTGCGCGATCACTACCGCGCGTCGCTTCTGGCTCACGTCGATTCAGTTGGGTTGAAGCGGTCGCAGATTCAGGTGCTCGCAGCGCTCTTACGATTGCGGCAGGCCGCCTGTCATCCGGGTTTGATCGACAAGACTCGCACAGACGAAGCCAGCGCGAAACTAGACGTGCTCCTCCCGCAACTTCAGGAACTCTCCGAGAGCGGCCAAAAGGCGCTGGTGTTCTCGCAGTTCACGTCGCTGCTCGACATTGTCCGCAAGCGGCTTACCGCGGAGGGCGTCAAGTTCGAGTACCTCGACGGCCGGACCCGCGACCGCGATAAGCGTGTGGAGCGGTTCCAGACCGACCCGAAGTGCCAGTTGTTCCTGGTAAGTTTGAAGGCGGGCGGAGTCGGGTTGAATCTGACCGCGGCGGAGTACGTGTTCCTGCTCGACCCGTGGTGGAACCCGGCGGTGGAGGCGCAAGCGATCGACCGCAGCCACCGAATCGGCCAGACGAAACCGGTGTTCGCGTACAGGCTGATCGCGCGCGGAACGGTCGAAGAGAAGGTACTGGAGTTGCAGCAGAGCAAGCGCGAACTGGCCGACGCGATCCTCGGCGGCGACGGTCGGCTCGTCACCGACCTGAAACGCGAAGACCTGGAGTTGCTGCTGTCGTGAACGTCGGAGCCCGATCAAACACCGCCGACCAAACACCACGTCATCCCCGAAACCTAACTCGGCGCGGTTGCCGACGCGGCCGGCGTCATGCGGGCTTTCAGCCGGACCACTTCCCCGATGACCAGCACCGGCGACGTCGCGAGGATGATCGCGACCCACTCCATCGCGTCGAGCGGCACCGTGCGGAATACTGCGCCCCCGAACTGAACCAGAGCGATTTGACCGAACAGGATAACTGCGGCGATGAACAGGAACGCCTTGTTCTTGAACACGCCCACGAACGCCGAAGCGTCGTTGCCCATGCATCGCGCGTTGAACAGGTTCCAGAACTGCAACAACACGAACACCGAGAAGAAGATCGTCAGCGATCGCGTGTGTTCCAGTGATTGTGGGTCTCGCAGACCGGGCAGAATGAAGATCAGCGCGATGAGGATCGCGAGGAACACCGCACCCACTCCGAACACGAACTTCGCCATACTCGCGGTAACGATGAACGCGTCGGGGTCGCGGGGACGACGGCGCAGAACGCCTTCGTGCGGCGGTTCGGTCGCCAGCGCCAGCGCGGCGAATGTGTCCATGATCAGGTTCACCCACAGCATCTGCATGACGGTCAGCGGCAGGTTCACACCGACGAACGGCCCGAGCAGCGCGATACCCAGCGCGACCACGTTGATCGTCAGTTGGAACAGGATGAACCGCTGAATGTTCTCGTACAGCGCGCGACCCCAGCGGACCGCATTGACGATGCTCCCGAACGAATCGTCGAGGAGCACGATGTCGGCGGCTTCCTTCGCGACCGCGGTCCCGGTCTTGCCCATCGCGAGACCGACCTTTGCGTGATTCAGTGCCGGGGCGTCGTTGGTTCCGTCGCCGGTCACGGCTACCACCTCGCGCCGGTTTTGAAGGAGGCACACCAACCGGAGTTTGTCCATCGGCCGCGCACGCGAGAGAATCCTGAGCCGGCCGACAGCCGCAGTCGCGTCCTCGTCGCTGAGAGCCGCGAACTGCACGCCGGTCATCTCCGCACCTGGTTCCTCGGCATCCGAAATCAGCCCGATCTGCCGGCCGATCTCGCGGGCCGTGTCGGGCGTGTCACCGGTCACAATCTTCACGTCCAGTCCGGCCGAACGGCACGCGGCAATGGCCCCGGGCACCTCGGGCCGAACCGGGTCAGTGATCGCCGCGAACCCGAGCCACGTCAGCCCGCTGATCTGCGAACCGGCATCGGCCGCAGGGTCGGCCACGTCGCGGTAAGCAAACCCGATGGTGCGCATTCCGCGCGCCTGGAGGTCTTTCAGTTCCTTCGCGAAGGTAGTTCGCATCTCTTGGTCGAGCGTGCCCGCACCAGTTGCTGTGAGTACCGTTTCGCAGCGTTCGAGAATGACTTCTGGCGCACCTTTCACGTGCAGAACTTTCCGCCCCGCGGAGTCCGTTCCGGCCGTCGCCATGTACTTCCGTTCGGTCGAGAACGGCAACTGCGCCCCGACCGCGAACGTCGTCCGTGAGACAAGGTAATTCACTCCCTCACCGTCGAGCCAGACAAGAAGCGCGCCTTCGGTCGGGTTGCCCAGGGAGCGGAGTACGCCCTCTTCCCTCGCCAGCTGCGCGGTGCTGTTCGCGGCCAGCGCGGTGACGATCAGCGCCTTGGAATTGTCGGCCGCGGCAGACAAGGCTCCGCCCGCGAGCGCCGGGACGCGGATCTCCGCCAAGCGCATCTGGTTCATGGTCAGCGTGCCGGTCTTGTCCGAACAAATGACGGTCGCCGCGCCGATCGTTTCGCACGCGTGCATCTTCCGCACGAGCGTGTTCTGCGCGGTCATTTTCCGCATGCTATACGCGAGGCTCAACGTCACGCTCATCGCCAGCCCTTCGGGCACGGCCACGACGATGATGACCACAGCGATCATGAAGTAGTTGAGCAGCGCCTGACCCGCGGCGCTTGGGAGCCACTCGCCGCTGGTCGGGAGCCACCCGGCCACGGACCCGATTCCGAGACCGATCGCGAGTACCGCGGCGCCAGCGCCCAATGCCGCCAGCCACCGATTGGCCGAGTCTTCATCCAGGTATTCGGGGGCGTCGAGGTCGCGCTGTTGGCGAAGAGCCAGCACACCTTCCCAGGTGATCTTCACCCACACGCGGGCGAGGCCGACGAGCATCGCAACGAACACAATCAGCGAGAACGCCCACTGCTCGGAAGTCATCACCAGCCCACCGGTGAGCGAGCCGCGCGCGACCAGCACGAGGAACGTTGCGCCCGCGATTCCAAGCCCGACGATGCCGATGATCTTGCTGAGACGGTCGAGTTGTTCGTTGAGCGGCGAGTCTTCTTCTTGCTCCTCGCCGGCGGCCTTGGCGGTCATCCCGATTTCGGTGCCGTCGCCGACGGCTGTTGCTCGGACCGTTCCGTGGCCGTCGGCGATCATCGTGCCGCGATTCACGCGGGGCCGCGGGTAGGCGTGTTCGTGGGTGGTGTCACTCCCCGCTTTGTCCGCGGTCGTCTTCGTAACCGGCACAGACTCACCGGTGAGTTTCGATTCGTCCACGAGCAGCGCCACGGCCTCGACAAGTTCGCCGTCGCACGGCACCTCCTCGCCCGTTTCGACGAGGATGATGTCGCCGACCACCACGTCGCGCCGCGGAATCGTGGCGAACTGACTCGCGCGGATCACCTTCACCGGCGTGTCGTCGTTCACCTTGTTGAGAATGTCGAACTCGCGGTTCGCCTTGAACTCGTTGACGAACGCCAGCGTGGTTGTGAGCAGAATCGCCGCGACGATTGCCAGCCCTTCGATGAACTCGCCCTTGTACGCCCCGACTGCGATCTGGATGGCGGCGGCGATCATCAGGATGCGGATGACCGGGTCTTCAAACTTCGAGAGCCACTGTTTCCACCACGGGTCGCGCTCGGGCGGGGTGAGGACGTTGTGCCCGTGGGCGTGGCGGCTCGCCTCGACTTCGGCCGGGGTCAGTCCGGGGTGCGGCATCGTCGCGGGAGGGGCGGCAGTGGTCATGGTGTCGCTCTGGCGCTGGTGCGTGTTTGTGGGGTGGGACGGTCACTCGGTCGGTGGCGGTGTCTCTCCGAACAGACCGGGCAATCGGTTGATCTTCCGCCGACCCGGTTTCAGCGGATCGCTCTTCGACGGCGCTGGAGGGTCCGGCTCCGGTTCGGTCGCCGCGGCCGGTTTGGTGACCGGGTCGGAGGCGGGCGGCACGGGTGCTTCTTCCGCGGGCGGGGCACCGAACAACCCTGCCGAAGGCGCGCCGATGGCGCGATACAGCGACTTCGGTTTCACTTCCGCCGGTGGTGCGACCGGTGCCGGCGGGTGTGCGCGGTGGTGGAGGAGGCACGGCTGCGACCGGAGGCGGGGGCGCAACCGGAGCCGGCACACGCGCGGGCACCGGTTGCGCCCCCGCCCCAGTTGGACGGCTGGTAAACCACTTGTCCGGTTCCGGTGGCGACGTTGGCACCGGCGGCGATGTGCCCGCTCAACTTGATGCGGCGGGTGATCCGCCCGGTCGCCAGTCGGAGCAGCCCGCGGAGGCGAATGCTCTCGGCCATCGGTTCGAGATGAATCACGACTTCGGTCGCACCGAGGCACAGGTCGGCCGGAATCACGCTCACGCCGAACACCATCGACTCGATTTTGCACGCAACCGGCACAACCAACCGAACGGCGAACGAGTGCGCGACTCCGGCCTGAACCTTGTGCAGCCGAACGATTCGCGGGTAGCGCCACTCGCCCTCTTCACCGGGAACACCGGAGACGTGACCGCGAATCGCGACCCGCGTGAGCGTCGGCGCGGCACCGAGGGCGCACGTCTCTTCACCAGTGAGTTGGCCTTCCGCTCCGGTCATTTCGATGTTCAGTTCGGTCAGCACCACACCGGACGACTCGACGATCACGACCGGGCCGCGCTCGGCCCAGATGGTGCCGCTGGCACTCGTTCACCTGGCTGCCGACGCCGATGAGAACGAGTTTGATCGCCTTCCGCTACCCGGCGGCGATCTCATGGCCAATCTTCACGCAGTACGTGAGGCACTCGGCCTCGTCTTCAATAATTCGGTCATGAAGCAAACAACGACTTCGTGACTCCCGTCCTTTTGGGGAAGGAGGTTCACGTCCGCGAGCGGCCGATTCGGGCGAGGAATGCGTGCCACTATCCAGGCACCTGGTTAGTCGGAAAGGGTGTGAGGAGAGTATGGTGGTCCTCGCTGATCTCCGCAAGGTATCGAGCGCGAATTATCTTGTGGCAACATTCTCGAAATAATCCGGTAACCGACGAACCGGCGCGGATCACCGCGAGCCGTGCGCTTCAACCGGGCGCAGCGAGTACGAGAATGCCCCGAGCGGATCGCCGCGTTCGCCGCCGTGACACTCGACTTGCTCGAAGTACAACCCGATCGAACACCGGATGTTCCCGCACGTGAGTCGGGCGTGTCGGGGTGGTATTCGAGAGGTTGGAAACGGTGCAGTACTACATGGCAAAGGCCGAGACGACGGCGGGTTTGCGGGTCGTCGTCGGGTTGTTGGGGAAGGTGTACGCGACCGGCCGGAAGTGCGTGGCCGGGTTCAAGAAGGCGATGAAGATCGCCTTCGATTCGGTTCTACCCAAGTGGAACTCCACCGCACTTCCCGACCCACCATGAAGTCGGGAAGTTATTCCGTGCCCGTTCCTTAGTACATGTCGTCGTAGGCGCCCGGGGCCGGGTCTTTCTTTTCCTTCTTCTGCTCTTCGGCAATCATCGCGTCGGAGGTCAGGAGCAGCGTCGCGACGCTCGCCGCGTTCTGCAACGCGCTGCGGACCACCTTCGTCGGGTCGATGATGCCCTTCTCGATCATGTTGCAGTATTCGCTTGCGCGGGCGTCGTACCCGTAGTTCTTGTCCTTCTTGGCGAGCACCTCGTTGGCCACCACGTTGCCGTCCTCGCCCGCGTTCTCGATGATCTGCTTCAGCGGTGCGCGGCACGCGCGGACGATGATCTTGTAACCCACGCGCTCGTCGTCGGTGAGCGTCTCGGGTGCGACCAGCCCTTCGCTGGCGCGAAGCAGGGCAATGCCGCCGCCGGGCAGAATGCCTTCCTGGTGTGCGGCCTTCGTCGCGTGCATCGCGTCCTCGACGCGCATCTTCTTTTCCTTCACTTCGCTCTCGGTCGCCCCGCCGACGTTGATCTTCGCGACCCCGCCGGACAGCTTCGCGACGCGTTCCTGGAGCTTTTCCTTGTCGTAGTCGCTCGTGCTCTTGTCCAGTTCCTTCTGGATGGTCCCGATGCGATCCTTGATCGCCGCCTTCTTGCCACCGCCTTCGATCACGGTGGTGTTGTCCTTGTCCACCTTGATCTTCTTCGCGGTGCCGAGGTCTTCGAGCGTGACCGTTTCGAGCTTCATCCCGAGGTCTTCAAAAATCGCCGTGCCACCGGTCAGCACCGCGATGTCCTGCAACATGGCCTTGCGGCGGTCGCCGTAGCCGGGCGCCTTCACCGCACACACCTTGAACGCGTAGTTCGACTTGATCACGTTCACCACCAGCGTGGCGAGCGCATCGCCGTCCACTTCTTCGGCAATAATCAACAGCGGTTTGCCTTGCTGAACGACCTTCTCCAGAATCGGGAGCATGTCGCGGGCGGCGCTGATCTTCTTCTCGTACACGAGGACGTAGGCGTCTTCGAGTTCGCACTCCATCGTTTCCGGGTTGTTGATGAAGTACGGCGAGAGGTAGCCGCGATCGAATTGCATCCCCTCGACGAACTCGTAGTTCGTCTCCATCGTCTTGGCTTCTTCGACGGTGATGACGCCGTCCTTGCCGACCTTGTCCATCGCTTCAGCGATGATCTTGCCGATCGGGGCGTCGCCGTTGGCCGCGACGGTGGCGACGTTCTCCAACCCCTTCTTCCCGCCGACCGGGATGCTGACTTCCTTGAGTCGGCTGACGATCGCTTCGACGGCCGCTTCCATGCCGCGCTTCATGAGCATCGGGTTGGTGCCCGCGACGACGGCCTTCAGGCCTTCGTTGAAGATTGCTTCGGCGAGAACGGTCGCGGTGGTGGTGCCGTCGCCGGCCACGTCGCTCGTCTTCGACGCCACTTCCTTGACCATCGCGGCGCCCATGTTCTCGTAGTGGTCGGGGAGTTGGATCTCCTTCGCCACGGTCACGCCGTCCTTGGTGACGGTCGGGCTGCCGAACGACTTCTGGATGATGACGTTTCGCCCTTTAGGCCCGAGCGTGACCTTGACGGCGCGGGCCAACTTGCCGATGCCGCGCTTCATGGCGTCGCGGGCTTCCTGGTCGAATGCGATCTGCTTGGCGCTCATGCTTAACCTCTTGGGGAATGTTTGGTGTTTGGTATTAGGTAGGGCGTCGCGCTCGCCTTTGGCTTGCGGCTAACCCAACACACAAAGGACATCGCCTTCGTGCATCAGAAGGATGTCGTCGGCGCCGCGGGCGTCGAACTCGTCACCGGCCCACGAGGTGAAGAGCACCTTGTCGCCGGCCTTGAGTTGCATCGGGACGCGAGTGCCATCCGGTTTGAGTTTGCCCGGGCCGACGGACACGACAACGCCGCGCTGCGGCTTGTTCTTGGCGCTATCGGGAAGCAGAATGCCGCCGGCCGACTTCTCTTCGGCGGCTTCGCGCCGAACCACGATGCGGTCAGCGATTGGTTTCAGGCCCATTGCGGCTCCTGTGACTTTGAAAGCGCAAACCCGGTTGTGTGGTGCGTCACATGCAACAACCGTGCCCGGCGGAGTCGCGTGTACTGAAGTGCTGATTGCGAAGCGAGTTAAACCGAGTGTGTCGCGAAGGGAAGTGCGGTTTCCTGCCAGGATTGCGGCGGGGGCGGGGCGAAGAGCTGACGCTTTGTCAGGGGCGAAAGCGGGTCAGCCCTTCGCGCGAAGGAGGCGCTTCACGAGCCGGAACCAGTCGGCTTCGATCCAATCGTCACCGAACGGCGGGTCGCGGTGGTGCGCCCAACCCGCGAGGTCGAACTCGCCTTGCATCATCTCGCAACGGGCGCCGTTGCTGGTGTGAATGTGACTGGGCACAGCGGCGGGAGCGTCGCGAGGTGCTTCGCCACGTCCAACCCGTCGCCGGGGTCGCTGGCGATTTCGCTCTCCGGTTCGAGGTCGTGGTCGAGCGAGATGAGTGCGGCTAATGGCAGGTGCGGAGCCAGTTCAGCGACCATGCAGTGCGCGTCGCGCCAGACGACGAGTTCGATGCCGAGGCGCACCGCGACCGCGCGGAAGCGTTCGAGCCGTTCGGCGCCGTCTTCGAGCATCAGGACGATGGGCATTTCGGCACTCCCTTCTTAAACGCTCCGCAACGCACGCTGACAGATGCGGGCGGTTGCCTCCAAAGGTGATTCCTTCTGCCAGCGCTCGCACAGCGCCTTCACCCACGCCGGTTGGCTCTTGGCCGCGTCGTTGAGCCAGTTGCCGACGGAATCCTGAACGTACTTCGCCGGGTCCGCTTTGAGCGGTTCCAACAGCGGAAGCGCCAGCTCTGGGTTTTGCTTGAGCGCGTCGATGTGCGAACACCAGACGCCGCGCGGGCGGGTCGCTTCGCTCGCGAACCGCCGGACGTTCGGTGAACCGGCCGACACCCACGGCGTCAGCGCCTTCACCGCGTGCCCGACGTTCTTCGCGAGGTGCGGTCGGAGCGCCATCCATGCCCACTCGCGCACGCCGAAATGCCGGTCGTCGGCCAGCGGTCTGATGAGGCTCAGTTTCGCGTTCAGTTTCAACTTCGGGGCGCGTCCGATGACGTAACACGCCCACCCGCGAGCCGTGTCCGATGCATGTTCCGTGAGCGTCGGCAGACCGTCCAGCGTGAGGTGCCGCAGGAGCAACTCACCGACCGCGTCCATGCGCCGCGTGATGCCCTCGGCGGCCATTTCGCGAACGACTTCGACCGAGTCCGCGGGCATGTCGGGCACGGTCGCGACGAGCAGCGCCGCGAAGTCGATGGCCAGTCCTTCGGCGAGTGTCGCGGACGCCGCGGTGCCCGCGTTGAGTTGCGCGAGGAGTTCGGGCGAAATGTCCGCGCGGCGAGAGACACCTTTACGTAGTTCGTCCATCCGTGAGTCTTTTGAAATGAGTCGCCACCGGGAACGAGGCTGTCGCCGCCGGACACCTCGGTGAGCTTGTACACCTGGGTCACGGGTCAGCCGCCGGTGCCGCGCTTCGCGAGCGCCTCTTCGATTGACCGCAGCACCTCGCGCGCCCGCTCGGTTCCCCACTTGTCCTCGCTCTCGCCGAGGACGGCGACCGCGCCGCGGGCGAACTCGCGGGCGCGCCCCAACTCCCCGGTTGCGACGAACAGTTCGGCGATCCGCCGCATCGTGCGGCCCTCGTGCAGCCTCAGCCCGAGGTCGCGGGCCAGTTGCAGTCCCGCGCTCAACAGGCACTCGGCGTCGGCGTGCGCCCCGCGGTCGGCGGACGCCATCCCCAGCCCGACCAGGTTCTGCGACTCCCGCACGCGGTCGTCGGCCAGCCGTGACAGCCGCAGACTCTCCTGGAACAAACGCTCCGCATCGTCCGGGCGGTCCATCCGCAGGTAGGTGTTCCCGAGTTGGTACAGGCACTCGCACTCGCGGTGCGCGTGCCCGGTGCGGCGGACGCGATCCAGCACGCCCAGGAACAGACCCTCGGCTCGCGGCAGGTCGCCCGCGAACTTGTACGCCTGGCCCAGGTAGACAGCGGCGTTCGCCTCTCCGTCCTCGTCGCCGGTGGCGCGGAACCGGTCGAGCGCCGACGTCAGCAGCGTGACCGCCTCGTCGTACCGGTTGAGGACCGCGCACAGTTTTCCGTACCGCGCGCAGATCCGCCCGCGGTGCGCCGCGTCGGCGACCGGGTGGCGGTCGCACACCGCCAGCGCCGCGCGGTACGCGGTCTCTGCCTCCACGAACCGGCCGACGTGTCGGCAGATATACCCGCGGACCTCCAGACACCACGCCTCCGCTGCCGGGTCGCCGAGCGTGACCGCGGCGGTCGCCGCGGACTGGTACAGCCGGTCGGCCACGTCCCAGTACCCGCGCGCGCTCCAGAACGCGGACAGCGATTGCGCCAGCCCGACGACCGTGGCCGCGTCGCCGCGGGCGTGGGCGGTTTCGGCGAGCGCGGTCAGGTTCGGCAGTTCGGCCTCGCACCGGTCCAGGTACGCCCGCGTCCGCGCCCGGTCGCCCGCCCTTCGGAGGTACTCGTGCATCGCCCGCGCCGCGGCCGTCACGCGCTCGGCCGTCACCCGCTCGACGGCGGCTCGCTCGGGGCCGAGCTGTTCCATCGCGAACTGGCGAACCAGCGGGTGAACCGCGTACCGCTCGTCGGACAGCCGCCAGAGCGACGCCGCGACCAGTTCGCGGGCCGCGTCGTCCCAGTCGTCACCACCGGTCGCGGCGGTGAGCAGGTCCGGGCCGAACGGCGCGGGCAGCACGCTCAGCCGCTTCAGTAGGTCGCGAGCCGGGTCGGTCAGTTCGGTGAACGAGTCGGTGAAACACGCCCGGAGGCCCCGGTGTTTCCCGCTCTCGCCCGGCTCGTCGTCGAGTGCCGCGAGGCTCTTGCGGACCCGGTCCAAGAGGCGCGCGAGGGGCGAGTGCGCCGCCCGCACCGCGAGCAACTCGATCGCCAGAGGTTGGTCGCCGACCTGCGCGCACAGCGTGTCGATCGCGTCTGCGGGCGGGTTCCGCACGCCCGCTTCCTCGGCCCGTTCGCGGAACAGGCGGACGGCGTCGGCCCGATCCAGTTCGTGGACCGCGACCACCAGGCCGTTCAGCCCCGACGACACCCGCGTCGTGACCAGAACGCGAGCCGGGGCGCGAAGCCCCGCGAGCCACCGGACTGCGGCCCGGTCGCCGGACACCGTCTCGAAGTTGTCCAGCACTAGCAACGCGGCGCGGGCGACGAGGTGCGCCGCCAGGCGCGCGGCCAGCGGTTCGATCGGCTCCGCCTCGCACCGGTCGCCGAGCAGCCCGACAGCGGCCTGGCGCACGCACTCCTCGAACCGCTGGGCGCTCTCGCAATCGACCCACGCGGCCCCGCCGGTCGCCTCGGGCCACAGCGCGTGTGCGGCGGCGACCGCGAGCGCCGTCTTGCCCATGCCACCTTCGCCCCGGAGGATCACCACCCCACCAGCGCGGGCGCGGCCGAGTACGGTCGCCAAGAGCGCGTCGCGACCGATCAGCCGGGCCAGGGCGGGCAGCGTGTCCTTGACCGGTTGAGGCGCGGCGGCCGGGACCGTGCCTTGCTGGAAGGCCGCGAGTTCGGCGAGCGCCGCCCGCGCGTCGGCCGGACGCCCGTCCGGGTGCTTCGCCAGCAACCGGTGGACAAACGCGGCCAGTCCCGGCGGGACGCCCGGCACCGCCGCCAGCGGCGGCGGGTCGTCGTGCTTCACCGCATACATGCTCGCGAGGGCCGCCCCGCGGTCGAACGGGCTCCTGTCGGCGCCAGTGAGGGTGCGGTGCAGCACCACGCCGACGCTGAACAGGTCGGCCCGCGCGTCCACCTCCCGCCCGTCCGCTTGCTCCGGGGCCATATACTGCGGCGTTCCGATGACCTGGCCCGCCTGGGTGACGCCGTCGTCCGCCCCGCGGGTCAGCCCGAAGTCGAGTACCTTCACCCGCCCCGACTCGTCCACCCACAGGTTCGCTGGCTTGATGTCACGGTGAACCAGACCCCGCTCGTGCGCCGCCGCGAGACCGCGGAGCGTGTCCGTCACGATCCGCACCGCGTCCGCGGCGGGGACGGCGCCGCGGCCCTGGAGCCAGGCGTCGAGGTTCGCTCCGGTGAGCAACTCCATCGCCAGGAACGGCATTTCGTCGTGCTCGCCCACGGTGTAGATCACGACGACGTGTTCCGACCCGAGGCCAGCCGCCGAGCGGCACTCGCGCATGAACCGGGGGCGCGCCTCCGGGTGTTCGGTGAAGCGCGGGAGCATCACCTTAAGCGCCACCGGGCGCGCCAGCAACTCGTCGTAGCCGCGGAACACGAACCCCATTCCACCTTTGCCGAGCAATCCGGTGACGCGGTACGGGCCGAGCGTGCCCCAGTCGCCGGGGTGCGCGGGCGAAGGCGAACCGAGAAACGGGTAGTCGGCGGCGGCCGGCGGTCGAGAACGCCCGTCCAGCCGCGTCTCGTCGAAGTCAAACGAACTCGATTGTGCCAGCGCGGGTGGATTCGGTGCGGCTTCACTCTGTGGGTCCGACATGATTGGTGCGCTCGGGGAAGAGTTTGAAGGACAATTCTGCCGCACGACGCACGTGATTGCAATGGAACGGAGCGAGTAATGCCTGGCCCGACGGTTGCCCCGTCTTCGTCTCTGGGGTACGGTAACAACGTCGCCCAGAATCGCGTTCGGAGGCGCGTGTGCCCCGCTTGATCGTCATTCGCGGCGTCGATGAAGGGAAGCAGTTCGAACTAACTGGTTCCAACGTCACCGTCGGCCGGCACTCAGCCAACGCGGTGCCGCTCCACGACACGCAGGTGTCTCGCCGGCACCTCGAACTGCGAGCGAGCGATGGTGCGTACGAACTCTTCGACCTCGGCAGCGGGAACGGCACGCTCCTCAACGGCCAACCCATTCAGGTGGCGCCACTCCGCAGCGGCGACACGATCACCCTCGGCCAGTCGGTGCTGATGTTCACCGTCGGGCGGAACGAACTGCCGGAGGCGAGCAACGAACTGACCCAAAATGTGAGACTACAGGCGCGGCCCGAACAAGACCTCAATTCGGCCATCGTGCGCACCGTCGCGGCCGACGCTGGCAGCCAGATCCTCTCGCGCCCGGCCTCCGCGACAGTCTGGCTCCGCGCGAGGCTCGCGAGCCTCGCGGCGCTCTACGAAACCTCCGAAATCATCAGCCACATCCTCGACGTCGATCAACTCCTCGACACCGTCATGAACCTCGTGTTCAAGTCCGTGGACGCGGACCACGGGTGCTTCATGCTGCGCGACGAGGACGGGCGCCTCGTTCCGAAAGCGGTTCGCTACCGCGATGGCATGAACCGGCTGGAGGAACTCGCGGTCAGCCGCACGGTCGTCGAACACGTGATGAAGGAGAAGCAAGGCGTGCTGGTATCGGACGTTCACACCGACGACCGGTTCCGCGCCGTCGAGAGCCTGCACCGACACAACATCCGCGAAGCCATCTGCGTGCCCATGAAGGGCCGGCGCGAGGTGGTCGGCGTGCTGTTCCTCGACACACAATCCACGCTCATGCAAGCGGTGAATCGCGGACTGGACGCGACCAAGTTCACCGAGGATCACTTGCACCTCGCAAGCGCGATCGCGCACCAAGCCGCGATCGCGGTGGAAGAGAACCGGTATCACGAAGCACTCGTGAACGCCGAACGCCTTGCGGCCGTCGGGCAGACGATCGCGACCCTCTCGCACCACATCAAGAACATCATGCAGGGCGTCAGGTTCGGGGCCGACATGGTTCGCACCGCGATGAAGGAATCCGACCCTGACCTACTCGGCAAGGGCTGGAAGCTCGTCGAGCGCAATCAAAACCGCATCGACGACTTGATGCTCGACATGCTGAGTTACTCGAAGGAGCGCGAGCCGTCGGTCGAACCGACGGACCTGAACAAACTGTGCGAGGACGTGTTGGAGATGATCCACGGTCGCGCAACAGACCGCAAGGTCGCGATCGAGTGGCGCGCCGGCGTCGGCGTATCCACGGTTCCGTGCGATACGGAAGGGATTCACCGCGCCGTGCTGAACCTCGCGAGCAACGCCATCGACGCGCTCGAAGACCGTGAGAGCGCAAAGCTCTCAGTGCAAGCGATCCTCGAACCGGACGCGAAGTGGGCGAAGATCATCGTGATGGACAACGGCCCCGGCATTCCAGAGGAGAAGTTCGAGGAAATCTTCAAGCCGTTCGTGAGCACGAAAGGCAGTCGCGGCACTGGCCTCGGGCTTCCCGTGAGCCGCAAGATCGTCCGCGAGCACGGTGGCGACATCACCGTTCAGAGCGTCATCGACAAGGGCAGCAAGTTCACGATTCGCTTGCCGATGCGGTCGGCCTTCGCGAGCGATGCGTTCACTGGTACTGGGACACCCCCGATGCTTCGACCGCCACCGGAGGAATAGTCTCCAGTCGAAAGACGGCTCATTACCTGCCGACTTGCAGATTTGGGACGCTACAGATTACCTACACCGGACCTCTTCGCGGACCGGATGCCGTTCGCCACACGGTCCCACCGGTACGATGCGCTACATCTGTTTTGTAAAAATGACACGCGCGCAATTTCACCTCAACTAACCGTGACCCACAGTAGAAGTACGCCCCTGCGGCGCGGCGAGTCGTAACAGTCGTTACGGTCCTCTCCCTCCGGTGAGGTTCACCATGTTTACGCACCTGTTGACATCGAAAACTCTTCGCACGCTCGCCGCACTTACCGGTCTGGCAAGCGAGGGAACTCTGTTTGCGGCCAAACCGCTACCGCCCGCCGCTCCGGTCGCGAAGCCGGTCGCCATCTCGGACGTGGCGCTGGCCCGCGCCGTTCTCACTGCGTTCGACGCGGACCCGGCACTGAAGAACGTTAACATCCTCGTGAGCGTCGTGGACCGTGGCGCCGTGATCGGCGGACCGGTGAGCACCGAGGAACTCAAGAAGCGGGCCGAAGCAGTCGTTCGCGCGGTCCCCGGCATCGAGTCGGTGAAGAACACGTGCTTCGTCGAAGCCGACCCAGACCCGCTGCTGCGTGCGGTGGCCGACCGCATGAAACCCGGTGCGAAGCAGACCGGGGGCGCGGTGCTGCCCGGTATTGCGATCCCGCCGACCGCCGCGAACGGGTTCATGCCGCCGGTGCCGGCGCAACCACCGACCGACCTCGTCGCGATCACACCGGAAAAGACTGTCGTCGCGCAGCATCCGAACCTGCTCGGCACGCCGGTGGTCGGTGTGCTCGGCGCACCGGTGCTCCCCGGTCCGGCGGCGAAGGTGAAACCGGTCACGCCGATGGTGCCTTCAACAGCCCCTGGCGCGCTGACTGGTTCCACAAGTGGCAAGCCGGCCGACATCCTGGCCGCAGTCGCCGCGATCCGCGCGAACGACGCCCGGTTCGCGAAGCTCGCGGTGGAACTGAAACCAGATGGCGGGTTATTCGTGACCGGTTCGGTCGCGACGGCCCCCGACGTTTGGGCCTTCGCCACCGAAGCCCGCAAGGTGCCTGGCGTCGTCCGCGTCGCGGTGGACCCGAACCTGGTGAAGTAAAGATTGGCGAACCCAGAACGTCTGCGACGGGGTAAACCACTGTGCATTTCGTTGGGGCTCGACACGGCAGTCAGTCCGTCGCCGCACCGCGATCACGACTGGACCGCGGTGCCATGCAGTTCGCTCGCGTTCGCCCATCTTCAGACGACTTGGAGCGTGCCGCGAGTTACGCCGAGTTGGTTCAGCACGCGTAACTCCCGCCATGTCGCCCGCCCGTCGTCCAATCCGGCAACGACACGCGCGTAACGGTCGAGCAGTTGCTTCGCTTGCTCCGCGTTCTCGCGCAACAAATCAATGCGGAACGTGCGCAATCCCAAGTCGCGCATCCGGCCGACGTACTCCGCGGCGCTCTGCGCGACGCTGTTAAAGACGGTGTTGCGGCATCCGGTGTCCGCGACCACGGGGAATGTCGCACCCACGCGATCCCGCAGCTCGACCTTGTGCCGGTCGCACGGGCGCCCGCAATCCGTATGATCCTTCCCGGTACTCAGGAAAGCGGCGAAGATACAGAATTCATTGTGGAACATGGGCATGTTACAAGTAATTTGGTTGCATAGAGTCGCACCCTCTGTTATCCTCTGAACTACCACGATTCACAAGGATAACAGGGGTCTTCGATGGTTGCCTATTCTTACCTACGGTTCTCTTCACCGCAACAAGCAAGCGGCGACAGCGTGCGCCGACAAGTCGAGAAGACGGAAGCGTGGTGTCGGCGGAACAACGTGCAACTCGACCAGTCGATGAGCCTTCGCGACGAAGGGGTATCGGCCTACAAGGGCAAGCACCGCGAGAACCCGGACACGCACGCGCTCGCGGCGTTCGTGAGCGCGGTCAAGTCGGGCCGCGTGCAAGCCGGTTCTTATCTCGTCGTCGAGTCGCTTGACCGGCTCTCGCGCGAGAAGATTCGGCCCGCGCTGATGATGCTTCTGAACTTGATCGAAGCCGGGGTGAAGGTCGTTCAACTCATGCCCGCGGAGATGATCTTCGACGAAGACGTTGAGCCGATGCAATTGATGATGGCGGTAATGGAACTCAACCGTGGTCACTCGGAATCGGCCGTGAAGTCGGAACGAGTCGGCGCGGCGTGGGCGAAGAAGCGCGCGGACGCGGGCGCGAAGAAGGTTACGCGGAAACTCCCCGGATGGGTGAAGGCGGTCGGGGGCGAAGGTCGCGAGATGAAGAACACGCAACCGGGTGAAGTGCGGCTTGTGCTTGACCCGACCGGGGCCGCGACCGTTCGCCGCGTGTTCGACATGGCGCTTGCTGGCAACGGCGTACACGCGATCTCACTCGCCCTCAACGCCGATAAGGTTCCGGTCATGGGTCGGAAGCAATTCAAGGGGCGCGCGGTTCGGTGGAACGAAACCGTCGTCTACCACGTCCTTCGCTCGCGTGCGACCTACGGCGCGTTCCAACCGAGCAAGGGGCGCGGCTCTGACC
>CAMDQN010000096.1 GCA_945905925.1 Singulisphaera sp. GP187
GGTTCTTCCGCACTCTTGGTGATGGCGTATCTGCGTTCCCGGCGTCTCGCTCGACCGATACCTCTCGCGTTTACGATTTGGCGCACACCCGCGCCCGGAGCAACGCCAAGCCCGCGTGTCCGTACATCGACCGCTTGATGAATTTGAGCCGGTTCACCTGTCCTTCCACCGGTCCGTTACTCCACGACGTCGACAACGCGGCCTGAACCGCCGCCGAATCCGTTCTCAACGTCTCCGCGAACGACTGCACCGATCCACTCTCGCTGCCATCCGCACGACCCAGCCAATCCGACAGCAGCGTCTTCGACTCGCCTCGCGTCATCTCCAACAACTCGTTCGCCAACTTCAGGGAACCACACAACTCTGGGATCGCGTTCACCTTCTCCATCCGCTCGCTCTCCTCGGCGGAGCGATTCTCCACGCGGCGCACGAACTCGAACGACAACTGACGAGCCGAAGAGCGACGCGGACGTGGCGGCCCGCGACTCGAACCCACAGGTGCGATCCCGGCCGCTCGCAGCCGGCGTCCCAGGAACCGCAGGACCACGCAGTACGACGATTGGCACCCTTGGCCCTGGAGCCGGCGGTGCAGCACGGTGGCGGTTCGCCCGCCCTCCCGGATAAACGCATCGACCTGTGCCTGGAAGCGGTCCAGGCGTGTCGTTCGAGGTACTCCGGGATTCCAGTCGGGACACCGTGTGCAACGGGCGTAACGGAGCACCGTTTTCGAGGAGATCCGCAACGCTCGTGCGATCCGGCGGATGCTCTGTCCCTCACCCCGCAGTCGCCGCACGTCATCGAAGCGGTCCTGTCGTCGTTGCTGACGGTGCGATCGCACCGGCGGTGAATCCGTCGCGGGTTTCGGGTCACAGTCTGCGGTCGCCGACGGTGGCGGATTGGGTGTCTGTTCGCTCGAAATTACAGGGGTCGGCATGGCTTCGCGGTGCGATTGGACAACGGCTGTCGGTGGCGGTTCCAACGCGGTGTCGAGTGTGGACGCATGTTGTTCGAAGAGACGCTCGACGAGTTCGCGGATGTTGCCGATCAGGTGGAACCTGTCCGCGACCTGGGTGGCCTGCGGTGCCCCGGCCGAGCAGGCGTTGGCGTACGCGGCCCAGCGGTCGCGGGTGATGACCTCGATGCCCGGATGCGACTTCAACCACTCTGCGACCGGCACGCCATCCCGCCCGTCGAACAGGTCGATCACACGCCCGCGTTGGAGATCGACCAGGACGGTGCCGTAGGTGTGCCCCTTGCGCAACGCGAAGTCGTCGATGCCCACGAACCGGTAGCTCGTCTCGGGTTCAGCGGGCGTGGCCTTTACACGCCGCAGGATGGTGTCTCCGCTGGTCGGCACGGCGAGTTCCGCCGCCAGTCGCGAACCCGGTTCGCCGCCGAGTGCCAGACCGAGCATTCGCTGGAGGTGAACCAACCGCGTGGTGGATCGGGCGTGAGCAGCAGCCAGGCCGTGGACCCGTTCGCAGAACACATGACGCAGGCAACCCGCGTTGGGGCAGAGGAACTTGCGGAGTCGCAGGACCAGGACGAACTGACGACCGCAGAGGGGAAGGTCCGCAAGGATGCGGCGATAGCGGCTGTGAACGCGATCCGAGAGTTGACCGCAGACCGGGCACGGAGCAATTTGGGCACGGGACGCGAGCGCGACGGCAATCAGGTTGGGTGTGAAGACCAGATCCGTCGGCGATAGCGGAGCCGCGATGAGTTGGGAGAGCAGATCGGACGGCAACATGAGGAGGCGTCCCGCACGAACCGGGCGAATCCTCCATCGTTCTACCAAACGTCAGTCACCAACTCGGCGGAAGAACCCCAGAACGGGCACTGCTTCGGGTCGTAAGTGCTGCGGGGGTACTTGCCTTCCATCCGCATCGACTCGATGCCATGCGGTTGATGTCCGGTGAGCATTGAGGCGCGCGACGGCATGCACCACGCGCCGAGGTACGCACCCTGGAATCGCACGCCGCCGGTCGCGAGCGCGTCGAGGTTCGGGGTCTTCACCCACGGCCACGACTCCGGGTAGGCGCCGACCGTCTTGTACGACTGGTCGTCGGAATAGATGAGCAGGATGTTTGGTGGCTTCTTGGTCGCGTCGGCGGTTAGCGCCGCTTGCGGCGTTGCGAGTAAACCCGCGACGCCGCAAGCGGCGATGAGCGAAATTCGCATGATACGCTCCAGATGAAAGGCACCGATCTGAGTCTACTTCTTGGTTACAGTCACGAAGAACGCGCCGCACAAGTCTTTGTTGTCGGCGGACGCGAACCACGCCTTCAGTGTCGTCTTGCCCGCCGGCAGTTTCGCCGTGATCGTGGCGCCGGTCGCCTTCGGGTCGGCCTTCGCGTCCGCCTTCACGCCCGCGATGCTGATCTTCGCCGTCGCGATGGTCGGGAAATCGCGCGTGACTTGCTTCGGCTTGGCCGGCGCGCCCACCGGTTCGTACTTCGCACCGAGTGCCGCCTTCGTCTGCTCCGGCCAGCGGCGAAGCGTGAACTCGTACTCGCCAGTTTCTTCGACGTGGATGTGCCAAATGCCGCCGGTCGGACCGCCGACCGCTTCGCGCACGTACCCGGTGTTGTCCGCGTAGATGTTCTCCCAGTCGCCGCTCGTCAATTCAACGACGAGCTGTTGCTTCGCGCCGATGCTCTGCGGCACGAAGTCTGAGAGCAGCGGTTCGACACCCTTCCACCACGCCTCGTAGTGGTCGCGCATCGCCTTCACCACGTTGGCGTTCTTGTCCGCGACGTTCGTCGCCTGCGCGCGGTCCGCGACCACGTCGTAAAGCTCCTCGCCTTTCACGAGCCGCCACTTGCCCCAGATCACGCACGCCTCGAATTTCTTCGGCGTCTGCCCGTACTGAACAACGAACTTGCGGTCCAGGAACCCTTGCCGGTGGTCGCGCAGCAGCGGCACGAGGCTGGTGCCGCGATACACGGTGTCCTTCGCGTCGAACTTCGGTTGCGCGACCCCGCACAGGTCGCAGAGCGTCGGGAACAGGTCGGTGTTTTGTGTCGGTGTGTCGATGTCGCGCGGTTTGCCGAGGTCGCCGCTCGGCCACCGGATCCAGCACGGGACGCGGTGCCCGCCGTCGTAGTAGGTCGTCTTGCCGGCACGCAGCCCGGCGTTGTGCGTCGCGACGCCCGCCGTGCCGCCGTTGTCGGTCATGAAGATGACGATGGTGTTGTCCCGCAGTTTCTCGTCGCTGAGGAACTTCTCTAAATCGCCGAAGCGCTTGTCGAGGTGGGCAATCATGCCGAAGAAGCCTGCCGGGCCTTTGCCCTGATACGGTTTGACGTACTCCTCCAACTCAACGAACGGCGCGTGCGGCGCGTTCGTCGGGATGTAACACAGGAACGGTTCGCCCTTCGCCTTGCGGTCTTTAATCCACGCGGTCGCGGAGTCGAACCAGTGGTCGGTGCAGTGGCCCTTGAACTTCTTCGCGGTGCCGTTGTGGAAGTACCGGCCGTCGATGAGTGGTCGGTCGAACTCTGGCGTGCTGTTCAGCATTCCCCAGCCGAGGTGATAGACGCTCTCGTGGAACCCCTTGTCGATGGGCCGGTGCGGGTACACGTCGCCGAGGTGCCACTTCCCGAAGATGCCGGTTTTGTACCCGCCTTTCGCGAACGTTTCGGGGAGCGTGGGTAGCCCCGGCCGCACGAACGTGCGCCCCGCGGTCACGGAGGTGGCGCCGTTGCGCAGCGCCGCGAGACCGGTCATGAGTTGGCCGCGCGTGGGGCTGCACATCGGGCACACGTGGAAGTCGGTGAGGCGCACCGACTCCTTCGCGAACGCGTCGAAGTTCGGTGTCTTCAGCACCGGGTTTCCGGTGAAGGAGAAATCGCCTAAACCCTGATCGTCGGTCATTACGATAATGACGTTCGGCTGCGCCGCCGTTAGCCGCGAGCCAGAGGCGAGCGCGAACACCAACAGCGCGAGAATCAGGCGACTCATTTTTTCTCCTTCAGCACGAGTTCGACGGCCCGCACATCAGCGACCCGTGCGCCTGGCACCTTTGTCGCTCGAAGAGTTAGCGTACCCTTTCCGGCCGCGAGTTCCACGACGCCCAGCGACAGCGGGCGGAAGTCTTTCACGAACGACTCCGAGCCGCGCCCCACGCGATCCTGCTCCTTACCGCGAAGCGGCGGGTCGTGCGCCTCCGCGACGGTGCCGGTCCACTTCGCCGCGCCGAGCGTCAGCTCCACCGCCGAACCGATGTCCGCTTTCGGACAGGTGTAGTGAACGATGGCTTCGTACTTCCCGGCGGCGCTTACTTCCACCGACCAGGTCATCGAGTCGTCGGGTTTCGTCCACATGGTGAAGAACGAACAGTTGGGCGCGGGCGTGCTGCGCTTCACGCCACCGTGCGGGCCGCCATCGCGGGCCGGAAGGACCGTTCGCGGAAACTCTGCGTACCCCACCGGGAACGGCCGCGTGTCGCCCTTCGGTAGTTCGCCGAGCACGTCGCGCTTCCAGCTTTCGACTGCGGTCGCGAGGCGCTTCGCGTCCTCCGGCTGATCGGTCGCGATGTTCTTCGTTTGGTTTGGGTCGTTCAGCATGTCGAAGAGCGCGCCGTTCGCGTCGAGGCGGAACCGCTGGTCGCGCGCACTGGTCTTCCCGGCCCAGTGCTGAAAGAGAACACGGTCCGGTGCCTTCGCGTTTTCGCCCGTGAGCCAGGGCGCAACGCTGATGCCGTCGAACGGCTTGTCGCCCGCGCGTTTCACGTTCGCGAGGTCGATGAGCGTCGGGTACAAATCGACTGCCGCCGCGACCGGCTCAACGACGGTTCCCGGCTTCACCTTCGCGGGCCAGCGCACCACCAGCGGCGAGCGCACCCCGCCTTCGTCGGTGCTGCCTTTGCGGCCCTTCATCCCGCCGTTCCAACGCGACCCGTTCGGCCCGTTGTCGCTGAAGTAAACCACGATGGTGTTCTGGTCGAGCTTCTGCTCCTTGATCGTTGTGAGCAGGCGCCCGACGTTGTCGTCGATGTTCTCGCACATCGCCAGCGCCGCGCGTGTGTGGTCGGGGTCTTCTTTCTTGTCGCCGGTGAGCTTCAGTGGCGCCTTCTCGAACCGCTGCCAGTACTTGTCCGGAACCTGCATCGGTGAGTGCGGCGTGTTGAGTGCGAGATAGCAGAACGACGGCTTGCCTGCACCCGCGTTCTTCTTCAGGAAGTCGATAGCGCGGTCGGTGAGATCATCTGTGATGTAACCTTTGCCCTTCACGTCGTTGCCGTTGTGGTCGAGTGGCGGATCGAAGTACTCGCCCCAGTGCCCCGAAGTGAAGCCGTAGTATTCGGTGAAGCCACGGCCGTTCGGGTGGTAGGGGAACTGCGAACCGTTGTGCCACTTGCCGAAGCACCCGGTCGCGTAGCCGGCGGCCTTGAACGAGTCGGCAATGGTGCGCTCGTCGAGGTCGAGTCGCTCGGCGCCGGTACTCACGCCATGAACGCCGCCGCGCGGGTGCCAGCGCCCGGTGAGGAACTCGGCCCGCGTCGGCGAACACACCGGCTGCACGAAGAACCGGTCGAACTTCGCGCCGTCCTTCGCGAGCGAGTCGATGTGCGGCGTGCGGAGATTGGTGTTCCCATTGAGGCTAAGGTCGCCCCAGCCCTGATCGTCGGCGAGGATCACAACGACGTTTGGCTTGTCGGCGGCGGTTAGCCGTGAGCCGGAGGCGAGCGCGGCGACAAGAGCGCAAACGAGGAGGGCACGCATGAGAGCTCGAAGAGGAGTTACTTTTTCATCCCCGGTTCGACGGCCGCGGGCTTGAACGTCGCGAGGTCTGGCAACTTCACGCGAACGCCGCCCTTCGGCACGTCCTGCTTCGCGGTCCACAGGATTCCGTTCAGGATCATCGTCCGCAGGTCTTCGAGCTGCCAGCACCGGTAGAAGTGCGGCATCACAACACCGAATCCGCGACCGCTATCGGCGCGGTCCACGGCCCAGGCGACTATCTCCTTGTTCGGCTTCTCTGGCGGAAGCATCGCGGTCGCGAGTGCGGTGACGTTCTTCGCGGGGCCGTCCTTGCCGAAGTAGTTGTTGATGTACGGCTCGTCGTGCAGCGTGAACGTCTTCCAGCCGCGAAGGACCGGGTGGTCGGCCTTCGCAGGCTCGATGGTCGCTTCCTTGAAGACGCGCGCCACGGACTTGTGGTGATTGCACCGCGTCGCGAAGTACCCGCCCATCCACTGCAACAGCGGGTGATCGCCTTCGGCGGAGACGTGCTTCGCTTCGAGGCCCGTGGCGTAGTGAACGCAGACGATCCCGCATCCGCGTTTGGTCATCGTCGCGAGGTTCTTCATGATCGCGTCGCGGTTCGGCATGATCTCGGGCGGGAACATGTCGCCGATGAACACCACCGACGCGACGTCCGCGAACGCCTTCTCGCCGTCGGCGGGCCATTCGGTGACGATGTCGGCCTTCACCTTCGCGGTCGCGTCCAGGCAGTGCTTCAGTAGACGGCCACCGGCCGCGACCTCGTGCGTGCCGGGCGGGTGGTTGGTCGGCCCGACGACGATCAGCACGCGTGCGGCCTCGTCCGCGGCGCTCGCGGGCATCGCGCTCGCGAGGACCACGGCGGCCGTGCCCGTAATGGCGGTGCGGCGAGTGATTTGGGTGGGAGAGTCCATCGCGTGGCTCCAATTGAGTGTTTTCGGTTAGCGATTCGCGGGTGGCGTGTCCGGCGGGAACTGCGTGTGCAGCGAGGCCCGCGCGACCTTCATCGCGGCGGAATCCTTCGCGGCGTCGAACGCGTTCGTCCGTTCGTTCGGGTCGCGGGTGTGGTCGTAGAACTCCGCACCGAGAACCTTGCCCGTTGTCCAGTCGCGCCACTCGGTGTAGCGGGCGTGTTCCGTTCGCACACTGTATCCCATCGCGTCGGGAACGCCCTTTTCCGTGCGGTCGAAGTACGCGGGCCGCGGGTGCTGCGTGAACGCAAGAGTCTTTCCCTTCGTAGGGTCGGCCAGCACCGGAACGAGGCTCCGCCCGTCCAACCCCGGCGCGGCTTTCAAGCCGCACAGGTCGGTGAGTGTTGGGAACAGATCGACCAGTTCCGCGAGCGACGACGTTGCCTTCTCCGCGGTCTTCATCGCTGGCGCGGAGATGATGAGCGGAACACGCGCGTCGAACTCGAAGCACGATGTCTTCGCCCACTGCCCGTGTTCGCCGAGGTGGTAGCCGTGGTCGCTGACGAAGACGATCACGGTGCGGTCGCGGAGTTTCAAATCGTCGAGCGCCTTCAACACCTTCCCAACTTGCGCGTCCATGTAGCTGATGTTGGCGAAGTAGCCGTGCCGCATCTCGGCGGCCTGCGCCGCGGTCGGCGTGATGTTCTTGGGTGGGATGCCGAGGATTTCGCGACTGTCGTGGAAGGCCAGTTCCGGTGCGCCTTTCGGCCGGCCCGCGTCGAACGCCGGTAGCTTCTTCGCGTCGTACAGATCCCAATACTTTTTCGGTGCGTTGAACGGCGCGTGCGGCTTCCAGAATCCGACAGCGAGGAAGAACGGTTTGTCCTTCACAACACCGAGAACTTTCACCGCTTCCGCAGCGACGCGGCCGTCGTAGTACGCTTCGTCGGGCACGTCGCGGCACTCGCACATGGGCACCGCGCCGTAGTCGCGACCAATGCCGCGTGCGAAGTTGGGCGGCAGTTCGCCTTTCACCTCGGGCTTGTCGTCGCCGTGGGTCGCGTAGTGAAGGAACTCGTCGGCGCTCCACGAACGCCGGTCGCCTTTCTCTTTCGTGTGCCAGTTGTGGAAGATTTTGCCGGCACACCGCGTCTCGTAGCCGTTCTCCTTGAACCACAGCGGGAGTGTGGTCACATCGGGGTTCTTCTCGCGGAAGTGCGTGCCGTTCGACCACAGGTGAAGTGAGTCGGGCCGCTTGCCGGTGAGGAACGACGAACGCGACGGATTGCACACCGCCTGCTGACAGTACGCGCGGTCGAAGCGGAGCCCCTTCGACGCAAGCGTGTCGATGTTGGGCGTCTTCGCGATAGACCCGTAACACCCCAACTCCACGCGCAGGTCGTCCGCGACGATAAAGAGAACGTTGGGCTTCTCTGCGCCTTTGGCGAGCGGGGGGCATAAGCCCCCCGAGGCGACGAGCGTTGAGATCGTGAGGGAGAGGCAGAATCGCATGGAGTGTCTCCGTGAAGGTGTCGCGCTCAATCCTTCTCGCCCCAGACCTTCGGCGTGACGAAGTCCTTGGGCTTCGGCTTCGCCTTCGGCGCGACGGCTTGCTTCGCGAACCCGGTGAGCGTGGTCTTCAGTTCCTTCACCTTCTCCGCTTGCTTGTCCGCGAGGTTCGTCTTTTCGTAAGGATCGTCCTTCAGGTTGAACAACTCGACGGACTCCTTGCCGTCTTTCTTCTTCGGTTCGCCGCCGTCGGGATCGTCGGGGCCGTTCTTGACCACCAACTTCCAGTCGCCGGCGCGAACCGCGCCGTTGTTCGGTGTGGTGTTAATCAGGATCGCGTCGTGCGGCGACGGCTTGCCCTGCGTCAGTGTCGGCCAGATGTCGAGACCGTCCACGGCCAGTTTCTGTGAGACCTTCGCCCCGCTTAGCTTCAACAGTGTCGGGTACCAATCAACCATGTGAAGCGGTTCGGTGATCGTGCTGCCGGCTTTGATGTGCCCGTTCCACGTCGCGAACGCTGCGACGCGCACCCCGCCTTCGTACAGCGTGGCCTTGCCGGCGCGGTACTTCCCGTTGTCGGTCACCACGCCCGGTTGCGGGCCGCCGTTATCGCTGCTGAACACGAACAGCGTGTTCTTCCGCACGCCGGCCTTCTCCACCGCGTCCACGATTTCCCCCACGGCTTCGTCCATCGCGGCGAGCATGCCCGCGTACTTCAACCGCTCGCCCTTGAGAGTGCCCGCATACGGCTTCATGTACTCTTCGGGCACCTGATGCGGCGCGTGAACGGCGTTGAACGGCACATACATGAAGAACGGCTTCTTCCCCGCGTTCTCGTTTACGAACTTCCCCGCGTCCTTCGCGAGAAGATGCGTTGCGTAGCCTTCGTCGCGACACGCCTTGTCGTCTTTGTGCCAGTCGAACCCGCCATCGCGGACGTGCGTGAAGTAATCGAGCGCGCCGTTGTAGTGGCCGTACTGGTGATCGAACCCGCGCTTCGTCGGTAGGTACTCCGGGGCGGAGTGGCCGAGGTGCCACTTGCCGATGATCGCGGTCGTGTAGCCTGCGCCCTTCAGTCCCTGCGCGAGCGTTTGTTCATCCAGGGGAAGCCCGTACTGCGCCCACGGGCGCACGACCCCGACCTGAAGGCCGTGGCGCATCGGGTAGCGACCGGTCATGAACGCGGCCCGCGTCGGGCTGCACACCGGTTGCACGTAGAACGCATCGAGTTTCGCCCCCGCAGCCGCGAGTTTGTCGAGGTGCGGTGTCTTGATGTCCTTACCGCCCATGAACCCGCAGTCCTCGCGCCCGAGGTCGTCGGCCAGGATGAAGACGATGTTCGGCGCTTCGGCCCGCGCCGCGCCGACTAGAACGACTGACACGAGGAGGGTGCTGGAGAGGCGAAGCATGAAAAAGTTCCCACGCGGTTCGCGGACTGGGCGTGCCCGCAGTGTCACACACTGCGAGCACGCCGTCCACAACGAACTCGGCGGGCGTCAGTCGTTGATGTTTGTGAGGAAGTCTTCGTACTTCTTGTGCGCCTTGAACTCGTCAGCCATCAGCGCCTTCTGCTTTGCGGTGAGCGCGTCGATTTCCTTTTCCTGGTCGGATAACTTCTTCAGGTAGGTGGCGTAGACCTCGGCTTCCTTCGGGGTCTCGCGCAGGTTCTTCCGAATACGGTCTTGATCGGTGCTGAGTCGCTGAAGGTCCGTGGCCACCTGATTCAGTTCGCGCAGCGTCGCGTCCCACTGCTTCTTGACCTGTAGCGCCTCCAGAAGCTGGCGCTTGAGGTTGGGGCTGGCTTCCGTCAGGTTGACGACGTAGTGGATCAGATCGTCGGAGTTACTTGTGAGCGTCAGGGTATGGCCGATGTCCTTTTCTTCCTTGACGGTGAACGATTTGGCCTCGCCGGCCGTGAGCGCGTGCTGGAAGCGAAACACCTCGGGCGTGTCTTCGACCGGCTTGGGCGTGTCCACGAACTTGAACTGTTGAGCCGTGCGGTTCGGGTGCTCGATCAACAACGTGCGGTCCGTCTGCGACCGGTTCACCACCTTGTACGTCGTTTCCTCGGTTACCTTCGTCTGCGTCGTCACGATGCCCTTCACGGCCTTGATGCTCGTGATCTTCTGCGCGCCGGCGCCGGCCTTCGGATCGACTTCCGTTCCGAGATCGATCGCGTAACTCAGGAGGCGCTCTTCGTTCGGTTGCACGTCGAGGACGCGGGTATCGCCTGCGTACACGCTACCTTCAAAGACGGTAATCGGACCCTGATTCAGGTGCGCGCCGGACGTGTTCTTGAAGCGCAATCCCAGAAGCGGATGCTTGGCTTGCACGTTCGCGTTGTAGATCGAAACGCGCGTCCCCTCGATCTCCTTGCCCACGATGGGAAGCAGCGCGCTCTTCTGCCGCGGCAGAGTAACCGGGTGGTCGATTGTGTATTGGAAGAAGTCGCCCAGCGCGGCGGCGGTCGCGGCGCTCGCGACGGCGTGCCGGTCGATGCCGCGGAGTCCCCACTCGTTGGTCACTTTACCCTGCCCACTGCCGCCCATGATCGTAGAGTCCGGTGCGTTCTGTGATGGGTTGATGAGCCGCGTTTTCGTGGCTCCGCTCCGCCCGGAGACCGGGTCGTCCATGGTGACGAGCGGCCCGACCTTCTCATCGCCTTTGCTTCCGAACAAGCCAACGCTGAAGTTCAACACTTGGCGACCGCTCATGTCGCCGCGATACGTCACGGGTCGCAGCGACGCGAACAGCTCCGGCTCGACGGTGGGCCTGTCCACGTACAGCGGGTTGTAGAGGTCCATCTTGAACGAGATGGGGCGCCCGCTGACGAGTGCCATCTTCACGCCGTTCCAATCCTCGTCGGTAGGGTTCTCGACCACCGCCCACCCTTGCAGGTACGGCTTGTCTTTCTCGTTCATGAGTAAGCGGTAACTCGTCTTCCAGATGGGCGCTTCGATCACGTAACCGACCTGAACCTTGCGCTTGCCTTCGCCCGCGAAGTGCAACTGAATCGCCTTCTTCTGGTTGTCGTGCGACTGCGCCAGTACCTCCAGCGCGCGCCGGAACTCGGATTCGATGATCGGGTTCGAGAACCGCAGGCTCTGGATGTCGGACAACTTCACGGCGCGCATACCTTCGGCGCACCACATGTTCAGCACTTCCACTTCGACGGTCGCGGTGCTGGCGGGAACGCGCTGTCGTTCCACGCCGACGATAGTGCCGGTGAGCTTGCCCGGTTGGTTCGCCGCGGTCGCGCTGATGGCGACTTCGATCCGCTCGCCGCGCATCTGCGACACGATGCCCGCGAACGTCGGGTTGCCGTTCAGGTTGATCGCGAAGGAAGAGAGGGTCCGCGCGATCGGTTCGCGGCTGTCGTAGCTCACGGCGCTGACGCGCCCGGTCTTGCTGAAGTCTTCGAGCACCATGCTCTTGAGCAGGTCGTTCACATCGGCTTCCGGGAACGTGAGATCGACGCGGGCATCGCCATCGACCTCGCCGGAGCGCGAGAAGTAGCCGACCCCGCTGTTGAACAGCACCACGCGGGTCAGCGGGAGCGTGGTCGCGGGCTTTAGGTCTTGTTTCGCTTCGCCCGCCGCGCTCAGGTATTTGTCCGCGCCGACGCCAGCCGCGATGCCCAGCGCGCCCGCCACCGGAGCCGCCAGCAGCCATTTGTTCATGGGAACTCTCCAGAAATGTGCCCCACGCGGGGCGGGAAATGGGTAATGTCGAAGGCCGACGCATGCGCGATGATAACCGCTCGCGGTCGCGCGTGTCTGCACTGACTCGCGCGACGTTACATCATCCCACCACCCGGAAAGACGACTATGTCCCGATGGCTTCACCCGTTCGCGTTCCTGCTTGTTGCATTGCCGGTCGCGTTCACGCACGCGCAACCGCCGAAAGAGGAACCTCTGCCGGTGAAGACCGCGGCGGAGAAACTCGACGGGCCGCCGCTCGTGAGCGCGAAGGCGTGGGCCATCGCCGACGGCAAGACCGGGAAACTGCTGTGGGAATCGAAAGGCGCCGAGCCGCTCGCGATCGCGAGTACCACGAAGATCATGACCGCGTACATCGTGCTGACTCTCGCGGCCGAAGACCCGAAGGTGCTCGACGAAGTGATGACGTTCTCCGAACGCGCCGACAAGACCGCGGGCAGCACGTCCGACCTGAAGACCGGCGACAAGGTGACCGTGCGCGACCTACTCTTCGGCTTGTTGCTCCCGTCCGGCAACGACGCGTCGACCGCGTTCGCAGAATACTTCGGCGGGCGCTTCAAGCACGAGGGCAAGGACGAGGTCGCGAAGTTCGTCGCGGAGATGAACCGCACCGCGAAGGCGCTCAAGATGCAGGAGACGAAGTACCTCGACCCGCACGGGCTGGGCAACAACACCGCAAGCGCGCGAGACCTACTCACCCTCGCGTTCACGGCGCTGAAGAACCCGACGTTCGCGAAGTACGTTTCGACACGGCGTCACAAGTGTTCGGTGACGGACGCCGACGGCAAGAAGCGCGAGGTGATTTGGAACAACACGAACAAACTGCTCGACATCGAGGGCTACGAAGGCGTGAAGACCGGCACGACGACCGCGGCCGGTGCGTGTCTCGTGTCGAGCGGCAAGCACGCCGGCGATCACTTGCTCGTGGTGGTCCTGGGGAGCACGACCGGAGACGGGCGCTACGCGGATACGCGCAACCTGTACCGCTGGGCCTGGACCGAGCGCAAGACGAAGTGATTGAAGAAAAGCGGATTCACCGCGGAGACCGGAGAGGAAGACAGAAGACGAGAAAGAGTGAACTGAACTCAAGCTCTCCTCTGTCTTCCTCTCCGGTCTCTGCGGTCTCCGCGGTGAAACTCTTCCGCCCCTACACCAGTTCGCGGATCGGCTTCGCGTCGGCGTCGATCGGGAAGTGCGGGCGACCGTTCGCGTCGTACTCGCGGACCACGTTCAGATCCATGCCGAGGTTCTTGTACAGCGTCGCGAAGATTTCCTGGTGCGTCACCGGACGCGACGCGGCGCGCTCCGCCAAGCGGTTCGACGAACCGATCACTTGGCCCATCTTCATGCCGCCGCCCGCGAGCAGCGCGCAGCTCAGTTGCGGCCAGTGGTCGCGGCTCGCCATGTTGTTGATCTTCGGCGTGCGCCCGAACTCGCCCCACACGATCACCGACACGTCTTCACTCATCCCCCGGTCGTGGATGTCCTGAATTAGCGTCGTGATGGCGACGTCGAGCAGCGGGAAGTCTTTGCGGGCTTGCACGAAGTTCTTACCGTCCGGCCCGTGCCAGTCCCATCGCGTGAAGTTCATCGTGACCACGCGCGCACCGGCTTCGACCAACCGCCGCGCGATGCAGAAGTTCCGCACCATGCGGGGCGCGCCGTCGCGCTCGAACGCGGGGTCATCGACGCCGTAGCGTTCGAGAACCTTCGGGTTCTCTTTCGTGAGGTCGATTGCGTCCTTCAACTTCGACGACGTGAGGATGTCGAGCGCCTGACGGTTGAACGAATCCATCCCGTCCATCGTGCCCTTCGCGTCGAGCTTGCGGCTCAAGTCATCGAACCCGTTCAGCAGACTGACGCGATCGTTCAGTCGGTCGAGGCTCACGCCTTTGAGGGTGAGGTTGTCCGACTTCATGCCGGTGTCGCGACCGCCAACGAGGTGGAACGGCGAGTGCTGAATGCCGAGGAACCCGCCATCGCCGTGGAAGCCCCACCGCTTTTCGCCGCACGGGTACACGAGCGAGACGTTCGCGGGCACCGCGGGGTCGGCCTGGCCCTGCGACTTCGACACCCACGATCCGAACGACGGCCAGAACCCGAGGTTCGCCGGGGTTCGTGGCCGACCGGTCATGCACTGGTACGCGTCGTGATCGCCGGCGCTGCCGACGAGCGAGCGGATGATGGCGAACTTGTCCATCATCTTCGCGATTCGCGGGAACAGTTCGCAAATCTGAATGCCGGTAACGTTGGTCTGGATTGGGTTGAACTCGCCGCGCACTTCTTTCGGCGCGTCGGGCTTCAAGTCCCACATATCCTGGTGCGGCGGGCCGCCCGGCAGGTAGATGTTGATGACCGATTTGTGCGAGGTCTTGGTGCCGGTCTTCGCGGCGGTTTTGGATTCTGCGGCGAGCAGGTGCGGCAGTGCGAGGCACCCGCCGAACAGCGTGCCGCCGGCGGTGAGGAAGTCGCGCCGGGTGCGTCCGTCGCAGAACCCGCCGCGATCGTGTGGCGTGCCGAAGAGACTGAGCATAGATGGGCCTTCAACGCGAGGCTAAGTAGGGTGGGAGCCGACCTTCAGGCAGGTATAATACATTTCGCCGAAATCGCGTCCCGTGTCCAGCAGAATTAGCTAAAAGTGTTCACCGGAACACCGCGTAGCCGTACAGCGCGGTGAAGGACATGAACAGCACCGTGAGCAGGTGGTCGCCGGCCGTTAGCCACCACGCGGTGAGGTGTTCTTTCACGTCGAACACCGCTTGCAGGGCCACGCGGATGCCCCAGAAGATCGCACCGTAAGCACACACCGCGCGGCCCAATCGCGAACCACTTGTGAGGTCTTCCGCGCACGTAAGGCTTATCAGCCCGAGCGCGACGATGCCGAGCACGACATACCCGTAGTAGGTCCAGTACAACTGCCGGTGAAGCACCGGCAGCACCGCGAGGTCTCGTTTCCAGTTCAACTTGAACGGCACCATCGACGACGCGATCAGGATGCAGAGTTGCCCCACACCCGCGAGCCTGATCAGATCAACAAGAGCGACATCCACGAGCGAGCCTCTTTGTAGGGTGGGTCGAGGTTTTGCGTAGGCCCACCATTGCGACACGGAAGACGGTGGGCCTGCGCAAAACCTTGACCCACCCTGCAAGAACTTACACGCCCTTTGGCACCGACCAGTGGTTAGGGCGGTACTTGCGGCGCAGCATCGCGTTCGCGTCCGGGCTGTTGGTGATCGTCTCCTTCACCGGGTCGAACTCGATTGTTTTCCGCAACCGGCTGCTGATGTTCGTCAGGTGACAGATGCCCGCGGACACGTGACCGACCTCCGCCGAGGCCGCGAGCTTGTCACCCTTCAGACACGCGTCGATGAAGTTCTGGTGATGCGCTGGAAGGTCCACGCGCCCCTTCATTTCTTCGATCGGCTTGTTCTTCTCGCCGAACAGCTTCCAGCCCTCGCTGTGGCCGACGATGAGGATCCCCTTCGTGCCGTAGAACGCGCAGCCGTTTTCGTAGCCCTCTTGCACGTAGGGCGACCAGATGCGCTGCTCGAAAATGAACTGCCTGGGCTTCGTTCCGCCGTTGCCGGCGTCGTACTCGCACACCACGTACTGCGTGTCGGGCCACTCCTGATCGTCGTCGAAGAAGAACTTACCGCCGAGCGCCGCGACGCGGTTCGGGAGCGAGTCGAGCTTCATGCCCCACACGCCCACGTCGATGTCGTGGACCCCGTCGTTGCCCATGTCGCCGGCTCCGTAGTCGATGAAGAACCGCCATGAGCCGTGAACGCGATTCGTGTAGAACGGCGCCTCTGGGACCGGTCCCTGCCACAGCGCGTAGTCGATGTGCTTCGGCGGTTCGCTCGGCTTCACCTTCCCGAGGTTCCGCCGCAACTGGCTGTTCCACGCTTTCACAACCAGAACCTCGCCGATTGCGTTGTCGTGGAGGCGCTTCATCGCTTCGGCGCAGGTCGGGGTGCTGCGCGACTGTGTGCCCACTTGAATCTGGACCTTGTTGCGCTTCGCGGCGTCGATGAGGAGCCGGCCTTCGCGGACGTTGTGCGAACACGGCTTCTCGACGTACACGTGCTTGCCCGCGTCGGCCGCGAGGATTGCGCCGGGCGTGTGCCAGTGATCCGGGGTCGCCATCCAGACCGCGTGGACGGCCTTGTCCGCGAGCACCTTCCGCAGGTCCTTCTCGGCCTTCACCGCGTGCCCGGCGTCGGTCGCGATCTTGGCCGCGTCCGCGAGCCGGTTGTCGTCCACGTCGCAAACGTACGCGACGTTCAGTTGCTTGTGCTTGACGAGGTGGCCGAGGTGGTGCTTACCCATGCCGCCGCAGCCGATGAGCGCGACGGTGAGTTTGTCGGGTCCGGCTTTCGCGGGTGCGCCGTTAACGAGTGTTAGCGCGGCGGCGCCGGCGGCGGAGGATTTGAAGAACGTTCGGCGGGTGTTCATGGCGGGACTCCTGAGGAGAGGGTAAGATGTACTCGAGACGACCAAGAGACACGTTGCGCGGATACCATTGTTCTGTTTAGCGCCGGGTCCGCGTTTTTGGATCCTTTGCTCGAAGCGTGGTCCCTGCGGGACCGACGTTAAACTGTTTGCTGTTTACTCGCGAGAATACGAACCACACGAAGCGACATCATGGCTCTGAGCGCACTGACAACTAGTACTGCCGGTCTCCAGGCCGCGTCAAGCTTTCTGGACGTGACCAGCAACAACGTCGCGAACTCGGACACGCCCGGGTACAAGACGGGGCAGATCACGTTTCAAGACCTCCTGTACTCGGGCTTCGCGGCGGGTTCCTCAACGGGGCAGGGCGTCACGCCACCGGGCAGCACGCAGATCGGTACGGGTGCGATCGTCGATGCGATCAGCGGGCGGTTCACGCAAGGCGCACTGATCGCATCGGCGGGCAGGTTCGATCTCGCCATCACGGGGGAAGGCTTTTTTCCCGTGACGTTACCGGACGGCACGACCGGGTACACGCGAGCGGGCAACTTCACCACGGACAACACCGGTCAGTTGGTCACACCGGAGGGTTATCGGCTGGTCGGGAATTTCATCATCCCGCCGAACACGACCGAGGTCGTGGTCGCGAGCGACGGAATCGTGACCGCAGTGACCGACACCGGGAGGCAAGTGGTCGGGCAACTCTCGCTGACGCGGTTCGCGAACCCCGGCGGGCTGTCGCGGTTCGGCGACAACGTGTTCACCGAAACCACCGCCTCCGGCACCGCGACGACCGGCGCGCCCAACACGAATGGCCTCGGCGATGTCACCCAGGGCTTCCTGGAACGGTCGAACGTGGACCTCACGAATGAGTTAGTGAACCTGATCATCGCGCAACGAGCGTTCAGCTTCAACACACAGGCGATCCAGATCGAGAGCCAGGTGCTTCAGGCCACGTTTGAACTGATCCGGTAGTGGAAGAAAGCAGATTTCACCGCAGAGAACGCAGAGAAAGGCGGGGATTCAATTCGATTGATTCTCTGCGTCCTCTGCGTTCTCTGCGGTGAAATCTGCTTTACTTTCCCAGCTTATCCAACACGTTCTTGGTGATCCGCACGACGTTCGGGTCGTTGCCGCGAAGGCCGAAGCTCCAGTCGGTGGTGCCGACCGTGACGACGGTTCCGCCACGCGTGTAGGTGCCGACCACCGCGTTCCCGGTGCGGCCTTTCTGCCATTTCTCGTACCACTCCGCGTCGTCAGGGTGCCAGCGCGCCGGCGCGGTCGCGAGCACCTCGAAGTTCTTCGGAGTACCGTCGGTGTGCGTGGGGAACGGTAACCCGTCCTTCCAGGTGAGTTCGCACCCGTCGCACTCGTAGCCAACGACTTTGTAATCGGGCAACTTCGCGCCGAACGTGCTTCCGCGCTTCAGGTCGGTTCCCGCGAACAGCCAGTGGTCGGGGCGGTGTGCGGTGAACGCGCCGCTCCCGTCCATGAACTGCCCGTGACTGCGGTGGTAGCCGCCCCACAGGAACCCGACACCCGTGAGCGTGTTCTCCGGCCGGTTCAACAGGTAGTGACTCCACGCCGACGAGAGCGTTTTGTGGTCGCCCGTTTTGTAGACGGGGTCGTCGCCGAAGTTCTGTTTCCAGCACGCGAGCGCGCGGCCTTCGGCTTCGCTGCGCACCTGCCAGCAGCATGTGTTGCCGCTGAAGAACGCCACGTTCCCGCCGTCGCCGATGTACTTTTCGAGGTTGTCGCGCATCGGCGTGGACCAGTATTCGTCGTGTCCCACGCTCAGCACGAGTTTGTACTTCTTGAGCAACTCGGGCCGGAACTCCAGGTCCGAGTTCGCGCAGTAGTCGAGTGCGTAGCCCGCTTTCTCGGCCCACTTCGTGAACGGGTCTTCCCATCTGCTGAACTGCGAGCTTTGTGGCCGGTCGAACGACACGCGGCGCCCCTGAACCTTGTGACGCCCGTGGTACGCGTAGAGGCTGTACCCGCCCCAGTTCGTGTACGCGTTGTAGGTGTTGGTCGCGAGCTGAATGAGGATCTTCGCGTTCTTGCCGGGTTCCTTCGGTCGCACGATGAAGAAGGCAGCCGCGAGTCCGGCGTTCTTGTCTGGCTCATGGCAGATAACCTGGTAGTATCCAGAAGCGGTATCTGCGGGGAGCTTGAACTTCTGCGCGACCGGCCAGCCGCAGCCGTGCGACGAAGCGTCTTTCGGAATGGGGTGAACGGCGGCACCCGCGATCTCTCCCTCGGCCGGGTACGGCGGGAACCCGTTGCCACCGCGAACGACAGCGAACCGTAACTTGGGCACCGAAGAGGAAAGGTGCAACTTCACCTCGTCGCCGGGAGCGTAACTCAACTGATCAGTATAGCCCTCCCAGACTTGGCGTTTCGGCTCCTGCGCGGCGCCGGCGAGCCGGGGGTGTAAACCCCCGGAGGCGGCGAGTGCGCTTGCGGCCCCGGCTTGCAATGCCGCGCGGCGCGAGACGGGTTCGTTCATGGTGCCGGCCCCATAAGATGCGGGAGAAGTGTTCGCAGTGTACCCTGGGGCGCGCTCATGGCAAAAACCATTCTTAACGTCTTCTCTATTTTCTGATATCATGTTGCCCACTGCTGGTACTGCGCTGGCATTCTCCATCAGGGGGCGGGCATGGGCAAGGAAGAACTCTCCGGGGTGGCCTACTCTTACATGCGGTTCTCATCCCCCCGACAGGAGCGGGGCGACTCGATCAACCGCCAGACGAAAGCCCGCGCGAAGTGGCTTGCGGAAAATCCAGGCGTAAGGCTCGCTCCCGATTCCGACTACCAAGAACTCGGCACATCATCGTTTCGGGGCAAACACCGGCTTGAGGATAAGACCGCGCTCAAGCAGTTCATTTCGGCGGTCGAAGCCGGTCGGGTAAAGGCCGGCTCGTTCCTCATCGTGGAATCGTTCGACCGGTTGACCCGCGAGGAATTTGGCGAGGCTGCGGAGTTCGTTCTCGGGTTGGTGAACCGGGGTGTTCGGATCGTGCAACTTTCACCCGTAGAGGTGATACTCGACAAGCCCGTTGACCTGACGAAAGCGCTGCTGCTTGTCGTGGAACTCACGCGCGGGCATGGGGAGAGTAAGCGGAAATCCGACACCATTGGCGCGGCGTGGGCGAGCAAGCGCGAAGCGTGTCGCGAATCGGGGAAGATGGTCACGAAGGGCGCGAAGGCGTGGCTCAAGATCGAGGGCGGGAAGTTCGTCTTCAGGGAGGGTGCGAAAGCGCTGCTCAAGAGAATCTTCAAGATGACGAAAGACGGGTACGGCGCGCGGGCAATTGCTCAGACGTTGAACCGCGAGGGCGTGAAGACATGGACCGGGAAGCCGTGGTATGAAGCCTACATCCGGGTTATCCTTCGCGGTCGCGAGGTGCTTGGCGAGTTCCAGCAAGCCAAGCGGGGCGAGGACGGGCGCCGCAATCTCGACCCGGAACCGGTCTTGGATTACTACCCGAAAGTCATCACTGAGGCTGAATGGAGCGCGGCGCAAGCGGCGATTAAATCACGCGACCATCGTGGCGGAAGGCCAACGAAGAAGAGCGACCACGTTAACGTTTTCGGGGCGCTCCTGTACGACGCGCGGAGCGGCGACAGGCTTCACATCGAGACGCGGAAGACATCGCGCGTACTGATGCCGGAAGGGTATCGTCACCGTGGCGACCCAGGCGTTTCATTTCCGCTGGTGACGTTTGAGCGCGAGGTATTGCGCCGGTTGGCGGAACTCGACCCTCGCGATATCCAGGACCGCGAAGAGGGACCGGATGAGGTTGCGGAACTCGCGGCCAAGCTCACCCGTCTCGATACCCAACTGAAGGCGTTGGCCGACCAGTTCGACGGCGACGACATCATCCCTGAGATTGCCGCGAAGGTTCGGGCCAAGCACGCGGAGCGGAAGGTTGTGGGGGAATCGCTGGATCGCGCGAAGCTGAAGGCGGCATCGCCAATATCGTCAGCGCTGGGGGAATGTCGCGGGCTAGTCGAAGCGCTCGATAACGCGAAGGATGCCCGCGACGTGCGAACGAGACTCAAGCAAGCAATCGGCCGCATCGCGGAGCGCATCACCTGTCTGTTCGTGGACCGGGGTACGGTGCGACTCGCGGTTGTGCAACTTGCGTTCAGCGGGGGCACGGCCCGTACCTATGTGATTCACCACACGCACGCGCAATCTGGCACGCCGAAAAAACGTCGGCCCGCGAAGTCTGACGTAGTGTCCGGCGCTGCGGTTGCCGCACTCGATAAGTTCGACGTTCGCGAACCTCGCGGACTGTCCGCGTGGGAGCGGCTCTTGACCAACCTCGACACGTCCGCGCTCGCCTGATCCTTCCGCGCCAACATCACTTTCACATCGAGCCTACAGCGATCAAGCTGTAGGCTTCTTCGTTTCCGTTCCACGAGGTGCGATCATGCGCGCACAACAAAAACGCAACGGATTATACACTTCCTTACAAGGTATACAAAAGCGACTTATCTTTACAATCGTATATGTAAAATCGCAAATCGAATCGACTGTTGATTCTGTTGCCGGAAATATTTTTCGGGACTGCTCTCGCATTTGATATGTGTTAGATTCTACTAGGAATCGTTGCGTTTTCGACGCTGTTGAGGCGGCAGTCCTGGCCGTTAGAAAATAAATCTCGGTAGCTTTCGCAAGCCGAATGTAGCTTTCTGACGATCTAGTGTATCGCGTGAGATTTGCGATGCCAATTCGGCAACACTGGAGTGAAACCGCATGTCTGCGACCGATGCCACACCATGCCCGCTGTTGGTCTTCGTACAGGAAGCCGCGCGGATTACCGGCGAACACGAAAACACAGTGCGCAGCCGGGCGTCGAACGGCAGCATTCCCGGCGCGGTGCGGATCGGCCGGCGCTGGGCCTGGCCTCGTGCCGTGTTCCTGTCGTTCTTGGGACTCGCGCAACCCGTGGCCGCGCAATGAAGACTCGCATCGCAAAAACACCGCGAGGCCAGCGCAAGCGGCACGCGCCCGGCGTTGTCCAGGATTCTGGCGACACGTTCGCGGCTGCTGTGGCGGCGGCCGCGCTGAATGAAACCGATCCCGAATTCCGCGCGGCACTGCTGGCTCTTGTCGAGGCCGACAGGCAGGAACGAAAAGAGCGGCGCCCGGGCCGCACATGAAAAAGGTGACGCAATGAACCTGCTCGACATCGCGAACGGGTTCGTCGGGATCGAAACGGCGCAGACTCAACCCACTCAGAGCGACACGGGCGGCCAGCACATCACTTTGCAGGAGGCTTAATTTGTACAGGTTCCAGTTTAGATATCGTTTGTCCCGATGGCAATGAAAGTTCTTCATCGGGATCGCCAATTCACGAACGCGTCGATCACTTCGACGACCCTCACGAAACGGACGCCGCACGACGCGATGCGGCGAACATCTCGTACACGGTCGAACAGCAAGGATGGCTGCCCAATGGTTGAGACACCCCTGGAGTTGTTCACGATCTTCTGCGACCTCGCTCGCGAACTAAACGAGTGGGTTCCGCCGGAACGTATTCGAGTTGCTTCTCCGGCTCTGAGTGCGGCGAGCGGTGACCGGCCGGGCGACGAGTTCAACAGGCGCGCGGCGTGGTCCGAAATCCTCGAACCGCACGGTTGGACAGTGGAGCGTACCGCCGGTGACGTGACCTACTGGACGCGGCCGGGCAAGGTGCGAGGCGTGAGCGCGACTACGGGCAAGTGTCGCTCGGATCGCAGCGGAGACTTGTTGTACGTCTTCACTTCGAACGCGGGGCCGTTCGATCAGGATAGCGCGTACGACAAGTTCGGCGCGGAGGCATTGCTCAAACACGGCGGGGACTTCAGGAAGGCGGCGAAGGCGGTCGCGGCGGCGGGCTACTCGGTTCACGCACCTTCGGCGCGCGTGCGGGCTATCGGGAGTAGCGGCGACGACCTGGCCGGGTTCCTCGATTTCTACCCCGCACCCGGCGTTGGGGAGCAGTGGAACGATCCGCACCGCGCCGCGCGGCTCTACGCAGCGAAGAACAAGACCGAGGCCGGAGAGCATAAACTTCTGCAGTGGCGAGACGAGTTTCACTTGTGGAACGGGGCGGCGTGGCGTCCGCTGCCGGATTCGGAACTAGACGCGGACGTTATGCGGCACACGCGCGCGTTGTTCGTGGCTGATCTTCCATTTCGAATCGACCTGGCAAAGAAGGCGTACGAGGCGGCGCAGGCAGAGGCGACGAAGAAGAAGCCGTTCGTTCCGCCGACGATCTTCCCGGTAACCACGACCGTGCGGCAGAACGTGTTGGCCAACTTGTCGGGGCTGGTGAACCGCCGCGACGACGGCACCGAACCGCCTTTCTGGATCGACTGCGACGAGGCAACCGACCCGGCTTCGGTCGTGGCCGCGCCCAACGGACTTTTTACTCTCGACGGGATCGCGGCCGACCGGGGCGCGTTCTCCGCGCCGACCCCGCGATTCTTCACCGCGAACGCGCTGCCGTTCGACGTGCCCAATTGCACGCCCGAACCGGTTACCTGGATGCGTGCGCTGGACGAGTGGTTCAGCGGCGATGCGGACAGCATTTCGGGGTTACAAGAATGGATCGGCTACCTGCTGTCTGCCGACACGTCGATGCACAAGGCGTTGTTCCTCGTCGGCCCGATCCGTTCCGGCAAGGGCACCCTCATTCGCGTCGCGACCGCGCTCGTGGGCGCGGCGAACGTAGTCACCACATCGTTCGCCGCGCTGGGCGAGAGTTTCGGGCTAGAGGACATGATCGGGAAGCGGATCGCAATCATCCCGGATGCGCGGTTGTCGGGGCGCACCGACGTGGCGGGCGTGGTCGAGAGGATCATTTCAATCAGCGGCGAGGACGCGCAGACGATCAACAGGAAGAACCGCAAGCGGGTTACCTCGCGGTTGTCGGTGCGGTTCGTGCTGGCGTCGAACGAGATTCCACGACTACCGGATGCGTCGGGCGCGCTGGCGTCCAGGTTCCACATCCTGAACACCCCGAACAGTTGGTTCGGGCGAGAAGATCGCACTCTTGAAAGCAGGATCATGGCCGAATTGCCGAGCATCCTTAAATGGGCCGCGTTGGGCTGGGTGCGGTTGCGGGATAACGGCGCGTTCACCGCGAACGCGGCGGCAGAGGAACACGCGAACCTGATGGCTGACCTTTCGTCACCGATCCGAACGTTCGTCCGCGAGGTGTGCGACGTGGGGCCGACGAAGCTCGTCCCGAAGGCAGAGTTGTACACGGCATGGTGCCAGTGGAACCACGAGAACGGAGCGCGACTAGACCCAAAGGCTGAAGTGTTCGGGCGCGACCTGCTCGCCGCGATCCCGCACATTAAGCAGTCTCAACCCTGGATCGACGGTCAGAAGGTTCGGGTTTACAGGGGTATCGGACTGAGGCCCGCAGGTCAGTTTTTGGGCGCGGGACCCACTTTGGAACAGGTTGGAACATGTTCCAAACTAGCGCACGCATTGGTCGAAAAGTAAAATCGTGTTCTGTGTGTGTCGTCGGTGCGCTAGTTTGGAACATGTTCCAACCTGTTCCAAGCCCAACCATTGGCCGACTAAGCTCAACCCGACGAGGAGCCGCATGCAACCGAAGCAACCAATCGCGCCGAAGTACCTGACCGGCGTGCTACCCGACTTGATGAACTGCGGGCGTCCGCAACCGGGCGCCGTGGCGCACCTGGAGGTATACCACGACGACGATTGCCGCATCTGGAAAGGCCGCGCTTGCTCGTGCGAGCCAGATACGCGGCTCGTGCTGATCGACTCGAAGAACTCGCAATGAACGACGACACTGAGAAGCCGGTGGTCGCGATCACTGACGCAGACTTCGCGTCCGTCTACGAATGGGCGATGGGCTACGCGGAACGGCGCGCCGTCAGATTCGCGGAATCCGTCGGGCCTCTCGTGGATGCGGCTACTTCGGGAATCTTGTGGGCGCGGTCGAACTGTGCGCCCGTTTCGAGGCGCGCGGCTTAACTGCGGCTGCGGTCGCCGCCGCACTGAAGAACACGGGGGCGATGTCCGTGATCGACGCGGACGATTGCAACGCGTGGGCGCTCCCCGCTGGCGCGCGATCAACCCCGACGACGTGACCGGGCTGTTGTGCCGCTACGTCGCGGTAGGTGGCGGTTCGTCGTCTGCGCGACCTCACGAGCCGAATCGCTGGCGGATTGCGGAACGGCCAAACCCAAAAGACGCGAGTGTGCATGCAGGTCAACGCTGAAAAACCGACGCTCCCGGATGACGCGGGCGCATTTGTGGCCGTTCCCGCAGAGGCCGTGGCCGAAACGTACTTGTGGGCGATTCAATACGCGGCGCGGCAAGGGCGCCGGTTGCCGGACGCGGCGGAATCGTTCATCGACGCCGCGACGGACGCGGTGTTGTACGCTCGCGCGCGATGTCGCGACCTTACTACCTGGCCAGCGTTCGCGCGATCGCTGGTCGCGCTGGCCGTGCGCCGCGCGAGCATGAAGCGATCGCGGCGACTGAAGATCGCCGGGCCGACGTTCAGCCTCGATGCTCGCGACGAGGCTTCGCGGTTGGTGCGCGAGGTCGCGGCACGCTCGGACGCGGGCACGCGGCTCACGATCGCGGACTTGGACCAGGAACTGGCCTTCGTCGCGCGCCTGTGGTTGGTCGACGGGTTCACAACTCGCGATATCGCCCTCCTGACGCCGCACGACAAAAACGCCGTGCTGCGGCGACTGCGCCGCGCGGCGGCCATCCTCGACCCAGACGCGGACAAATCGAAGCACGAAGCGCGACGGCATCATCCGTCGCGCAAAAGGTGATCGGGGCCGATCACCTGGCTCGCGCGCCCAGCCGCGACAAACTCTTTTCCTCGTGAGGTTGCATCGTGAGCGAATTGATCATCCGTGACAGCGAAGCCGCTACCTGCGTTGGGGCTTTCACCCTGACGCGGGGCGGCTTGCAGGTGACCGGCGAACCGACCTACGACGAGAAGAAGTACGGCGACACCTACACGAAGGCACAGGAGATCACGGGACTAGACAAAACTACCCTTCAGAATTTGAAGTGGGTGTCTAGTGTTGTTGAAAGCTCACGGCGACATGAGGTTCTGACATTCGGACATCATCAGGAAGCTTCATCGCTCCCGCCCGCGCAGGCCGACGCGCTACTCGCCCGCGCCGAAGTGGAGCAACTGTCAACCCGTGACCTTCGCGCGGCTGTCAAACAGATCAAGGCGGCGAAGCAACAGAAGTTCGACACGACGACGAACTACAACCTGCTTGAGTGGACCGCGAGGAATGTTCCTCGCGGTTTCTTTTCAACGATCCGCAACTGAGCTAAAAACCAGTCAGAACTTCAAGATGGTGCACTTCGGCAACGCCTTCTTGAGTTCCCTGATGCCCGCGTCCGTCACCTTCGTGCCGCTCAGGTCGAGCAAGGTGAGGTTCGTGAGTGGTGAGAGTTCCTTCAGTCCCGCATCCGTCACCTTCGTGCCGCTCAGGTAGAGTTCGATGAGGTTCGTGAGTGCTGAAAGTTCCTTCAGCCCCGCGTCCGTCACCTGCGTGCCGCCCAGGTGGAGGTTGGTGAGGTTCTTGAGTGCTGAGAGTTCCTTGAGGCCCGC